>CANPBT010000004.1 GCA_947572415.1 uncultured Clostridia bacterium | reverse complement strand
AAATATAAGGTTTAGCGGAAAACCCTCTAAACCTTGTAAGCGTTTACGTCAATGCCGGCGTTTTTTAATACTTTGTCAACTTCTCTGTAATATTTTTTGTACAGTCTGTATATGCCTCTTGCATAATTCGGGACGAGCGGGAATTGCACGCTGTTATCGTGCGCAAGCTCTTCGAGGCGGTAACTGCCGTTTACTTTCCAGAATTTGAATATCCCCACGTTTATAGCGTCCGCGGGGCATCCGAACGAGCAGCCCATACACAAAACGCAGTTATGCCCGAATTTGAAATTGCCGTTTTCAACCGTGATATTGTTCTGCGGGCACGTTTTGACGCATTTTCCGCAGTTAAGGCATTTGTTTGCGTTAACTTTGAATAGCGGGCCGTGAATATGCGCGAACTTCTGTTCTATAACGCGCAGCAAAGGGGCGTACCACGTCTTGTAAAAGGGCAGCTTCACGTTTTCGCGCTTACAGCCTTCGAGCTCCTTACAGATGTATTCCACGTACGCCTTCGCATATATCCACATTTGCTTTGCCATCGCTTCGGAGTGGCGATAAATCATATTGTAAGGCATAACCACGTGCCTTTCAAGCGTTACGTCGTAACCTTTTTTCCGCACTATCTGAATCAATTTTTGCGATGAGCAGTCGTTAAGATGCAATCCCTCGCCAGAGGTTTTGAAAATGAAAGCCCGCCTGTATGCAACTTCCGGCAGACTTTCGGCAAATTTCAAAATGGGTTCGGGCGCGTTGAACGCGTGTATGGGATAGCCCAGTCCGATAAGGTCAAAGCCCGACGCGTCGGGCGCGTTTCCGCTTTTTGCGGAAACGCGGTAAACGGTAACGTCCGCATTCATATATTTTTTTATCAGTGCGGCAACCTTGAGCGTGTTGCCCGTGCCGGAAAATGTGTATAAAATTACTTTCATGGTTTAATTAATTCAAAATAAAAGTTTCATCGTCGTCGGGGGTGGGATAAACGTCGTTTTCCTCGTCCTTGCCGTGCGTGTCGTAATAAAGCTGTGCGTAAAAGGGTATTTTCTTTGCCAGCGCGCCGTAACGCCAGGGTTTGGGCTCCGAGCAGTGCGGGCACCAGTAACCGCCCTTTAAAACGGTGTAGGGGGTGGATAAAAATTCGTGTCCGTCGCCGCACCGCCACGCAATTTTTTTGTGTAAATTTCCGGCTTCGTATTCCTCGGCGATACATTCGCCGCCGCGGAATTTCGCCGCGCTTTGCAAATCGTCAATATTTAGCTCTTCAAGCGGTTTGCTTTCGTCGTAGCCGTGGTTCAAAAGCGTTTCCTTATTCAAAAAAGCTTTATCTTTCAGCTTTTCGTAATCCTCGCTTTCGCACAGCAACCGATATTTTTTCCAGTCTGACGGTATTTTCTTATACTCGTCCATTCCGCCGAAAAACGCTTTCACTCTGCCTTGCTTCCCGTGTTTTATCCAGTAGGCGGGGGAGTTGGTGTTTTTGAACAGCCGCTTTATCGCCAGCTGCGAAATTATCGGCGCGGGGACAAGTTTGCCCAACTTGAAGTAGGGGTATTTCTTGCCCATTCGTTTCCAGAAATCGGAAAAGCTTTCGTGTCTGAATTCGAGGTAAGCTTCCAGCTCGTCGCTGTCGGTATACCATACGCCGTGGAAATTCCTCGCGGCATTCCAGTTCGGCTTGAAAAATTTCTTTGCTCCGCTACCCATAAGGGCGAAGCCCGCGTCCATCGTTTCGAAGCCGGTCGCGCGGCAACTCTGCCCTCCGCCTATGTTGTATACTCTATTCCAGAAGCCGTCAAGCCTTTCGTCGAGGTCGCGCTCGATAAGGTTTTTGCAGAGTATTCCGCTGTCGACGTCGGTGACCCATTCGAGTACGCAATTCCACGGCGTGTGGAACATCAGTCCGTCTTTTAAATTATTCGCAAACATATATTTGTGCAAAATCCCCGTCTGCCGCAGCGAAACAAACTTTTTAAGTCCGCTTTCCAGAAGATATCTCTCCGCTTTGAGCTTATAGAGGGAGTAGCTGTCGTAGTCGCTCGATATAATCGGGTCGCCGACTCTGCCCCAGATATGCGGCATTGACCTGTTGCCGTACAGCGCGACGGTTGCGATATGCACGAAAGCGACTTTGTTACCGCCCGCGATTACCGCGTCGACGAGGTTTTTCGTGCCTATATAGTTGCTCAAATAAGTGCCTTGCGGGTTATGGTCGGATTTGGGCGGGATAATAGAAGCGCAGTTTATAAGATACTCCGCGCCGTCCAAAAGCTTCACGCAGTCCTCGTATCTCGCAATATCGCCCTTGAATGCGAATATCCGCTCTCTGTATTTTTTAAAAATTTTTCTTACGAACTTCGGTATTGTTTTTTTCGCTTCGTAAATTATGCACCTGACGGAAATCTGCTTGTCCGAGCGCATAAGGCTTAACAGCACTTCGCCGCCCATCGCGCCCGTCGCTCCCGTCAAAGCGACAATTTTACACATATTTTTCATACTTATGTGACAAGTTTATCATATTTTTATATGACATGTCAATCGTATAAAATATATTTTTTTTGTTAATAACCGTTACGGAGGTAATTTATATGACCGAAATAACAAGTAAAGAATTACAACTGATATCCGACGCGCTTACCGCGGAGGGGCTATTGTGCAAAAAGGCGAGGGCATACTCGAAAACGCTTACCGACGTTGACCTCGCTTCGACGTTTACCAAAATCGCGGACGAACACGAACAGCGTTTCAACGCGCTTTTATCGATGATAGGAGGCTGAAATGAAACTTACCAAAATGGACTGTACTTTGAATGAAAAAGATACCTTGCAGGATATGCTCGAATCCGAAAAGCAGCTTATGGAAATTTATACGACCGCCCTTTTCGAGGGTAGCACCAAGGCGGTGAGGAAAAACTTTTCCACAAATCTTCTGGGCGTGGCGGAAAACCAGTTCTGTCTGTTTACGCAGATGCAGTCGCGCGGATATTACGAGCCGCAACCCGCTAAAAAGGCAATGCTCGACGAGGCGAACAACACCTATAAAAAGCAAAAAAATCAGCTTAAAGCAAAGTAAAGAAAAGCCTTACCGTGCAGGTAAGGCTTTTAACTATTTTATTTCAAACAGCTTTTCTATAAGCTTGTAGCCGTCGGGTACGTATTCGCCGGTTGCGGCGGCTTCGGCCTCCGTGTACCGCTTCGCGCCGTTATAAAGGTTTGTCGCGTTCGTATAAAGGAGGTAGGGCACGGGCTCGGATACGTGCGTTTTGCACGCGACGGGCGTGGGGTGGTCGGGGCAGATAAGCATGGCGAAATCTTCGCCCGCGGCGGAAAGCCCGTCGCAGATTGTCTTTACAACGCCGTCGATTTTTTCAATCGAGTAAATTTTGTGCTTAAAGTCGCCGTGGTGCCCGCATTCGTCGGGCGCCTCCATATGAATATATACGAAGTCGAGCCCGCCTATAAGCTCTCTTACGGCGGCTTTCGCCTTGCCGTCGAAATTCGTATCGTAATTTCCCGTAATTCCGTCGACGTCGATTATCTTCATATCGGCAAGCAAGCCTATGCCGCGTACAAGATCCACCGCGGAAATAATTCCGCCCTTTTTGCCGCGCAGCTTCTCAAAAGCGGCAAGCGCGGGCTTTGTGCCCTCGCCCCACAGCCATATGCTGTTCGCGGGGTTTTTGCCCTCTTTTATGCGTTTTAAATTGACGGGGTGGTCTTTTAAAAGCGCGTAGCTTTTCTTCATAAATTCAAGGTAAAGCCCGCCGTTTTCGCCCTTCGGCAGACTGTCCGTAATTTTTTTATCGGAAATATCGTGCGGCGGAGTAAGTGTATGCCCGGTAATCCCGTTGTCGGCGACAAGGCAGTGTCTGTACGAAATACCCGCATACAGCTTGAATTTATCGCCGTCGAAATGCGGTTTTAAAAAATTTATAAGCTCCTCGGCTTCTGCGGAGGAAATTTCCCCTGCGGAGTAGTCGAGCATTGTCTTGTTTTCATATGGCTCGTCGTCCGAAAGGGTGACGAGGTTGCACCTTAAAGTTACGTCGGTGGGCTTTAGTTCTATTCCCATAGAAACGGCTTCGAGAGGCGAGCGCCCCGTGTAATATTGCTTCGGGTCGAAGCCGAGGACGGACATATTCGCCACGTCGGAGCCGGGCTTCATACCGTCGGGTACGGTCGTGCACAGCCCCGCCTGCGATTTTTCCGCAAGCATATCTAGCGTGGGGGTGCGCGCCGCTTCAAGGCAGGTTTTGTTGTTTAAGTCGGGGATTTTCCAGTCGGACATACCGTCGCCGAGCACTACTATATACTTCATAATTACCTCTTTCAGATTTCGTCAGGTATTCAGATTCCAGTCTACGGGCTTTTTGCCGTGTGCCGAAAGGTATTCGTTTGTCTTTGAAAAGTGTCTGCAACCGAAAAAGCCGTTGAAAGCCGACAGCGGCGAGGGGTGCGCGCACTGTAAAATCAGATGCTTGCTTCCGTCAATCAGCGGAGTTTTGCTTCTCGCGTTGCCGCCCCAGAGTATGAAAACGGTGTTTTGCGTGTTTTCGGAAATAAGCTTTATTACGCTGTCGGTAAACCATGCCCAACCGCATTTCGAGTGCGAGTTGGCGCGGTGTTCGCGTACGGTAAGCGTGGTGTTGAGCAAAAGCACGCCCTCTTTCGCCCATTTTGTCAAATCGCCGCAAAGCGGCTCCCGTATGCCCAAATCGCTCTGTATTTCTTTATAAATGTTTTGAAGCGAAGGCGGCAAAGCCACGCCTTTTTTTACGGAAAAACAGAGCCCGTGCGCCTGATTCGGTTCGTGATACGGGTCCTGCCCCAGAATAACCGCTTTCAATTCGTTCAGAGGGGTATATCTGAAACAGTTGAAAAGGTCGTACATATCGGGATAGACTATGTAATTATTGTATTCGTATTTCAAAAATTCGCGTATTTTGAGATATCTTTCATCTGAAAACAAACCGCCCAGAAGTTCGTCCCAGCCGCCGCCAAGCTTAATCATTATCTTTCAGTATCCTTAAATAATTTTTACATTCGTCAATCGCGCCCGAAAGGTCGTGTTCGAGATAGTTGCCGCATTCCTCGCGTTTGTTGCCCGGCACTTCGGTAAATTCGAGGGCGAGCTCAAAGCTGCTTTTCAAGAGGTTGTAAACTGCCTCGTAATCGAGCCCAGCGGTTAGAAGATAAAATCCCGTACGGCAGCCCATAGGTCCGAAGTAGACGATATTGTCCTTTTTGTCGGAGTTGCGTAAAACCGTCGCAAGCAAATGCTCGATTGTGTGGCTTGCTTTCGGGGTGACGTAGTCGCCGCCGTTGGGTTTTTTGAAGCGCAAATCCCAAGTGGTAACGCCGTAAGCGGTGCCGCATTCGTGCAGCCCGACGGATAAAGTATCGTGATTTTTCGAAAACGAAGGTATTCTTTCCATAATAAGCTCTTTTCGGCGCCGCGCGCCGTTAATTTCAGATATTCGATATTATATTTTCAAGTTCTCTTTCGAGGGTTGAAAAGCAGAGCGAAAGGTTACAAAGGTATTGCTCGGTCGTGCTGCCGCTTCCCGCCAGGTCTGAAATAATCTTATACGCCAGACATTTTACTTTTGCGTGCATGCACACTTGCGCAATTGCTCCGCACTCCATATCGCGGATATCGGCGTTTACAACCTTTGTCAGAAGCTTAAAATCGTCGGGGCTGTCGTTAAATCTGTCGCCCGTGCCGATTTTTTTAAGCGGGTAGACGGGAGGGGTGGAAAGGGGCAGGTAATTATCCTTGCATTCGTCCAGCGTGCCCACTGCCGTGCCGTTTAACTGCGTCAGGTCGAAGTCGTACTGCACCGCGTGCGAAATCCCGTAAATTTTCCCTACCTCGACCGTGCGGTTAAGTCCGCCCGCAACGCCGAGGTTAATTATCGCGTCCGCGCCCAGCTCGTCTATTGCAATCTGCGCGCCGATTGCGGCGTTAACTTTGCCCACTCCGCAAATCACCGCGCCGCAGCGCTTACCGTAAAGCCTGCCCGTTAATAGACGTTTGCCGCAAAATTCGACGTCGCGCTCGGTCTGCATTGCCGAAATCAGCGGCTTTGCCTCTTTTTCCATTGCGATTACGAAAACTGTCATAGTTTTTCTCCCTTACGTATTCTGAATAATTTAAAAGGACATTCGCAAAGCTCGCAGTCCGAATATCCTTTCGCGCAAACAGCGTACGCGCCCGTGCGGTAACCCGTTACCACGGCGTAACCGCAGTCGGCTTCGCGCCCGTCAACGTATAATTTGTCATAAGCGTATTCCAGCCTCTTCAAATCGCGCGCAAGCGTACCGCCGTTCATTTTTATATATGCTTCCTTACAGACCCAGTTTAAAAAAAAGCACTCAAAATTTTCGTCAATCTGTTTTTTTTCCCGCTCGGTGAAACGGCTTAAAACGTGCTTGTAGTTTTTGAGCCTGCCGTTCGTGTCGTAAAGCTCCATATCGACGCCGACGGGCTTGTCGCAAATCGCTATAAGCGCGCGGCCGCCGGAGTGTGTAATCGAAAAATATAAGGGGTCGCCTTCGATATAAGGCTTGCCGTTTTTTGTGCGCAATATTGTAAACGCTCTGTTCAATTTGCGCGCGATGAGTATTTCCGCTTTTCGGTAAACGTCCTTGTTTTTCGTGAAGTAAATTTCAATCATAACATAAGCGACTCTACATACTCGATTTGCTCGCGCGTGGCAAGGTTTTTGGTGAATGCGCACGCGCTGCCCGCCGCCGTTGCAAAGTTCAAAGAGGAGAAGTAGTTGCCGGATTTCAGATATTCGTGTATGAACCCCGCAATCATCGAGTCGCCCGCTCCGACGGAATTAATAAGCTGCCCGCGCGCGGCGCGCACGTAAAGCGACTGGTCTGTTTCGGTCACCATAATCGCGCCCGAGCCGCCCATTGAAATTATTACGTTCCTCGCGCCCATTTTTTGCAGTTTGCGCGCAAAAGAAAAGGTGCCCTCTATGTCGGGTATCGAGTTAAGCCCGAAAATTTCGCACATTTCCGTAAGATTCGGTTTTATCAGAAACGGCTTGAATTTCAACGTTTCCGTCAGAAGCCGCCCGCAGGCGTCCACTACGAAGTTTATGTTTTTAATGCTTTTCAGTTTTCTGAATAAATCCGCATAGACGGTGGGGGTAAGGCTTGCGGGTATACTGCCGCTGACGACAAGCCAGTCGCCCTCTTTCAACAGGCTTTTAAGCTTCCTTACAAGTTTGTTCACGTCGTTTGCGGTAACGACCGCGCCCGTACCGTTGATATCCGTTTCGGTATTGCTTTTGATTTTCACGTTTATACGGCTCTGCCCGCCGACTTCTATAAAGTCGTAGTCAAGCCCCAGGAGGTCAACCTTTTCGCGTATGGCTTTGCCTGTAAACCCCGCGGTAAATCCGAGTGCAAGCGTATCGTTGCCAAGCTCTTTGAGCGCGAGTGACACGTTTATGCCCTTGCCGCCTACGGCAAGTCTTTCGCTCGCCGTACGGTTTACGGCGCCGCTTTTCAAATTATTAACTTGTACGTAATAATCCAGCGAGGGATTAAACGTAACGGTGTAAATCATATCTAATTAACTTTATAATATTTGCGTTAATTTGTCAATAAAAAACAAAAAAATTCGCTTGTTTTTTTCATGTAAAGGGGATATAATAATTATATTGTATGACGGTTCGGGCGAGTTTCAGATTCGATTGCGGGCGGCAGACAGGAAAAGCATATCAAAGGCTCGGCTTTGTAAAAACGGAAACTTAAATTTAAATGCAGAATCTAACGATTCCAAAGTTGTCGCTTTCCCCGCTCACAGAGCGGCAAGCGTAGCTTGCGCAGCGTAACTTAACGCTGTCCGTCGTAATCCGTTCACCGTCGGCGGAATTACGGCGTTAATCAGGCGGTAAACTTTTTTGCGCGTTTTACCGCGCGCGTAAAAATGTATTTTGCGGTATGCGCGTATAAAAGCCCGTTCGTCGGCGTTTATACGTAAAGTCAAACGGCGGAATAAGTATGTAGAAAGCCTGAATAAAACCCGTAAGACTAGGGTGCAAGTCCCTACTCGTCCACCAAATCCGCGCCGCGCGCTAATTGTGCGCGGCGCGGTATTATATGGATTTGCGAGGATAATGGTTATTTTTGCCATTTTCGGCTGATTCAGGCACGATTTGGCATTTTTTTACATACCATAATATATATGTCGTGTAAAAAGCTTGAAAAATAGTCCAAAAACGAGAAAATACGTTCAAACGCTTGACAAATGCAGTATTTAAGTTTATAGTTACACACAACAATTGAATTTGGAGGTTTTATGAAATCACTCACAAAACGTCTTGCAACGGTAGGTATAACCGCGGCGTATGCGCTTACTCTGTTTTCGGGTGCGCAACTGTTCACGGGAAAAAAGGTATCGGCAGAAACTGAAGATTATGTTCAGACAATTGCGTCTACATACTTCTACGATAATCTTAAAACCACCGACAAAGACAATAACGAACAGGAATACACTCTCGCTAAAAAGTTTTACAAAGCTTTTGAAGAAATGCAGAAATCCGGCGACTTTATAGACGGTAAAGTTGAATATTCGCTTACCGCTAAGGGGCTCGCTACTTCGGAAGAAATTAAAAAATGGGTAATTGACGGAGATTTGACTATCCCCAAAGCGTTCAGCGCCGCGCGCGACGCGTACCTTACGGATCACCCCGAACTCTTCTATATAGACTTTTACAAACTGACTATAAGCGCGGGCCGCCAAAACGGCGTTTACTCTGCGTTTATAGACAGCGGCAGGGAAGCGAACGCCTATCACGATAACGGCTTCACTTCCGCAATAGACGTAAACAAGGCGCTTAACTCTTTCTATGCCGAAGTTAACAAAATCGCGGACGAAGCGGAAAAGGCGGCGAAAGACGATAAGTACGGTATGGCGAAAGACGTACTTAAAGCAAGGTACGTAAACAAATATATCGCGGAAAACGTTGTATATGATTTCGGCGCGCTTGACGATTACCTTGAAACGGGCGTTTCGAGCGCTTCCGCCGTAAGCACGGCTTTCGGCGCTTTGGTAAACAAAACGGCGGTCTGCGGAGGCTATTCCGCCGCATATAAAGCCGTTATGGATAAGCTCGGCATTCCCTGCCTTGTGGTATCCGGCTACAGCAAAGCAAAAGACAGCAAGGGTGAATTTTCTCAGGGAACCACCGCGCACGCCTGGAACTATATATGGCTGGAAAACGCCGTAACGGAAGATGAAGAGGTAGATGGCAACGCCCCCGCTGCGGCTTCTTACGCGGCTTCCGAAGAGCAGACGCAGGAAGGCGCCTGGTATGCGGTTGACGTTACCTGGAACAGCACCGGTACGGACAGAAATAAATATATGAATATGGGTTTTGCAACTAATGATAAACACCATATTACGGACGGCTATATTTCTTCGTCCGGCTACGAGCTTAAATATCCCGAGCTTGCCCGTTACGATTACGGCTGCAAGACCGATTCGAACGGTTTGGTGCGTTCTATACAGTACACGCCTTATGGCGACGGTACGAAGGACGAATTCGGTTTAGACGTAATGGCTTACGATGAACAAATAAGCTATAACGGCAAAAGCGCTATAAGGCTTGCGGAAGAAGATAATTTGCACATAATTTACCGTACTGCCGATTTAAGGGACGGCGAAATAAACTGGACGTGCTGGATTGACCTTGCGGCATTCTATAAAGTATATTTTAATGACGATCTTGCAACGTTTGATAACGGCGTTCAGACGAAAACTACCAACCCCCCCTCGGCGCTTTATTCGCAGTTTGCGGTAATAGACTCCGACCCCGATTTGAATTATAATCCCGATTACCTTGTTAACGGCAAACCCATAATTCCCGACCCCGCCGCCGGGATAGCCAACATGTATTACAGCCACGATTATAATAAGGGCGATAAGGATATAGGCGACCACATCACGGTTATTTCCGCCGTGTTCGAAAATAAAGCTTACGGTACTTATTCTCCCGCGCCTTACGTTTCCAAGACCAACGCAAGCGTAACGGAAGGCAATACCATAAACGACTCCATGAGGGCTCCGAACAGCAGCCTTATGGACGAAAAGTACGTAAAAGTCTACGAAATTACTTATGACCAGCCTCTGCGCGTACTTGACCCCGATAAAGAAATCGGCATAACTTATACTACCAAGCACAGTAAAGAGAATATAGGCGAGTACGCTAAATTCCTTCCTTTGGAAAGCGGCAAGCTGGTTGAGCTTGTAGACGAACATACTTTAAGGTTCAGGTTTATGCCCAGCCTTATGTACGAACACAATATGGAAACTTATACGTTCTCGTTCACCAACGTAGGGTCTAATCAAATCAGGTACAAGGCCGACGGTACGACGTATACGACCGGTAAACTTCCGAATTCCATTCCCCTTACTTTCGACAGATTGTATCGCGCTTGTCCGGCAGTATTCGGATACGACGGCAGACTTTGGGTAGAATGCTGCGCACAGCCTACGCTGTTGAGCAACTCCGACTTGTCGGAAGTTGATTTCAAGGACGAAGAGGGCAATATTATCTCTGAAAACAAGAGAAGCCAGATGCTTTTGGTAGTCGACAGCGTCAATAAAGATACCCAGGACGCAATGCTCAACGAAATCGATAAAAACGGCGATATCAATATCAAGCAGGAAGATATCAAGAAGAGTGAAACTTACGATATCGATTTGCAGATATGCGGTCAGTATGCTTCGATTCCCAACGGAAGCTACGTTAAAATAGCTTTGGGCTTCCCTCAAGGTTACGGCCCCGAAGACGAAGGCGTTACTTTCAAACTTTTCCACTACAAACACGATAATCAAGGCAATTACCTCGGCGTTGAAGAAATACCTTGCGTAATTACCAAACTCGGCTTGGTTGCTACCGTTTCAAGCTTCTCGCCCTATATGGTAGCGGCTGTTCCCGCGGATAAGGCAAGCGATAACAAAACGGTATACGCAAGCATAAACGGCAGGGGCGGCAAGCTTTCCAAAGAGGACGGCGCTGTTAAGACCTTAAAGCCCGGTGAAAACTGTACCTACGATATCAAGCCCGACAGCGGTTATATGGTTTACAGTGTAACGCTTAACGGTAAAGATATTACGAATAAGGTTACGGCAGAAGGCAAACTTGAACTTTCTAACAGCGAGCTTGAATCGAGCAACGAAATAGAAATTAAGTTTATAGCTATAGAAGCTGCACATCGCTTAACAGAAAAAGATACTGAAATTATTGAACCTGTTAAAGTTGCGGTATCGGTAAAAGGCGAAGCTGAATCTATTCCTGGAACCGGCGGAGAAATAATAATTACCGATATTCCGGAATTACCTGTTGACCCTGACGAGCCCGAACCTCCCGTGGTTGACCCTGACGAGCCCGAACCTCCTGTGGTTGACCCCGACAAGCCCATAACTCCTCCCGATGGTAATGACCCCAACGACGAGGCTAACGTGGGCGGCAATACGGATTTAAAGCCGGATAATGATAATTCGGTGGTAATAGCCATAACGGTCATATCTGTTGTAATCGCCTTGGCTTGTGTCGGTGCGGCGGTAGTAGTAATAATGAAACGCCGAAACTGAACAAATTAAATGCTACACAAAATTTTTAAATAGTATAACCCCCTGTTGCGGTTTTCCGCAACAGGGGGTTTTCTTTTTCACAGTGTTCGGGCTATTGTGCATATTTATACAATTATGCAAATAATTCTGAAAATATACAAATATTAGTGTAATTTCATATATATATTAATAAATTATCACATTTTATTCATATTTTATTTGACAATGTAAGCCGATATATGGTATTATAAGCAAAATTTAAAATAAATTGATTAAAAAGGCATAAAAATATGCAATTTTAAGCGGATATTTTCATATCCGCCGTGTGAGGTTAAACCTCACACAAAATATATTATCCGATTATAAAAGCTTTTAAAATCAGACAAACTAAAAACGGAGGTAATAACGATGACATCAAAAACAAAAAAAACAACGGCGGTTATGGCGGCGTTTGCGGTTATTACAACCGCTTCCGCAGGGTTTATTTCCGCGTGCGCGCCCAAGTCGGAAAACAGCGGCTATACTTATAACGACTATGCGTCGTCCCTTGCTACCAACTGGAATCCGCATACGTGGGAAATGGACGTTGACAGGGCAATCCTCGATTTTGTGGCAAGTCCGTTTGTGGACATATCTATCGACGATTCAAACGAGAGCATTTACCAGTGGGTGTATGAAATGGCGACCGAGGTAAACGACGTAACGGCCTCGAACTTATCAGACCTTACGAAATACGGCTCTGCTTTTACGGGCACGCCGGATTCGGGATATGTTTACGAAATCAAACTCAACCCCGACGCGTGCTGGCAGAACGGCGAAAAAATAACGGCGGACGATTATCTGTATTCTATGGAGCAGCTTCTTCGTTCGGATATGCGCAACTACCGCGCGAACCTGTATATATCAGGCGAAAACGCGCTTGCGGGCGCGAGGGCGTTCTACAATTCGGACGCGCCTATTTACAGCCCCGCCGTTCCGCCGTACGGTGATGACGAGGAGCCGGACTATTCGTTTGACTTGACCTCCAAAGACGTTTATATCAATCTTAACTCGGAAGAGATGACCGTTGCGCCGTATTCGTTCAAATATTTATACGAACGCGAGTTTATTGAGCCCGAAGCGTACGCGGCTTTCGACGGAGCGGCAAATGCATACGGCTATATTCGGGTAACCGACGACAATAAGCAGGCGGTTTACACGATTATCGACCAGTATTTATCCGCATTCGATATGTCCATTTATACCGACGAGGGCAAAACGCAGATTAACGAGGAGCTTTATAAGGAATTTCTTTTCTATATAAGCGGCACGGGCGCCCACGTGGATTTTGACAAGGTCGGCTTGTATAAGGTGGACGACTATACTATCCGCTACGTGTTGAACACATATGAGGAGAAGGGGTATTTCCTTTCTTCGCTTACGGGCGCTACCTGGCTCGTATACAAGGATTTGTACGAAGCCAACTTCGACACCTCCGGCGAGCTTGTAACTACTTCCTACGGCACGAGCGTGGATAAAACCATGTCGTACGGGGTTTACAAATTGCAGACCTACGAAGCCGACAGGCAGCTCGTGCTCGTGCACAATGAAAACTGGTACGGGTTCGATAAGGACGACGACGGCGAGCTTGTCCGCGACGAATACGGCAACCTCGTGTCGCACACCAAATTCGAGGTGGACGGAAAGCACGTGCGCCAGTGGCAGACCTCTAAAATAGTTATAGACGTAATTCAGCCCGACACGGCCGAAAGCGTATTCCTTAAAGGCGATTTGACAAGCTGGACTCCGTCCGCGACGAAAATGTCGCAGTACAGGACGAGCGACAAGCTGTATTCGGTTGACGATACGTACACGACTTATCTGTACTTCAATACCGATTTGAACGCGCTTAAAGGTATGGACTCCGCGGAGGGCAACGAGAACAGCGTCGTTGTAAGAAACGACAACTTCCGCAAAGCGTTCAGCCTTGCGATAAACCGTTCGGAGTGGGTTTCGGCTACGGCGGGATATCACCCCGCATACTCGCTTATGAACGGGTTGTACTTCTACGATATATTCAACGACCCCGATTCGAGCTACCGCAAGAGCGACGAAGCTATGCAGGCCATATGCAACCTTTACGGCGTTGAGTACGGCGCGGATAAAACTTATAAAACCCTCGAGGAGGCCTACGGCTCGATAACCGGCTACAACCTTACCGAAGCGAAAGAGCTTATGAAAACCGCATATTCCGAAATCACTGCGGACTCCGAATACGGATATTCGGGCGGCAATATAAAAATAAGGATTGCATGGGCGGGCGGCGCGCTTACGTCAGACCATCAGCAGCAGGTCGCGCTCCTTGAAAAATATCTGAACGCCGCGGCGGAGGGCTCCGGCTTCGGCAAAATCACCCTCGAAGCGGTCGGCAACGTGGATACGCCTTATTCGCAGGTTCCCGCAGGAAAATTCGCCATAGGCTACGGCGCGTGGGGCGGAGCGGCTTTCTATCCTTTCCGTAACTTCCAGGTTTATATGGACCCCGACAATTACGACCTCAACGAAGCGGCTTGCTGGGACCCCACGACCGAAACGGTTACGCTCAACGTAGGCGGCAAGGACGTTACGATGACGTGGCAGGCGTGGAGCCAAAGCATGATGGGCGTGGGGCAATACGCCACGGCGGACAATGCGACAAAGCTGTCCATTACCTCGCAGCTGGAGGAAAAGTATCTTGCAAAGTATTATTCTATTCCGCTTGCTTCGATGACGAACAACACCATACTTTCATACAAAGTAAGCTACTATACCGAAAACTACAATATTATGTACGATTTCGGCGGATTAAGGCTACTGGTGTATAACTACAACGACGACCAGTGGGCGCAGTTCGTAAAAGACAATAACGGCAAATTAAGCTACGTTTGATTTTTAACGGGTTATTAAAGGGGTAACGGGGGGCGAAAACTCCCGTTACCTGTCTGCCTGTTCGGAGGTAACAGATTATGCGAATGTTCAAATACGTAGTTAAAAGGGTGCTGTTGATGCTCCTTTCGTTCTTCGTAATAATTACCGTCTGCTTCGTGCTCGTACGCATGCTGCCGCGCACTCTGCCGACCGATAAAAACCTTGCGGCTGTAATCGAGGCGCGCTGGGAGGCGTTGGGCTACAATAAGCCGATAATAGTGCAGTACGGCATATATCTCAAAAATATTTTCACCGCGTGGGATTTCGGCACAAGCTGGTATATTTCCACGCTGACCCCCGCGTGGGACGTAATCGTCGACAGGCTCGCGCCTACCGTGCTCGTAAACCTGTATTCGTTGCTGTTTTCGATACCAATAGGTCTGCTTCTTGGCATACTTGCGGCGGTCAAAAAAAATAAATGGCAGGATACGTTTATCAGCACGGCGACCATGATTTTTATTTCGGTGCCGTCGTACGTGTACGCATTCCTCGTGCAGTACTTTTTCTACTATAAGCTGGGCTGGTTCCCAGCGATAGTATCCTCGCTAGCGGACGCGGGCGGCTCGTGGTTTTCGCCCAAAATGTTTTACAGTATGATTTTGCCCGTGCTTGCGCTGTCCTTCGGCGAAATCGCGGGGCTGTGCCGCTATACCCGTGCGGAGCTCACCGAAACGCTTACGTCGGACTATATGCTGCTCGCGAGGACTAAGGGGCTTACCCGCGGTCAGGCAACCGTGCGCCACGCGATGCGCAACGCTATGGTTCCGATTCTTCCCATGATAATTTCAAGCTTTATATCCATACTCGGCGGGTCTATGATTATCGAACAGATTTTCTCTATCCCCGGCGTCGGCAAGCTGTATATTCAGTCAATTCAGCTGCTCGATTACGACGTGTTTATGATGGATACCGTTTTTTACACGTTTATCGGCTTGCTTGCGGGCATAGTGGTGGATATAAGCTACGGCTTTATCGACCCGAGAATACGTATGGGGGAAAGATAAAATGGACGATAAATTCAATAAAATTCCCAAAGAAAAATTTGAGTTCGCCGACGGCGGCGACGTTTATCACGACAAATCTCTGTCTACAAAACCCGTCGGGTATTTCCGCGACGCTTTCAATCGCTTCTGTAAAAGCAAGGCGGCTGTCGTGGCTGCGATAATAATCGCGCTTATCGTGCTGTTCGCGATTTTCGCGCCGCTTTTCAACACGCGTTACGATTCGTCTTTTATGGACCCGTATTACGCAAGGAAAGTTCCGCGTAATATCGCGCTTTCCAAAATCGGCATAGCCGACGGCACCGTTTCGCGCGAAAGCTCGGAAAAGGGACTTATCTACAACCTTTCCATAGGCATCGGCGCGGAGGACGGCGAGGGTAAGGGCGGCGTAAACTCCAAGGACGCTATGGGCGGGTATTATCAGCCCGTTAAAAAAATAGGCGACAAAAAGCAGTCCGCGGGTTCGGCGATTTACCCGATAAAGCTCGAAACCTATCTCGAAGTCGGGTTTATTTACAGACAGATTCCTCAGTCGCAATACGCGGAAATAGTAGAGTGGCAGAACAGTACCGGCCTGCGCGTCCTGTATCCGCTCGTTGCAAACAACGAATACTGCCCCGATACGACGGAGGCGAATTACTGGTACAAAATGGATTCGCGTTTAAATCCCCTGCGCGTAAATTCAAGCGGGAAAACATCCGTTATTTCCTATAACGACAATAATTTCACGCTCGAAGACAACTACCTCCGTGACGAAGCGGGCAACCCCGTTTATTATCAGTATGCGGGCGGCGGCAGCAGCGCGGAAAACGCCGAATACAAGGTGCGCGTTTTGTACTATAACTATTACAGATACGTTAACGGGTTCGAGCCGCAGTATTTATTCGGCACGGACAGTCAGGGCTACGACCTTGCGTTAAGGCTCGCGAGCGGTATTAAATTGAGCCTTATGGTCGCGCTTTTCGTGTCGGTCATAAACCTCTTCATAGGCGCGGTTTACGGCGCGATAGAGGGCTATTACGGCGGCAAGACCGACCTTATAATGGAGCGTATAAGCGACATTCTGTCGGGTATGCCGTTCATAGTGCTCGCAACCCTTTTCCAGCTTCATTTCGCGGCGAAAGTGGGGGTTATCCCGAGCCTGCTGTTCGCATTCGTGCTTACGGGCTGGATAGGCACCGCTTCCACCGTGAGGACGCAGTTTTACAGGTTCAAAAATCAGGAATACGTGCTCGCGGCAAGGACGCTCGGCGCGCGGGACAGAAGGATTATCTGGAAGCACATTTTCCCCAACTCGCTCGGTATGATTATAACCTCTTCCGCGCTCGTAATCCCCGGCGTAATTTTCAACGAAAGTATGTTGAGCTTCCTCGGCATTGTCAACCTCGGCAATTCCACGACGACCAGCCTCGGCACGTTGCTTTCCGACGCGTCGGCTATCTGGACTAATTTCCCGCACCTTATGCTTTTCCCCGCAATCGTGATTTCGCTATTAATGATATGTTTCAATCTGTTCGGCAACGGCTTGCGCGACGCGTTCAATCCGGGGCTGCGCGGTTCGGAGGGTTGAAATGGATAAAGAAGAACTTAAACTCGAAGTAAAAAACTTAAAAATTTCATTCCGTACCGACGCGGGCAAGGTTCAGGCGGTAAGGGACATTTCCTTTGATTTATACAGGGGCGAAACGCTTGCGATAGTGGGTGAAAGTGGCTCGGGCAAGTCGGTTACAAACCGCGCCATAATGGGCATACTCGCGGGCAACGCGATTAAGGACGGCGGCGAAATAATCTACGACGGGCAGGACTTAATGAAAATTTCCGAAGAAAGCTTCAACCGCCTGCGCGGCGATAAGATAGCCATGATTTATCAGGACCCGCTGTCGTCGCTCAATCCCATAATGCGCGTCGGCAAGCAGATGACCGAAGCAATGCTCATAAAAGGCAAACTCAGCCAGAAGCAGTCGCGCAAGGACTTCAACGCAATGCTTGCGCGCATAAACGCCGCTATGGATTTATCCCGCGGCGCAAGCGACGCGGTTAAGGCGGAAAACAAGCGAAAGTGCGCCGATTTCAACAAATTCGAGTATAAGCATTTAGAGCTTGAAAACGCCTACAACAAGGCTTACGAGGCCGCGGAGGACTGTATTCATGAAATCGACGACGTGCTTTTCAGGCTGGAAAACAATTCCTTTAAAGACGTCGCGCGCGACGCGGCGGAAATAGCTTCGGTTGCCGCGGAAAGCGTACAGACGTACGTTGTAAACGAACGCGCGGAAGAGCTGAAAAACCTTCTCGACAAGGTCGGCAAAGCCGTCAAAACCCCGTTTACCCGCAAAATAAAGGATTTGGCGGACGTTTTGTTTAATAAACAGCGTGAAGAGGAGCGTTCTGCGGCGTATCCCGAACTTGCCGAAGATTTGAAAAAAATAAGGCGGATACTTGCGGAAGCCACGGCTTTTGCAAAACCCAACTTTTTCGCTATGGGCTATTATCTTACGTTTTCGGGGCAGCCTCTGCCCGAAATGGGCGTGGAGCAGCTCAATAAATTTCTTCGGGGGTATCTCGACGATAATTTTATGCTCGATTTCATTTCTCTCGAAAAAGAGGGGTTGAAGTATGCACATGAACAATCGTGCAAGAATAAACGCGAAGCAATTAAAGTGATTGATACCTTTCTGCCCGTTTTCGAAGAGGAAAACCCCGATAAAAAAGATGTTGCAAGCGCGGTAAAACAGCTTGTCGAAGCCGTCGAAAACGGAATAGACAGACTTGAAATCATAAAGGACAACACCGCGTATACTTTCGCTTCGGGCATAAAAGCGGCGGTTGCCGCTTATTACGCAGGCATAGCGGGCAATATTAAAGAGGAAAAGCGGTATAAAAGACAGAAAGCCGCCTACGATAAAAGAGCCGCAAAGGGCAACCCGCCGGCATGGAAGGTCGCCGATAAAAACCTTATCGACCCGGAGGCGGCGAAAAACGATATCCGTAACATTGTTTTGCGCGTAAGGCGGGTATATGAAAAAAGTATCGCAAACACAAATATAAACTTTGACGAACGCGCGGTCGCTATGATAGACTATTTAAAGGAAAAGGCGAGCGGGGTTGTATACAAGGTTACCCGCCGTATGGCAAAAACCCGCGCTTTGAAGCTTTTGGAAGAGGTTGGCATACCCGACCCCGGAAAGCGGTTCAACCAGTTTCCTTTCGAATTTTCGGGCGGAATGCGCCAGAGGATTGTTATCGCGATAGCGCTTTCGGCAAACCCCGATATCCTTATCTGCGACGAGCCGACCACCGCGCTCGACGTGACGATACAGTCGCAGATACTCGAACTTATAAACAAAGTAAAAGCCCGGCGCAATTTGTCGGTCATATTCATCACGCACGATTTGGGCGTGGTTGCGAATATGGCTGACAGAGTCGCGGTTATGTACGCGGGTAAAATTGTTGAAATAGGCACGGCGGAAGATATATTCTATTCGCCCGCACACCCCTATACGTGGGCGCTCTTATCGTCAATGCCCGACCTCGAAACAAAGGAAAAGCTCGAAGCAATCCCCGGCACACCGCCGAATATGGTGTATCCGCCCAAGGGCGACGCCTTTGCCGAGCGGAACAGATACGCGCTGAAAATAGACTTCGAGCGGCAACCGCCTATGTTTAAAATTTCAAAAACGCATTCCGCGGCGACGTGGCTTTTACACCCCGACGCGCCCAAGGTCGAGCCGCCAAAAACGGTTACGGCAAGGATAGCGCGCATGAAAGAGGCAAGGGAGGCTGCAAATGGACGATAACAACGTATTATTAAAGGTCGAACACCTTTGCCAGTATTTCAAGGCGGGAAGTCAGGTGCTGAAAGCGGTTGACGACGTCAGCTTCGAAATAAAAAAAGGCGAAGTTTTCGGGCTTGTCGGCGAAAGCGGCTGCGGCAAAACCACAACGGGCCGGTCGATAATAAGGCTGTACGACGCGACGGGCGGCAGCGTATATTTCGATGGAAAGAGGATTTGCGCGGGCACCGGCTCATACAAGGAAAAAGCCGCCGCCGCGCGCGCAGAGTGTAAAAGGGTAGAGGCGGAAATAAAAAAGCGTTACGCCGACGATAAGGCGCAGCGCGAACAAGAGCTTGCCGCCGCTCGTGAAAGGTGCGCGGCGGTTTTGCGCGAGCAAACCGAAAATATCAAAAAAGCCAGAGAGGACGAGCGCATTGCGCGGAAAGAAAAGCTCGCGACGAAAATTCAGATGATTTTTCAGGACCCTATCGCAAGCCTTAACCCGCGCATGACCGTACGTGAAATTATAGCCGAAGGGCTTATAATTCAGGGCGTAAAGGATAAAAAATACATCGACGAGCAGGTCTATAAAATGCTTGACCTCGTAGGGCTTGTGCCCGAACACGCGGGCAGATACCCGCACGAATTTTCAGGCGGGCAGCGGCAGAGGATAGGCATCGCAAGGGCGGTGATTATGAAGCCCGAGCTTATAATTGCCGACGAACCGATATCCGCGCTCGACGTATCAATTCAGGCGCAGGTTATAAACCTGTTAAACGATTTAAGGCACAAGTTAGGGCTTACCATACTGTTCATTGCGCACGATTTATCGGTCGTAAAATACTTTTCCGACAAAGTCGGCGTGATGCATTTCGGTAAAATGGTCGAACTCGCGCCCGCGGACGAACTGTTCGCAAAGCCGTTACACCCATACACGAAATCGCTTTTATCCGCAATCCCTCTGCCCGACCCCGAGTCGGAAAAGCGCAGGAAGAGGATAATATACAACCCTATCGCCGAACACGATTATTCGGTCGATAAGCCGCGAATGCGGGAAATATCTGAGGAACATTTTGTTTATTGCAACGATGCCGAATACGACAGATATACAGCCGAAATCGAATGAAAGTAAGCTCAACAAAAAAAATATAATAAGGTACGCGGTATGCTTGGCGGCGGGGCTATTATTCGTCCTCGCCGTCGTAAGCATAGAAAATATCTATGCGCAGACCCGAATAAAGGAGGTTATGCGCATACTTTCCGACGGTTTTTTTGTGTCGGGAATATGTTTTGCGGGCGTGGGGCTTTTAATTTTCGCAAGCAACGGCGGCGCTTTCGATATTTTAGGCTACGGTTTTCGAATGGTTTTCGAGGTTTTCCGCCGCGATTTATCAAAGCGTAAATATAAAGACTATTACGAATACCGTAAGGCAAAGCGCGAAAAACCGCGCAGCGTAGCGTATGTGCTTATCGTCGGTATCGCGCTTATACTTATTGCCGTAATTTTTACCGTTATCTATTATAACGTTTAAAGTCCGCTCGGCTCGTACGGCTCGCTCGCCTCAATGCCTATCAGCAGCCCGATTTTAAAGCCCTCCACAAAATAATTGTCTATTTCGACGGAGGAGGCTGCGTCAATAGCGTTTTCAAGTTCTTGTAACTGTTTAGTTAAATCTGGTTCTGCTTCTATCTTTTTCATAAACTCTTTTTCTAAATCGCAGACTTTTGCAATAAGTTTATAATATTCGTCGCTCATAGGTATATTCGGCGACATACCTCTGTCACGTTGAAATACTTCCAAAATAGTTGATTTTTTCATAATTTAACTCCTTACAATTCACATTTGTGGTAACTATTATATTTTCACAAATGTGAAATGTCAAGCAATTTTACCACAAATGTGATAATATTTGGTTATGGAAGAGTTGATGGAAAGATTAAAGGAATTAAGAAATGAAAAAGGGTTGTCGCAATTGCAAGTTGCAAAAGACACAGGTTTAAGTTGTAGCGGAATAAATTACTGGGAAAAAGGTAAACGGATACCGAATGCGCAGGTAGTGGTAACACTTGCAAGGTACTTCGGTGTTACAACCGATTATTTGCTCGGCGAATCCGATATAAAATAAAAACCGAATTCGTATAAAAAAATAACTGCCCCTCGGTCAAAGTCGGACAGTTATTTTAATTGAACAACTTAGGCTAACCGTCGCTTAACCTCAATCGGTTATCGCCCTTGTTCATTTATATTATATTCGCAATCTGAAAGTTTGTCAAGGCTTTTATTAAAATTTAACATTTTCTTAAAAATGAATATAATATAAGAGTACTATATTTTTAAGAGGCAAATTATGAAAATCTGTATTTTCGGCGCGGCAAGCGCGCATATTGACAAAATATATATCGAAGAAACCGAAAAACTCGCAAAAAAGCTTGCGCAAAAGGGGCATTCGCTCGTGTTCGGCGCGGGCGCTACGGGGCTTATGGGCGCGGCTGCGCGCGGTTTTAAAGCGGGCGGCGGCTTTGTACACGGGGTTATCCCCGAGTTTTTCAGGGAAGAAAGCGTCGAAGCTATTTTCGACGGTTGCGACAAGATAACTTACACCAAAACCATGTCCGAAAGGAAGTTCGTAATGGAGGACGAGGCTGAAGCCTTTATAATAACTCCGGGCGGCATAGGCACCTTTGAGGAGTTTTTCGAAGTGCTGACTTTAAAGCAGCTAGGCAGGCATAACAAGGCTATCGCGATACTCAACACTCTCGATTATTACGACGACCTTGAAAAGTTTATGAACACCGTTGCGGAGCGTAAATTTATGACCTTTAAGTGCGGCGAAATGTACAAAGTGTTTGACGACGCCGACAAGCTGATTTCTTTTATAGAAAATTACGTGCCCGACGGGGGCGGCTGGCAAAAGCTTAAAATCGGCGATTAATTAAAGGAGTGGTTTGTATGATAAACGTAGCTTTCGTATGTATGGGCAATATCTGCCGTTCGCCTATGGCTGAGCTGATATTCAAAAAAATGGTAAAGGAAAGGGGGCTTGATTTAAGCTTCCGCATAACTTCTTTCGCCACGCATGACTGTGAGGAGGGCAACCCCATATATCCTCCCGCCAAAAAGACGCTTTCCGAGCACGGCATTATCGGCGGGCACACCTCAAAGCAGATAAGCCTTTCCGACGTCAAAAATAACGACTATATCCTCGTTATGGACAGCAGCAACCTTTTGGATTTACTGCGCCTGACGGGCGGGGAGTACGGCGCGAAAATATCCAAGCTCTGCTCGTTCACCTCGCGCCCGCGCGACGTTGCCGACCCGTGGTACACGCGCGACTTCGAAAAGGCGTATCGCGATATTTACGACGGCTGCGAGTGCTTCCTCGATTACTTACTCAAAGAAAAGAAAGAGGCTTTCGATTACGATAAATTCCATTAAAGCTAACCTCATCAGTCCCTTACGCAAGCTACGGGACAGCTTCCTCAAATAGGAAGCTCATATTTCCGATAAAATTTAAGCTCCCTGTCGGGAGCTTTTACTATATTTGAGCCTTCCCCCGACGGGGAAGGTGTCTGCGCCGTGAAGGCGCGGACGAATGAGGTTAAAATTTACGCGTTTTTCTTTGCGAACAGTCCGAATTTCTTGTGCTCGGCTACGGTTGCGGCGGTACGCCTTTCCTTACCCATAAAGAAGAGTGCAAGCGTGCCGGGGCCCACGTGCGAGCCCGTGCAAAGGTCGTAAAACTCGATTACGATATCGTTTGCGCCAAGCTGCCTTAATCTTTCGGCAAGCTCTTTCGCTTCTGCCTCGCAATCGCAATGGGTTATAGCTATGGTATGGTTTGCGGGGTCGATTACGTTTTCGGCAAATTTTTTCACCATTGCGTCGATTGATTTCTTTCTGCCGCGCTCCTTTGCGTATACGGTGAGCATGGCGGGGCTTGCGCCGTCTGCGTGAAGCATAGGCTTTATGTTCAGCAGCGCGCCGGCAATCGCCACTATGGTCGAAACCCTGCCGCTCTTTTTAAGATATTTAAGGTCGTTCACTGTAACGACGGAGTTCATTTTGTATCTGTTTTCGTCAATCCACGCGGCGCACGCTTCTATGCTTTCGCCCGCGGATTTCATATGTGCCGCCTGAACCGCCAGAAGCCCTTCGCCGAGCGAAGCGTTCGCGCTGTCCATCACGTACATTTTCCTGTCGGGGAATTTTTCCTTTAAAGTATTCATAGCCTTTACTGCCTGCGCGTAAGTGCCGCTCAGCCCTTGCGTAATCGTCACAAGCAACACGTCTTTGCCCTGCTCCATAGAGGGGGCGACGGCGTTTATAAAATCCTCTTCGCACACGAGCGAGGTTTTAATGTCCGCGCCTTCCGATAAAAGCTTGTAATAGGCTTTTGCGGTTTCTTTAAAAGGTTTGTCTTTTTCGTAACAGGATTTTATCTCTCCGTTTACGGTATAGGTGAAGGGGATAACTTTAATCCCTGTTTCGGCAATCATTTCGTCCGTCAGGTTTGCTGCGGAATCGACAAAAATATCAAAATCATTATTCATAATAGAACACCTCGAAATTTATGCAGATTAAAAAATATTATTTCCGTAACGGATATTTGCCTCTCCGTTATACGGCTATAGTTATATTATCACCGCAAATATCGGAAAAACAACATATTTTACGCAAAATGTTATCCACTATTTAAAATTATAGGTAAACTGAATAAAAACTCAACTCTACCGACAAAATTTCACGCTCTACTCACGGTAGAGTGGCATAATTAGTTGAACTTTTTGCCGATATGTGTTAAAATATCCTTATGGACGAGTTAAAAGAAACGATAGCAAAGAATCTTACGGAGCTTCGTACGCACGCTCATCTTACACAGTTGCAGCTTGCGGAAATGCTTAATTATTCGGATAAAGCCGTTTCCAAATGGGAGCGGGGTGAGGCCATACCCGATATTCGCGTACTTATTAAACTTGCCGAAATTTACAATATAACGGTGGACGATATCATTTCCTCTTCCGCGACGCAGAAGATTGTAAAGCCCAAGCTGGATACCGGCAAAAAACGGCTTTTGATAATCCTATTATCTCTCGGGCTCGTGTGGTTTGTCGCTACGGGCATTTTTATGATATTCTTTTTTATACCGTTTACCGAAGGTTATGCGTGGCTCACGTTTATCTGCGCGCCGTTTGCGTGCGCGATAACCGCGACCGTTTTTTCCGCAAAATGGGGCAACTGGATAACTAATATGGTCACCTGCTCGCTCATCGTCTGGACGGCGGCGGTAATTTTCAACGTGTTCGTAAACGTGTTTTCCGACTTCGATAAAATGTACTTTCTGTATATAGTGGCGGGGTCGTTTGAAATACTCATTATTTTATGGTTTACGCTTCGCAAATTTTATAAGCGCAAGCATTGAGAGGTTTAATTATGGATTTAAAAAAACTTGCAGCCGCACTTATCCCCGATACCGGTTTACTTCCGCCCGAGGAATACGAAAAAATCTATCCCGAGCGCGACCGCGCGCCTAAGGCAGAGGTAACCCGCCTTGCGCCGTCGCCCACGGGCTTTATCCACCTCGGCAATCTGTATTCCGCGCTTGCCGACGAAAGGAGCGCGCACACCACGGGCGGCATTTTCTACTTAAGGATTGAAGACACCGACGAAAAACGCAGGGTCGACGGCGCTGTCGAAAGCGTTATCCGCAGCCTAAATTATTTCGGGATTAATTTCGACGAGGGCGCGGAATTGAATTCGCCGCTTAACAAATACGGCCCCTATTACCAGCGTCGTCGCGCCGAAATTTACCGCAGCTTTGTAAAGAGGCTTTTGGAGCAGGGGCTTGCTTATCCGTGCTTTTGCACCGAGGACGAGCTCAACGCAGTGCGTGAAAACCAGACCGCCGAAAAGAAAACCACCGGCTACTACGGCGAGTACGCTAAGTGCCGCAACCTTTCCGAGGAGCAAATTTACGAAAATTTAAGGGCGGGCAAGCCTTTTGTTATCCGTTTGAAATCGCAGGGCAGTATCGAAAATAAAATGACTTTCCGCGACGCGATAAAGGGCGATATCACCGTCACGGAAAACGACCAGGACGTCGTAATACTCAAATCCGACGGTATCCCCACTTACCATTTCGCGCACGCAATCGACGACCATTTTATGCGCACGACGCTCGTAATCCGCGGCGAGGAATGGCTGTCTAGCCTGCCCGTGCACATCGAGCTTCATAAGGTGCTCGGCTTCAAGCCGCCCAGATATGCGCACACGTGCTCGCTTATGAAAATGGACGGCGGCACCAAGCGCAAGCTTTCCAAGAGAAAAGACCCCGAGCTTTCGCTCGATTTCTATCGCAAGGCGGGCTATTATCCCGTCGCGGTCGTAAAGTATCTTATGACGATTTTAAACTCCGACTTCGAGGAATGGTCGCTTAAAAACCCCGACGCGGACTATCGCGATTTCAAATTCAGGATAGAGAAGATGAGCCGCAGCGGCGCGTTGTTCGATTTGGATAAGCTCAACGATATTTCCAAAAACGAAATTTCGCGCCTTTCGGCAAAGCAGTGCTTCGACTTCCTAAAAGGCTGGGCGGAGGAATTCGGCACTGATAAGGATAAAGCGCATTTTGCGGACGAAGAGTATATAATAAAAGTGCTCGAACTCGTTATGGGCGTCGGCGGTAAAAAACGCAGAAAGGATATCGAGCGCGCCGAGCAGGGCGTACGCCTTATAGATTACTTCTTCGACGATGCGTTCGCGCCCGAATATAACTACCGCTTCGATAAAGCTACGGTAAACACCGTGCTCGAAGAATTTGCAAAAACTTACGACCCCGCCGACGACAATTCGGTATGGTTTAACAAGGTAAAGGCAATCGCGCCGAAGGTGGGCTTCGCCTCGGAAATGAGCGAGTATAAGGCAAACCCCGAAGCGTATAAGGGCAACGTGTCCGACATCGCCGAAATTCTGCGCATTGCGGTGACGGGTATGCCCAACTCGCCCGATTTGTGCACTATTATGCGCATACTCGGCAAAGGCAGGGCTGTTGCCAGACTTAAAAAGGGAATGATTTAAAAATGCGTTTTTCCGACGTATTGTTATATCTTTCAGAAGAAGATCATAAAAGTTTTTCTTTAATAAGATATTATTCTGTAAAATAAAATTAAATCGAATTGTTGCAGAGATAGGTATTTATGGGGAAAAGTAAATTAATATTTAATGTCTGTTTAGTAGTTTTAAATGTTTTGCTTGCTATCGATTTGATTGTTGCTATTATATTAAGACAGTTCGTAAAAGGTACGGATAACGCGCTTTATCTTTCCGCAATATTTTATTTGGTATTTTCGGTTTTACAGCTTTTGGCAATTTTGCTTTTGAAAGCTCCGGAAAAATACATACTGTCTTTAATATTTCTCCTGCCTAAAATCGGAGCTATGGCATTTTGCGAAATAGTTTGCGATATCGCTATAAAGCATACCTCCGACTACGTCAAAAATGTTTCGGATTTAGTCGTGATAATTTGCTTTTTTGTGCTTACGGCGTTGCTCCTTATAGCTGAATCGGCTTATTGCATAATGAATTTAATAAAGCACAAGCAATGATTTTTATCAGTTTTTCACTTTGTGATTTATTTTTTCACACATTGAATTAATATAATACAGTTAATACAAATAATGGAGAGGCTTGAAAAAATGCTACAATTAAAGGATATCAAAAAGGATTATCCCGTCGCGGGTGAAGCGGTGCACGCCTTAAAGGGCGTAAGCTTGAACTTCCGCAAAAATGAATTCGTGTCCATTTTGGGCGCTTCGGGTTGCGGCAAAACCACCCTTCTGAATATTATAGGCGGGCTCGACAAATATACCTCTGGCGACCTTATAATAAACGGCGTAAGCACAAAGCAGTATACCGACAGGGACTGGGATACCTATCGCAACCACAGCATAGGCTTTATTTTCCAGAGCTATCATCTGATACCCCACCAGACGATATTGCAGAACGTGGAGCTTGCGCTCACGATATCGGGCGTGGATAAGGAGGAGCGTAGAAGGCGCGCCATAGAAGCGCTTGACAGGGTCGGACTGAAAGACAGGATACATAACCGCCCCAACCAGCTTTCGGGCGGGCAGGCGCAGAGGGTTGCGATAGCACGCGCATTAATCAACGACCCCGAAATAGTGCTTGCCGACGAACCGACGGGCGCGCTCGATTCAAAAACCAGCGTGCAGATAATGGAGCTTTTGAAAGAAATTTCGAAAGACCGCCTCGTTATAATGGTAACGCACAACCCCGAGCTTGCCGAACAGTATTCTACGCGTATAATAAGGCTTCTGGACGGGCTTGTCGTCGACGATACGAAGCCCTTCGACGGCGTCGAAGAGGCTGCTGCCGGGCAGCAGCCCGAGCAGTTACCCGAGCAAACGACAAACAAGGGCAAAAAGAAAAAGTCCTCGATGTCGTTCGGTATGGCGTTTATGCTGTCGTTGAAAAACCTGCTGTCAAAGGCAAAGCGTACCACAATGGTTGCGTTTGCGGGCAGCATAGGCATAATAGGCGTTTCACTGGTGCTTGCAATTTCCTCGGGCGTGCAGGGGTACATAAAGAGTATGGAAGACGATATGCTTTCGGGCTATCCGCTAACCGTTACGGAAACAGCGATTGACTTCAACGCCCTTATGGATTTTGCTAATATGTCAGGCACAAAGGTTGATATAGATAAGCTAAAAGACAAGGTGTACGTAGATTCGCTTCTGGAAACGTTGATGAACTTCAACAGCGCAACGGTAACCAACGTAATCACGCAGGACTATAAGGACTATGTAGACGCTATGCCGAAGGACTATTACAATTCGTTGCAATACGGCTTTAGCTTCGATATGTCGAATTATATTTATACGGATTTCAAGCACAAGGTGCCGTCTGGCGAAGAAGTGACAGAAAACGTGTCGGTTACGGGTATAAGGGCGATTTACTCTTCCGTGCTCGGCGAGCAGCCCGATTACGCCGATTACGCGCCCATGATATCCACCGTGGATTCTTTTGACGAAATCCCCGATAATTACAACTATATACTTTCGCAGTACGATATACTCGCTTCCTACAACGGCAAAACGGAAAATCTTACCGAAGCGGAAATAAAGGACATTTTCGAAAATAAAGACAGTCTTATTATGGTTATCCACGATAATTCCTTTTCCGATTTGAACTTCGGGCAGTACGGCTATATGACTCAGGACGAATTTTTGAACTTTGCTTACAAGGCACAGGGCGGTGAGTACGACCAGAGTATTATAGATAAGTATAACGGAAAGTATGAAAACGGTAAATGGGACGATAATCTGAAAGGCACCGATTTTTCGCTTTTCGTCGGTGAAAACGCGAAAACGTTCAAGTGGTATCCCAACGATACGATATTCACAAAGCCCGCCGCAACCGATATATTTACTATAGAAACGGCGGCAGGCAAGCAGGAAATTCTCGGCGCGATGTTACCGTTCAAATATAACCCCAACTCGGAAAACTTTGATAAGAGCAACGGGGTTGATTTAAAGGTAAAAGTTATTCTGCAAAAGAAGGAGGGCATTTCCTACGGCTGCCTTTCTTCGGGTATGTACCACACAAAGGCGCTTACGCAACACACTATAAATTCTTCGTTAAACAGCAATATAGCAAAACATATAAATGAAAAGGGTGCGCTTCAATGGCTGCCTTATAATTATTCGTATACATATCCCACGCCGGAAGATTCAAGCGTGCTTGTTACCGTTCCCAGAACAACGTATTACATTTTCAACGCCGGCAGTATGATGTCAATGGGTGGCGGAGGAGGCAACGCGCTGGAAATCACGGCGGGTATGGTTGCCGCGAACGAACTGCCCTCAAGCTTTAAAATTTATCCTTTGAACTTCGAAAGCAAAGACCTTGTTACCGAATACCTCGATAAATGGAATGCCGCCTGCGAGGACGGAAGCGGCACTATAACTTTCACCAGGGCAGACGGCACTACGGCGGAGGTTACGGGGCTTGAAGAGGGCGATATGGTAAAGTATACCGATACCGTCGGGCTTATAATAATGATGGTAAACACAATGATTCAGATGATAACCATTGCGCTTATCGCGTTTACCGCGCTTTCGCTCGTTGTTTCGACCGTTATGGTGGGCATAATAACTTACGTATCGGTTGTCGAACGAATAAAGGAAATAGGCATACTCCGCTCTGTCGGCGCAAGAAAGAAAGATATAAAACGGCTTTTCAATGCGGAAACATTTATAATAGGCTTTGCCGCGGGGCTGGTTGGTATAATAATTACCTACGTGCTGTCGCTTATAATAAACGTAATCGTCGGAGCTTTGACGGGCGTGTTTACCATTGCGGCGCTGCCGATATGGCAGGCGGCGATAATGGTTGCCATAAGCGTAGGGCTGACCTTGATTTCGGGTTTGATTCCCGCGTCGGCGGCGGCTAAAAAAGACCCCGTTGTGGCGCTCCGTACAGAATAAAAAAATAAGTAAAAAAGTACCGATAAAATATTTGACAGTAATATTCCATTGTGGTAGAATATGTTAAGAATAAAAAAAGGAGAAAATTCTCATGAAGAAAATTTTTAAAACATTAGCCGTATGCGCTGTTGCCGGCACTCTCTGTGCGGGCGTTGCCGCTATGGCGGGCTGTGCCGAAAAGACCGAAACCTTTACCGGCGAATACAAATATGACAATGCCTGGACGCCCGGCAAAACTTATGGCGTAAAAGTTAAAGTTGAAGTAAAAGGCGACAAAATTACCAACGTTACTTATGAAGCAGATACAGAATATTACACGAACGTATCTAATGGTTGGAATGCGAGTGAAGGCTCGTTGGGTGCAGATGAAACAAACAAGCACATACCTAATTATATTAAAGAAACTTTCGTAGGCAAGACGGTTGCGGAAGTCAAGGCTCTTAAAGTTGCAACTGCGGCTAACGGTGAACCTCTTGTTGTTAAAGGCGACAAGCAGACGCTTGACAGCGCTTATATCCTTTCGGGCGCTACGCAGACCAGCGGCAGATTCGTACTCGCTATCCAGAACGCGCTTAACGATATCCACACAGGCGAAGCTTTCGGGCTTGTTCACGGCGCAGGCTATGCGGGCTTTGCTTCCGTTACGGTAAAAGCGGGCGCTATAACCGACGTTCAGCTTTCCGAAGTTTGCCTTCCCACCTATATCACTATTCCTAACGACGATACCACTATCGGCGAGGCTTACAAGGTAAAGGCAACGGTTAAAGACCACGGTAACGACGTGGAAAAAACTTTCTACAAAACCGTAACTTTCGGTAGCGTAACCATGACTTACGATTTAACGAAAGGCTATATGGTAAACGACAAGACGATGGTTGAGTTCTTCCAGGACGCTCAGAACGTAAAGACGTACTATAAAGCTGTTATGGCTAATAAAGTTGCGGTTATCGTAGGCGAAGGCGACAAAGGCAAAAAGACCGACGTTATGACGAAAGCGGCTCTTTCCAAAGAAGAAAACGGCTACTGGGCTGGCGACAAGATTAAACCTGGTCAGCTCGGTTGGAAAGCTAACCGCGACGCAATCGTTAAATACGTTAAAGAAAAGGGCGTAGACGAGCTTTTGAAACTCGAATTGAAAGAGCTTGAAGGCGATAAATACTGGGTTGATACCAACGGCGTATCTACGGGCGCTACCTGGACTGACCAGAACACCGAAAAAGCAAATACTTTATCTTATTCGAAGCTTATCAAAAACGCATTCGACGCAAAGTATTAATTTAAAACAAATAACAAAAAGCGTTCGCTTGAGCGAACGCTTTTTTATTGCTTTTTGAGGGTTTGCAAATGATTGATTTTTATTGCGTTTTGATATATAATTAAACATATGAAAAAGCTTTTTGCGGCATGCGCCGTTATATTTGCTTCCGCAGCGTTGCTTTCCGGTTGCACTGATACGGAAGGGCAGAAAACCGAATACGAAATTTATACTAATATGCCTGCGGGCTCGTACGAGCTGACGCTCGATAATTTTAAAGTAGCGGGCACTGTAGCGGGCGAAACGTCCGTTACCGACGGCGGCGGTGCGGCGGAAAATCCTGCCGCTTATAAAAGTATGGGTAAAACCTTTTACTATATCATGACTGCCGACGCAACCATAGTCGTTTCCGAAGATTTTACAGACGAGGCAAGCGCGGAGGCAAGATGTGAAGCGTTTATAAACTCCGTTAAAGATAAGCTGGGAGAAATAAACGAATCGCTTTCTATAGGCGTTGAAAGTTCTGCGGTAACTTTATTCAATTCCGCTACGGCAGGAGCAGTTATCGAGGTTGACAAAGTCGCTTACGACGTGTTTACTCTTGCCGAACAGATGTACGAGTTTACGGACGGATATTATAATCCGGCAGTATATTACAGCGTGGAGGCTTACGGCTTCAACACGAACGGGCAAATACCCGCAACCGCCGCAGACCTTCCGTCCGATGCGTCGATAGAAAAGTTCAGGCAGCTTTCCTCGCATTTCGGCGATATCGAGGTTTATGAGGAAGAGGGCAAATTTTACGTAAAAAAGCCTGCCGTAACCGTTGAAATCGACGGGGTTACTTATTCTATGAAAATTGACCTCGGCGGTATCGGCAAAGGCTATGCGGTTGATATAATAAATTCAATGATGGACGAAAGCGGTTTTAAGTACGGTTATTTCGATTTCGGCTCGAGCAGTATAGTTTTAAAAAATCATTTTAAAATGGGCGTATACGACCTTGAATTCAAAAATCCCCGCTCGGACTATTTCGGGCAGCAGTTTCTCAGAACCAAGGTTAAAAACGAGTGCGTTTCCACCAGCGCCGACGACGTAAAATATTACATTCTTGACGGCGTGCGTTATTGCCATGTAATCGACCCTACGACGGGCAAACCCGTAAACAAGGGAATAATGTCGGCAACGGTAATCGGCGGCACTGCGGCTGAGGGTGACGCGCTTACGACGGCTTTAATGGCAATGGGCAAGAATAACGCGCTCAAATTTATCGAAAATAAGCTTACCGACAGAAAGGTTGTATTTACTTATGACAATAACTGACGGCGAGGTATGCAATGTCGCTTAAAAAGGTAGAACAGGTTAAAGCCGACAAAGGCTTTAAATTACCGGATATAATAGTGTACGTCGCCGTATTAGCGTTGGTTGCGGTATTGTTTGTCGTGATTTTCGTAACCCGCGACGACAGCCCTCTGAAAGGTATCCGCATTTACGTAAGAAACGAAATTGTTTACGACTACGATTTCAAAGAGGGGCAAAGGACGCTTAACGGCGCTTATGTTCAAATAATCAGCGAGGACGATACTGCTGTAGTATTAAGGATAAATACCGGTGACGGTGATTATAATAAGGTTCATATTAATAAAAAAGGTTCGGTAAGAGTTACGGAAGCAAATTGCGGGAAAAACGATTGCGTATATACGCCCGAGCTTAAAAACTCCGGAGGAATGATTTACTGCTCGCCGCACAGAATGAAAATTATTCCTTTCGATTTCGATATCGACGACGGAACAATTATAATATAAAAAAAATCGTGTCTGCGTTTTGCAGACACGATTTTTTTTCTTTTACACCGTTTCGACGGGGGTTTCTTCCGCAACGACTTTGCGGCTTATTATTATGTGCCTCGGGCACTTTTCAACGCACGTAAGGCATCCTGTACACTTGGTATAATCTATAACGGGCAGATTGTCCTGCATTGTTATCGCGCCGTGAGGGCAGGATTTTGCGCATATTCCGCAGGCGATACAGCCTACCTTACAGACGTTCATAACGTCCTTGCCTCTGCATTTTGAGGAGCAGGCAACATATACGGGGGCGGAAGAGGGGATACGGTCTATAATGCCTTTGGGGCAAGTAGAAATACATGCGCCGCAGCTTATACATCTGTCCGGGTCAACCTTTGCAAGTCTGCCGTCGACCGAAATTGCGTTTTCGGGGCAAACGGCTTTACAGTCGCCGCAGCCGAGGCAGGCGAAGCTACACGCCTTGTTGCCGCCCAGAAGCGAAGCGTTAGCCGCGCACGTGGGGTTGCCCTTGTATTCGAATTTATCGGCACAGTTTTCAATACCGCCGTTGCAGTGAACCACCGCAACCGTAGGCTCTTCGTCTTTAATCTCTATCCCCAGAAGCTTTGCGATTTCAGCTTTCTTTTCGGGGGAGGTTACGTGGCAGTCGGAAAGCTCCGCCCCGCCGTTTGCAAGCTTGTTTGCAAAGCCGCTGCAACCCGAGCAACCGCAACCGCCGCAGTTTGCGCCTGCAAGGTTATTCAAAATACTTTCGATTTTTTCGTCTACGTTTACTTTAAACACCTTACCGACAACAAGTATCAAAATTCCTATAAGGAGCGCAGTACCTGCGAATATTCCGGCAACTATGCCGACCGTTATCCAGGTCTGGGTTGTAATTTCAAGTAAATTCATATTCTATCTCCTTATAAACTTATATAACTGAATACCATAAACGCCATACATATAAAGCAAGCCGTAACCATAGCAATGGGGAAGCCGGCAATTGCCTTGGGCATTTTATAGCAGTTAAGTTTTTCGCGCATACCGCTCATTATAACCATAACCAGCGTGAAGCCGACGCCTGCAAACAGTGCGTACAGAACTGCCCAGCCGATATTCATAGCGGCGCCTTCGGCAAGAATGCCTGACATGTCGCCGATAACAAGCTCGGTTACGCCCAACACCGCGCAGTTGGTGGTTATGAGGGGGAGGTATATACCCATAGCCCCGTAAAGCGAGGGGGAAATTTTCTGTATGATTTTTTCAAGCATCTGTACGAGAGAAGCTATAATGAAGATGAAGAAAATTATTTCTAAAAATTCTATCTTCAAGGGAATCATAACGTAGGTGTAAATGGGATAGGTAACAAGGGTTGCAATTACCATTACAAGCGTTACCGCAACTCCCATACCCGCAGCAGAGGAAGTCTTCTTGGAAACTCCGAGGAAGGGGCAGATACCGTAAGTTTTAGCGGTGATAAAGTTGTTTGTCAAAACCGCCGCAAGCACTATCGCAATAAAAGTACCCATAATTTACGCAGCCTCCTTCAACATATTTTCACGCGCGAGCTTGTTTGTCTTAACGCGCAACATTCTCTGCACGCCGTCTACCACGTATACAAATACCGCAATTGATATGCCGTATACGAGGAACGCGCCGGCGGGCGTTGCAAGCATCGCAATTTTGAAGTCCATAATCGCAAAACCGAATAACGAGCCTTTACCGAAGAATTCGCATATAACGCCCATAATAGTAAGCGCAAGCGTGAATCCGAGCCCTTGTGAAACTCCGTCTACAGCCGATTCGAGTACGGTGTGCTTATTTGCAAAAGCTTCCGCTCTGCCGAGGATTATACAGTTTACGACGATAAGCGCAAGGAAGCCGCCGAGGCTTTCGTATAAATCCGGCAGAAACTTATCAAGGAACATTCTCGCAAAAGTAACCAGTGTGGCTATAATTACGATATAGCAAGGGATACGCACTTCGTTGGGGATAAGCTTTCTTAAAAGTGAAATCAAAACGTTGCTTAAAGTAAGGATAACCAGAACGGTAAGGCCCATACCCATTGAAGAAAATGCGGAGTTAATAAGTCCGAGGGTGGGGCAGGTACCGAGAACCAGAATAAAGGTAGGGTTCTGGAAAATTAACCCGTCAAGGGTAATCTTTTTAAACTTATTCATTGTGCTTTGCCTCCTTCGCTTTCAGCGGGAACGCAGTTGTCGTAGTTTGCAAGTGCAAACACTGCGGCGGTGTAGCAATCGTAAGTCGTATTGCTCGCGCCCGTGTTCACTGCGGTGTTCATGTCGTCGCCGGGGTATTCGAGCCCTTCGCCGAGAATAGCGGTGATATCCGCAAGATTTTTGCCGATGAACGGTACGCCGTTTTTAATGTCGGCTTTCAGCGAGTAACCGTCCGTAGACCCGTCCGCCGTTACCTTATATGCGGTAATAATTTTGTCTTTCGAAACGGTGATTTCGATAGTGGACGAGCTTGCCAAACCGTAACCGGCAGTAACAAGCGCGTACGTTACGCTTAAATCCTCGTTTACGGTAAATTTGGATTTTGATTTGTTTATAAATTTAAGATGTTCGAAGTTTTCGAAAACGTCGATGTTTGCAAGCGCAATATCGAAGTTTGCAAGTGCAAACACTGCGGCGGTATAGCAGTCGTAAGTCGTATTGCTCGCGCCCGTGTTCACTGCGGTGTTCATGTCGTCGCCGGGGTATTCGAGCCCTTCGCCGAGAATAGCGGTGATATCCGCAAGATTTTTGCCGATGAACGGTACGCCGTTTTTAATGTCGGCTTTCAGCGAGTAACCGTCCGTAGACCCGTCCGCCGTTACCTTATATGCGGTAATAATTTTGTCTTTCGAAACGGTGATTTCGATAGTGGACGAGCTTGCCAAACCGTACCCCGCGGTCGTGATGTTGTAAGTTACGCCGCCGTTTGCTGCCATTTTGAATGTGGTTGATTTTTTGTTGATGAATTCGGTGTGTAAGAAATCTTTGAACTTATCGTTTGTCTCCATGCCGAGCTTTTCGGTCTTAACGTACTGCAACGCGCCGTTTACCGCATTACAGATAGCGTTTGACGACTTTGTCGAGCTGGATACTTTAAAACCGTCGTCGGTGGTGTAGTAGATACCGTCCGTATATTTTTCGCCGAAGCTGTCGAGGAAAGACTGTTTTATTTCCGCCATCTGCGTTTCGCCGACGTAAGAATCAATTGCAACTTTACCAACGCCTGAAATTTTATTATCTTTGATTTCAACGACAACCCAACATGTAACCGTACCCGCAAAGCCGCCTTTACCGGTTGACTTAACAAGGAAGTTTCCGCCCTCTGATGTTACGCAGTACGCTTCCTCGATTGTTGCAAGGTCAAGCTCCTTGTTTTTGACCTCGGATATCTCGGTCGTTACGTTTTTGCCGTAAATTTTACTTATTGCCCTTGAAAGCTTTTCTTCGGCAGTAACTTCCAAAAGACCGTGCATAATCGTAAGGAAAATCCCGCAGACAAGCAGAATGGAAAGGAGCGTGACAAGACACTTAAACGTGGTGCTTTTAAAAAATTGTTTAACCGTCATATTATTTTACCTCCTTAACTTTCTTTTCTTTTTTATAGCCGAAAGGCCTTCTTATAAAGTATTTATCGATAAGGGGAACGAATAAGTTGATAAGAATTATTACGAAAGAAGTTACTTCTATCTTTGTGAGATACCTTAAAATTGCAACGAGCAACGCGGCGACTATATAATAGAAAAGCTGGCCGTAAATTCCTTTGGGGGAGGTGGAGTAGTCGGTAAACATAAATACCGCGCCGAACAACACGCCGCCCGATAAGATGTGGGGCAGGAAAAGCGTCATGTCAAACTTATAACTGTCAAACGCAAATCCGGACATGAATACCGCCGAAAAACCGAAAACTGCGATAAACAGCAGTGGCTGCCACCACTTGATAACCTGCCTTACGCAAAGATATACGTATCCGACGAGGATTGCAACTTTGCAAGTTTCGCCTATGCAACCGGCAACGCCCGAACCGAGGAATAGGTCAAGTGCGTTAATTTTGCTCGCAGGGTCCTTGCCGAGGAGTACCGAAAGGTTGGTTGCGCCAGTGGCGAGTGTGCCGCTGTCGGACGAAATCGCATCGAACGCGGGCAGTCCGTATTTTATCATAGTCGCCGAAAAGCTTAAAAACATAAATACACGAGCCGCCGCAGCGGGATTGACAAGGTTTTTGCCCGTGCCGCCGAAAAGCATTTTAACGACCGCTATCGCAAATATGCTGCCTATAATCACTTCATACCATTTAACATCGGAAGAGAGTATAAGCGCAAGGATAAGGCCCGTGATAACCGAAGTTAAATCAAATTGTTTCACCCATCTCAAACAGACCTTTTTTGCGTCCGCACACTTGTTTGAAAAACCCTTGTTAAGGATAAAAAAGTATACGAATTCGGTCGCAACGCATGTAACGACGGCAACCAGCTCGATTACGAGCGCCCGCCAGCCGAAAAATACGATGCCGGCAATAGCGCAGGGCAAAAGTGCGATAAGCACGTCCAGCATTATTCCGCGCGTGGTGCGTTTGGATTTGACGTGGGGAGGTGTAGAAACTACTATAGTATTGTCCATTTCTTTGCTCTCCTATTTCTTATTGCGAAGGTAAGCCTTCGTCTTTCTTATAGCCTGAATAAGGGGACGCCTCGCGGGGCAGATATACTCGCACGCGCCGCACTCTATGCATGCCTGAACATTGCCGTACTTTGCCGCCGCGTCGAAATCGCCGGCTGCGGAGTAAAACGCCGTGTTCATGGGCATAAGGTGCATAGGGCATACGTCCGCGCATTTGCCGCATTGCAGGCAGGGTGTAGGCTCTTCGTCGGCAGCTTCTTCGGCTGTCATCAAAAGCACGCCCGAGGTCGTCTTATGCGTATAGCTGTCGTAATTCGCAACAGCAACGCCCGTCATAGGTCCGCCCAAAACCGCTTTCTTGGGCGTAACGCTCTCGCCTCCGCAGAATTCGATAAGCGAAGCGACGGGAGTGCCCACTTTAACCCAGAGGTTTTTGGGCTCTTTAACCGCCTTGCCCGATATCGTTATCGCTCTTTCGAAGAGGGGCTTGCCGAGTTCAACCGCCTCGTAAACCGCAAAGCAGGTCGCCACGTTCTGAACTACGACGCCTACGTCTGCGGGCAGTTTGCCTACGCCGACCTTTCTTCCGGTGGTTACGTATATAAGCTGCTTTTCGCCGCCCATAGGATACTGTTTTTTAAGGATTACCGGCTGAATGTCGTCGTATTTTTCAAATTCTTTAATGCAGTCGGGCTTGTTCGCCTCTATGCCTATAATAATTTTGCTTACGCCAAGCGCCTTTGCGATATATCTAGCGCCCTGCGCAATGCCGTCCGCCTTTTCAAGCATAAGGCGGTGGTCGCACGTAAGATAGGGTTCGCACTCGGCGCCGTTGATTATCAACGCGTCGACGGGCGTTCTGGGTGCAACCTTAACCGCGGTGGGGAAGCCCGCACCGCCGAGACCTACGATACCCGCGTCTCTGATTCTCTGCTTTATATCCTCTGCCGAAGGGTCGGCAAGCGGAGGCATAAAGCTTGTTTCGTTTTTCCCGTCGGACTCTATTACGATAAACGTTTCGTCCGTGCCGCTCGCGCCGGGCATTGTCTTGATTTCTTTGACCGTGCCGCTGACGCTTGCGAAAACATCGGAAGAAATCATGCCGTCGGCTTTTGCGATAACTTCGCCCTGTTTAACGCTCTTACCGGCTTCCACCGCGGGGACGGCGGGTTTGCCGAGCGATTGCAGGGTCGAAATCGCCACGACGTCCGGCGTGGGGAATACTTCAAGGGCGGCAGAGCTTGAAATCGCTTTCATGTCGTGCGGGTGCACGCCGCCGAAGTAGTATTTTCCTTTAACTGCTTTCACAACTGTTCTCCTTATAAATTTTTTATGAGTTTATTTGTAAAATATCCGTTTAAGGATATCTTTTACCTATTGCCTTTTCGAATACCGTTTTGGGTACTTTTTTGAAAACGAGCATTATTATCGCGCCTACGATTCCTCCCGAAAGAATACCGAGAAGCATGAGGTAGGGCATATAACCGAAAGTGAGCGCCGTGCCGGAAATGATTACGAAAACGACGTTCTGCGTGACATTGTGCGAAACCGCCGCAACAATACTTACCGACATTACCGAAATTTTAGGGTATATCGTGTACATAAGTATCGACGAAATCGCCATAGAAACAACTCCGCCCGTAAAGCTATATAAAAGCGCGGATACGTTTCCTGCAAAAACCGCGCCCAGCGCCGTCCTCGCCGCGACTATGACGAAAGCTTCCACGGGCGAATATATAACGAGCGCCGCGAAAGAAAAAATGTTCGCAAGTCCCATTCTAGCGCCGGGGATAAACATAGGCGGAAACTGGTTTTCTATTATGAACATTATCAGGCTCAAAGCCGTAAAAACGGAAAGCGTTGCAATTTTTTTTGCCGTAACCGCACTTTTATTTTTCAAATCGAATTACCTTCCCATTCCAGCCTTTTTATTATACCAAATTATTAAATAAATAGTAAATTGTTTATCGATATAAATTTAAAAAAAGTTGTTATTTTTATTAATAACTTAACTGTACTTGACAAATTTACGGCAAAATACTATAATCGTAATAAAGATAATTTTACAAGGAGTTTGACTATGGATTTAAAATATAAGCGTAAAAACGTCTACAAAGAAGCGGACGGAAATGAGCTTAAACAAATTTATGATTTTGCCGAAGGCTACAAAAAGTTTTTGGATACTTCAAAAACCGAACGCGACGCTTCCGAAACGGCTAAAAAGCTTGCCGAAGAAAAGGGCTTCAAGCCTTTCAGTTTTTCGGAAAAATTAAAGGCGGGCGACAAGCGTTACTTCCTTAACAGAGGCAAAAATATCTTTCTTATAAGCGTAGGCAAAGAGGACGTTGCAAAGGACGGCGTGCGTATAATGGTCGCCCACGTAGATTCGCCCAGACTGGATTTAAAACCCAACCCCATGTACGAGGAAGCCGGGCTTTGCTATTTCAAAACGCACTATTACGGCGGTATTAAAAAATATCAGTGGACGGCGCTGCCTTTGGCGCTGCACGGCGTGGTTATGCTTCGCGGCGGAGAAAAGCGAGAAGTCTGCGTCGGCGAGGACGAAAACGACCCCATATTCTACGTAACCGACCTTTTACCGCATTTGGGCGGCGAACAGAGCCAGAAAACTTTGGGCAAGGCCATAGACGGCGAAAGCTTAAACGCGGTTATCGGCGGACTTCCCGCAGTTGACGACGAAGAGGAAAAGGAGTGCGTAAAAGCGGCCGTATTAAAGCTTTTAAACAAGAAGTACGGTATTACCGAAATAGATTTCCAGTGTTCGGAGCTGTGCTTCGTGCCGGCGGGCAAAGCCCGCGACGTGGGCTTTGACGGCGCGCTGATTTCGGCTTACGGGCATGACGACAAAGTGTGCGCTTACCCCGAAATGAAAGCTGTTTTCGACTACGATTCTCCCCATACCGTGCTTGCGGTGTTTGCCGACAAGGAGGAAGTGGGCAGCGACGGCACGACGGGTATGCAAAGCAAGGTTATTTCCGACGTAATAGAAACGATTGCCGCGTCGTTTGGCGCTAATCCCATTGAGGTCAGGTATAACTCGAAATGTATTTCCGCGGACGTAACTGCCGGCTTCGACCCCGCTTATAGCTCGGTTTTCGAAAAACGCAACACGACTTTCGTGTCCTGCGGAGCGGCGGTTTCCAAGTACACCGGCGCGCGCGGTAAGTCGGGCACAAACGACGCCCCCGCGGAGTTTATGGGCTACCTTCGCGATATATTCGAAGAGAACGGCGTTATCTGGCAGACTGGCGAGCTCGGCGCGGTTGACGCGGGCGGCGGCGGCACGGTCGCAAAATTCATAGGCAATCTCGGTATTGACACGGTTGACGTAGGCGTGCCCGTGCTTTCTATGCACGCCCCTTACGAACTCATTTCAAAAGCGGACGTGTACAGCCTATACAAAGCTTGCCTTGCGTTCATAAAATAAGCGTATAATAAATTAACCTCCCCGCCGTCGGCGGGGAGGTTGTTTTTTTGAGTTTATTTATTTCACGTGCGGGATAAAGCTGTACACGTTGTGCAGGCGTTCGCGCACGAATTTGTTGTATTTTTTGCTCGCCGACTCGAAAAGCACGTAAACGCGCATTTTAGGCGCAGGGTTTGCTCCGGGGCGGGTAATTACGCACAGTCCTTCAGACATCGAAGGAACGGAGTAGTCGCTTACGAACATATCTTCGTTGTTGATATCGACGTAGTAAACGCGCAGCGCGCTGTCGGTGAACGGCATTTTTTGTCCGCCGACCGTTTTATATACGTTATTGTAAACGAAACTGCCTCTCGGCCTTTCGTTGTCCTTGATATCCTCGTCCTTTATGCCTTCTTCGTCCTTGTTGCCCTCGGTGGCTACTTTGCCTAAACCTTTTCCGTCAACGCTCAGCTTCGAGTAGAGTACGCCGTTTGCCGATTCGTTTACTTTCTTCCAGTCGAAGCACAGCAACCGAGAGTTCGAAAGTCCGTAGCTTTGAGAAAGCACAATCATGCCGTCGTTGGTGCCGTAGCCCTCTCTTCCGGAGAAAGCCGCGCCCTGAATTTTTTCGGGCAGAGAGAAGATTTTCTTTATTTCGGGTACCTTGTTGTCATCGTCCAGACCTTTGTCGTCGAGCGTAATCAGTCCGTATTTATTATCCGAACTCGTACTTATGTTGTATTCGTACATAAACGCGTTATTCTTGTGTCCGTTGGGGGTAACGAGTCTGTGCGATAAGTCGGTTTCGTAATTGCCCTTGCGGTAAAACTCGCCCACGTACAACCTGTCGTAAGTAGTGGAGGTATAACGCGAGTCGTCGTAGAGATATAAAAACGAAGCGTTGCAGTTCGCGTCGAACGAGGCGGTAAAGCTTATGCTGAAATCCTTGGTTTCGGTCGTGCCGTCCTCGTTGTTTACGACGGGGTTGCGGCTTATTATCGCCTTTTCGAGTATCTCGCGGGAAATGTTTTTGGATTTGTATTCCTCGCTCGCCTTTGCTACGTAAACCGTTCTGTCGCTCGCAACCCAAAGCGTGTTTTCGTTGAGCGCAACGCCGCCGCAATGCCCGTAAAAATCAACGTAATTGCCATCGGCGTTTTTGAGCTTCATAGTGACGTAGCCGATATATCCCGCGTAAGCGGAAGTTTGCTCGTCGCTCTTCTTTTCGCCTATAACATAGATGCGGGAGGGGGAGCCGTCGGTCATATAAGCGCTGACGAAAAAGAACTGTCTGTTTTCGGATTTGGAGGTGCCGTCCTCTTGCTTTACTTCGTATTTGACGTTGGTGGTGCCCATTCCCTGCGGAACCGCGCCCTCGTCGAGCCCGGGTATTTCGAATTCTTTTCTGAATTCTTTGAAATCGGGGTAATAGTCGCATACGTACCAAACGAATACAAAGGTCGCCAGAAACAATAATACGGAAAGTACCGCCGTAAGCGAAATAATCAGTTTTTTGTGTTTCATAAATTTCCTCTTTAAGGGTTTACATAATTTATTTTAGCAAAAGACGGAGGAAAAAGCAAACAAAAAGCCGTCTTAAAAGGCAGCTTTTTAACCGAATATACTTTTTATTATAAGCCCGAAAATGAAAGTGGCGATAGCCCCTATAAATGCCAGCACTATCCTGAACGCGATGTCGCGTTGCTTCTGTTTTGCGTTGCGCTTGTACGCAAGCCCGTTGGCTTTAAGGTTTATAACGTACATTTTTTCGCCTTTTCTTTCAGATGTAATTAAATCGAAGTATCCGTCGCACATCAGGTCGTGTAGTATCCCGTCGACTTTTTCAAGGCTGTACTTTCTTTTTTCCGGTAGAACTGACAGAATTTCCAGAGGTGAAATAAGACAGCTGTCCAGCCCGTCGCAAAGGATGTAAACCGCCGCCATAACTTCGTTTTCGTATTTGGAAAGCATTATACCACTAACGCGAATATGAGCGAAATTATAAGGCTGCCCAACGCGCTTCCCGCAAATGCGGAAATAAACGTCATATCCATTTTCCGCGCCGCGGGCTTTGCGGCGGGGGCGGGCGTTATAATTTCGTCCACATAATCTTTGAGCGGCGCCACGCAGTACATATCCCCGCGGGAATATTTTACGTCGATAAATCCGCCGTTTTTAAGTACCGAGAGCGCCCTGTCAAGCTCCTTGTAGCTTCTTTCCCCGTCCTCGGGGAATCCGTCGTAAAATTCTTCTTCGGCCACGATAACGTATCTGCCCATAGGGCTGAGTTCACGTATTTTATCGAAAACCGCACTGCAAATTCTGTCCATTATATTTAAATAATGGCAGACTTTTTAAATTTTTATACCTCTTAATTTAAAATTTTGCGTTATTATTCCGCACCCGACCAGAGTATTCCGCCGGCAAAGAACAGAAATATCACGGCAAAAATTATATACGCGACAATTTTGATATAAATAAGCCATTTGAAGTCGTATTTCTTTTTCTGTAAGTTTATAAACGTAATCGAGGCGAGGCTAAGAAGTATCGAGGCTATGAGGGAGTAAATTCCCATAACGGTGAAGGACAGCCCGAAAAACAGCGCGGCGCCCGCCATAAGCCCCAGCCCGATATATGCGTAAGTTTTTCCGGTATATTCCTCGTCGGTTTTACGTTCTTCGTCTTTAAGTTGTTTATTATCGTTCATTTTTTTCTCCGAAGTGCCCGTCCGGTGTCGCAAGCGCCGTCTTATAGTCGGTGTAAATTACGAAGCCGGTGTTCGATTTGGGCGGTTTTTTTACAAATTTCTTTTTTGTGTAATCCACGGGGATTTTGCTTCCGTCGCGCCCCTCCGAGTAATAGGCGCAAATTTCCGCCGCGATTTTTATAACTTCTTCCGGCACGCTTTTGCCATCCGTTATAATCGCGACGTGGGAGGAGTGGTACTTCTGCGTGTGCAGCCATACGTCGTCGGGCGCAAGGCTCTTTGTCAGCCTTTCATTCTGGATATTGTTGCGTCCGGCAATAACCTTAAACCCGAGCACGTCGAATACGCGGTAAGGCGTTTCCGTCTTTTTCTTTTTTGCGGCGGGCGCGGCTATAAGTCCGAGCACTGCAAGCTCTTCCTCGGTTTCGTCTAAGTCGGCCGGGCTTTCCGCGGATTTTATATGCGAAGCAATGCTTTCGTAATAGCCGAGCTTTTGCAGAATTTCTTCTTTCTGCTCGCCGACGCTTGTCTGCGTACGCTTCAGCTTCGCGTATTTTTTGTAATATTTTTGCGCGTTCTGGGAGGGGGACAAGGTTGCGTCGAGCCCGATTTTTATTTCACCGCCGTCGGGGTCGTAGTAGTTTACCGCTTTAAACCCCGACATACCCCGTTGCAGTGCATAAATGTTTGCGGTTATCAGTTCGCCCTTGAGTTTAACCGTTTCCGCGTCGCGGCATTCTTCGAGCTTTTCGTTAATCGCGGCAAGCCGTTTTTCGGCTTTTTTTATCGCTCCGCCGAGCGCGTTTTCAAGTTTGGTTTTCTTTGCGCCGAACGCGCGTTTTTCCGTTACGTATGCGTAATACGCGCTCTGCGCCGACAGCACGTCGGGGTAGAGCTTTTTCTCGCCCGTTATGGCGCGCACTTTGAAATCGACGGGCTGTCCGCCCTCAAAAGTTACGCAAGGCTCGGTGGGCAATGAATAGACGTAATCGTGAATGTTTTCCGCAGTGATGTTTTCGCCGTAGCGGCTCGCCATATCGAGAGCGGTGGCATACGCAATGCCTTTAACCCTGTCGCAGATAAACCGCGCCGTATCGCCCGCGCGGTAACCGAGTGCGTTTTCAAGTTCTTTAAGATTTTCGGGCGGGATTTTATCCTGCGGTTCGGGCGGCGCATATTTTATGCCGCCGAAAAGCACGCGTTTTGTGTTTTCGCCGAGCGAAGTGGTTTTAAGCGCGCCGACAATTATTCCGTTTTCGGTGAGCACGGCATTCGAGTACTTGCCCATTATTTCAAAGTACAGGCGCATAACGGAGGACGAGAAGTCCGAAACGCATTTCAAATCGAAGTAAATTATTCTTTCGAAGTCGGGTTGGACGACGTCGCAGATTTCCGCGTTTTGCAGGTGTTTCCTCAAAAGCATACAAAAATTCGGCGCGGTTAACGGCACGGGCTTGTCCGTTTCCGTAAGGCTCAGCCTCGAAGATTGCGCAGACAGGCAAGCTTCGAGTTTAATATTGCTTTTTCCGGTGTATATAATAAACGTAAGCTCGTCGCGGGCCGGCTGGATTATTCTTGATATTTTTCCGCCAAGAAGCTTGTTTTTAAGCTCCTCAGCGATATATTTTATTGTAAAAGCGTCTTGTGGCATAACTATATTATAATGTAAAATTTAGTAAAAGTAAACGCAAAACGCTTTTCAAAATTGATTAATTATGTTAAAATGTTTACCATATAAATTAAATATTACATTCAGGAGATTAAAATGAAGTATACACAGGCAGTCGGTGAAAAAAGCACGGTTAAACTTACTATCGGGTTTACGGAAGAAGAGTGGAAGGATGCGCTCAACAAATCATACCTTAAAGTAAGGGGCAAATACTCCGTCCCCGGATTCAGAAAGGGTAAGGTCCCCAAGCCCGTCCTCGAAAATTATTACGGCAAAGGCGTTTTGTTCGAGGAAGCTTTTAACTTCCTTTATTCCGAGCACTATCCCGTAATTCTCGAAAAGGAAAAAGCTAATTTTACCGCCGTCGGCGAACCTTCGCTCGACGTCGAGGATATGACCGAGGGCAACGGCGTTACCCTTACGGCAATCGTGCCCGTAAAGCCCGAAGTAAAAATCGAAACTTACAAAGGTTTAAAAATCAGAAAGTTTGAGTATAATGTATCCGATGCCGAAGTGGAAACGGAAATGAAAAAAATCCTCGAAAGCGCCGCAACCAACGCCGAAGTTACCGACAGAGCATGTAAAAACGGCGACACCGTGAATATCGATTTCTCGGGCAGCGTCGACGGAGAGAAATTCCCCGGCGGCACCGCTGAGGAGTACGACCTCGTTTTGGGCAGCGGCTCGTTCATACCCGGCTTCGAGGACGGCGTGGTCGGTATGAAGATAGGCGAAAGCAAGGATATTACCGTAAAATTCCCCGAAGATTATCAGGCGGATAATCTTCGCGGCAAGCAAGCGGTTTTCAATATCAAGCTGCATAAGATTACCGAAAAGCAGTATCCCGAGCTCACCGACGAGTTCGTCAAAGGCCGCGCGGGCGTGGAAACGGTTGAAGAATACAGAAAGAAAACGCGTGAACGCCTTGAAAGAAACGCCGCGAACAAGGGCCGCGACGAAACGGAAAACAGCATAATAACAGAAATATGCAAGCACGCAACGGCTGAAATCCCCGACGCTATGATAGAGAACGAAATCGACAGAATGGTTCAGGATTTCAGCTATCGCCTTATGTATCAGGGGCTTAAGCTCGACGATTATCTCAAATATATGCAGCTTTCGATGGAGGACTTCCGCGCGCAGTTCAAGGCCCAGGCGCAGCCGAGGGTTATGAGCCAGCTTGTAATCGACAAGCTTGTAAAGACTGAGGGCTTCAAGGTCGAGGACGGCGAGCTTGACGCGAAAATCGAGGAGCAAGCCAAATCTGTAGGCAAGACGCTTGAAGAGTATAAAAAGACAATCGACCCCAGACAGGTTGAGTATATCAGCAACGATATAATAATAACGAAATTGTTCGACTTCCTCAAAGCCAACAACGAGCTTTTCGTCGAGGAAGCGAAGCCCGCTAAAAAAGCGGCGAAAAAAGCCGAATAATCAAAGGAGTCAATAAATGGAAAGAGAACGCGGCGCGTTAGTGCCTTACATTGTGGAACAGACCTCCCGCGGGGAGCGTTCGTACGATATTTACAGCAGACTTTTAGAGGACAGAATTATATTTTTAAGCGGCGAAATCGACGACGCGGTTGCAAATACGGTAGTCGCGCAGCTTATATATCTCGAAGCGAAAGACCCGCAGAAAGATATATCGTTGTATATAAACAGCCCCGGCGGCTCGGTTTCCGCAGGACTTGCGATTTACGATACGATGAATTATATCAAGTGCGACGTGTCGACTATATGTATCGGTATGGCGGCTTCCATGGGTGCATTCCTTCTTTCCAGCGGAGCAAAGGGCAAGAGATTCGCCCTTCCGAACAGCGAAATCATGATTCATCAGCCCCTCGGCGGCGCGCAGGGTCAGGCAAGCGATATCAAAATCGCGGCGGAGCACATACTGCGCACCAAGCAGAAGCTGAATGAAATACTTGCTAAAAATTCGGGCAGACCGCTCGCCGAAATCGAGCGCGACACCGACAGGGATAATTATTTGTCGGCTGCGGAAGCGCAGGCTTACGGGCTTATAGATAAAGTGTTCGTAAAGAGATAAGAAATTTATAAAATTCTACGTTTCAAAAAGTCTGCGCAACGGTTTGCGCGTTAAAACTTTTTGAAACGCATTTTAACCCAAAATTATATTTAAAATATTTAATGACGAAAAAACGCAAGGTGGGATTGATTTCCGCCGTTAAGCGTTTTTACGACAATAGCAAACTCGCTGCAAATGCTTTGCTGCGCAAAACATTTGAGCGAAAGGAGAAAGCTTGAAAGAAAAGAGATTTTGTTCGTTTTGCGGTAAATCCGAAGATAAAGTGAGCCGCCTTATCAGTGGTCAGAACGGCGCCTGCATCTGCGACGAGTGCGTTACAATCTGCGGAGATATGGTAAGGGATCTGGACGATGCGGAGCTGACGCCCGTGCCCTTGAAAAAGCCTGCGGAAATAAAGGAAGAGCTCGACAAATACATCGTAGGTCAGGACGAGGCGAAAAAAGTTCTGTCCGTAGCGGTTTACAACCATTACAAACGCATAAACAACACGCCCGTTAAAAAGAGCGAGGCGGACGTCGATGTGGAAATCGAAAAAAGCAACATTCTTCTTCTGGGCCCTACGGGTTGCGGAAAGACTTTGCTTGCGCGCACGCTCGCTAAAATCCTGAACGTGCCCTTTGCCGCGGCGGACGCGACAACGCTCACCGAGGCGGGCTACGTCGGCGAGGACGTGGAAAATATTCTTTTGAAGCTTATTCAGAATGCCGATTACGATATCGAAAAGGCGCAGCGCGGTATAATTTATATCGACGAAATCGATAAAATCGCTAGGAAGAGCGAAAACGTGTCCATAACCCGCGACGTTTCGGGCGAGGGCGTGCAGCAGGCGCTTTTAAAAATTATCGAAAGCACGGTTGCAAACGTGCCTCCGCAGGGCGGCAGAAAGCACCCTCAGCAGGAATGTCTGCGAATAGATACGACAAACATTCTGTTTATTTGCGGCGGCGCTTTCGTCGGGCTGGATAAAATCGTGCAGAAGCGCAAGGATAACACGTCTCTCGGCTTCGGCGGCAAGGTAAAGGATAACGAAAACGACGTTTACGAAATGCTCTGCGACGTAAAGCCGCAGGATTTGACGAGCTTTGGGCTCATACCCGAATTCGTCGGGCGCGTGCCCATAGTCGTAAGTTTGCATCCTTTGAACGAGGACGCGCTCGTCAATATTTTAACCCGTCCGAAAAACGCCATAATAAAGCAGTATCAGAAGCTCATTGCAATGGACGGCGTTAAACTTACCGTTGACGAGGGCGCGGTACGTGAAATAGCGAACACCGCCATACGTTTAAAGACGGGAGCAAGAGGGCTGAGGACTATTATAGAAGGTTTTATGACTTCCGTAATGTACAAACTTCCGTCCGAAAAGAACGTGGAAGAGGTCGTCGTTACCAAAGAGTGCGTGACGGACAGGGCGGAGCCCAAAATTATATATAAAAAGACGGCGTAAGCCTAAGAAATATTTAAAGTATTCCGCGCTAAACGCGCCGTCAGGGCGCGTTTAGCGCGTACTTTTAAGAAACTCAAAGGAGAATAAAATGCCTAAATTTCAGGAATTCCCTTTGCTTGCATTGCGCGGCAGGGTTGTTTTTCCGGATACTACGGTTAATTTCGACGTGGGAAGAATGATTTCTCTCGCGGCGGTCAAGTATGCGGCCGATCACGGCTCGCTCATATACGTATGCGCACAGAAGCAGTCCGAAAAGGAAGACGTTGGCGAAAACGATATATATCCGGCGGGCACGGTTGTTAAGCTTAAACAGATAACGCGTCTTCCGGGCAACAACCTCCGCATTTCGGTGGAGGGGCTTTTTCGCGCGGTTACCAGACAGCTTGTAAAAGAGGGCGGAACTTTTATAGCCACGGTTGAGGAAATAACGCCCGTTCACGGCGACAGGTCGTTGGAGGAGGCGTATTTCAGGACGTCGAAAGAGATACTCAAAGACATAACTTCCGCGGATAACAGAATAAGTAAAGATACGCTGGCGGCGCTCGATAAGTGCGGCGACCCGGACGAATTCGTCAACATTGCCGCAAGCAGTCTGCAGCTCAAAACCGAGCAGAAGCAGGAGCTTTTGGAGTGCCCGCGCGTGGTGGACAGACTTAAAAAAATCGACAGATTTTTAAACGACGAAATAGAAATCATTCGGCTCGAACGCAAAATCAATTCGGTCGTAAGGCAGAATATAGATAAAAATCAGAAAGAGTATTATCTGCGCGAGCAGCTTAAAGCCATCCACGCCGAGCTCGGCGACGACGGTGAGGAGCGCGACGAGCTCGAACGCAGAATAAAGGAAAAAGGTATGCCCGAGGAGGCGGAGCAGAAGGCCCTGAAGGAGCTTTCGCGTATGTCGAGAATGCAGACCTCCTCGCCCGATTATAACGTGTTGAGGGTGTACCTCGACTGGATGCTCGATATTCCGTGGCACGAAAAAACGACCGATACGGAAAAGCTTGTCGACGCGGTAAGTATTCTCGAAGCCGACCATTACGGGCTCGAAAAAATTAAAAAGCGCATAACGGAATACCTTGCGGTATTGAAGCGTACCGGCGGTATGAACGCGCCTATTTTATGTTTCGTAGGGCCTCCCGGCGTCGGAAAAACCTCTATCGTCAGCTCTATAGCCCGTTCGCTCGGCAGAAAATTTGTGCGTATGAGTCTCGGCGGCGTCAAAGACGAAGCCGAAATAAGAGGTCACAGAAAAACCTACGTCGGCTCGATGCCCGGCAGGATTATAAGCGGTATGAAGAGGGCAGGTTCGGTCAATCCTGTCTTCCTGCTTGACGAAATCGACAAAATTTCATCGGATTTGCGCGGCGACCCCGCGGACGCGCTTTTAGAAGTCCTCGACCCTGCGCAAAATTCTACTTTTGTAGACAGATATATCGAGGTCGCTTACGATTTAAGCAAGGTACTTTTCATAACTACCGCGAACAGTTTGGAAACTATCCCCGCTCCGCTTTTGGACAGGATGGAAATTATAGAACTTACCGGCTATACCCCCGAAGAGAAAAAAGAAATTGCAAAACGCTATCTCGTCAACAAGAAGCGGGAGGCGAACGGGCTGAAAGCTTCCGAAATTTCCATAACGGACAAGGCTCTCGACGCGATTATCGACGGATATACTATGGAAGCGGGAGTGCGCGGGCTTGAACGCCAGATTGACGCGCTGTGCCGAAAAGCCGCCGTAAAGCTTGCCGACGGCGAAGCCACGAAAGTCAGCGTTACCGAGCGCAACCTTGCCGATTTTCTCGGCGCGAAGAGGTATGAAAAAGACGGCGGGGCATTGACGCGCAACGAAGTGGGCGCGGCAACGGGGCTTGCCTGGACGGCGGTGGGCGGCACCACTCTTACCATAGAGGTTTCGGCAATGCACGGTAAAGGCGATATTCTGCTTACCGGCAAACTCGGCGACGTTATGAAAGAGAGCGCCCGCGCGGCGATAAGTTATATTCGCTCCAACAGCGAAAGCTACGGTATAGACAGGTCCTCGTTTGAAAAGACGGATATTCATATTCACGTTCCGGAGGGAGCAACGCCAAAGGACGGACCCAGCGCCGGTATAACCATGGCAACTGCCATACTTTCCGCATTTACCCGCAAGCCAGTAAAAAAGAGTGTGGCTATGACCGGTGAAATTACTTTGCGCGGCAAAGTTCTGCCTATCGGCGGACTTAAAGAAAAGGCGCTTGCGGCGTATCGCACTGGTATTCGCGACGTGATAATACCGGCCGATAATAAGAAAGACCTTGAAGAAATTCCCGAAAAAATCCGTGAAAGTATAAATTTTATACCCGTAACCGAAGTGGATACGGTATTCAGGTCTGCCATTATAGGTATTTAAAATGTATAAAATCACAAATGCAAAATTTATAACCAGCGCGGCGAGCAAGGCGCAATTCATAAAGCCGGACAAGCCTGTAATCGCTGTATGCGGCAAGTCAAATGTTGGCAAGTCAAGCTTTATTAATATGCTTGCCAATCAAAATAAGCTTGCCAGAGTTTCAAAGGACCCGGGTAGAACAAGGCTTGTAAACTATTTCGATTTCGGAGATTTTGTGCTTGCGGATTTGCCCGGTTACGGCTTTGCACGCGTATCCAAAGAGGAAAAAGCCAAGTGGGCGCGCCTTCTGGAGCGGTTTTTTGCAGAAAAAAATGCGGCTCACATATTTGCTCTCTGCGATTTACGTCACGACCCAACGGAGGACGATAAACAAATGATAAGCTATTTGTATTATAATGTGTTGCCGTTTACCGTAATCGCGACCAAGGCCGACAAGCTTTCAAAGGCGGCGGCAGCGCGTAGTATTACAAACATAGCCGCAACGTTCAAGTGCGGCTCGGACAACATTATCGCCGTTTCCTCGCAGACGCGGCAGGGGCTTGACAAAGTGCTTGAGCGCATTGAAAGCATTCTTCGATAAGTTTCGGTATATACCGACTCTTTTTCGCATATTATTTAATTACGTGGAGGTACCGTAAATGTACGATTATATTGCAGAGAGGGTTATTAAAGAGAGTAAATATATAATAGAAACAAATTCAACTGTTCGTTCAACGGCAAAACATTTCAATATTTCCAAATCAACCGTACATACGGTAGTAACATAATGGAAAGGTTTGTATTAATAATAAACTAACCTCACAAAAAAGTGGGCTTACGAGCCCGCTTTTTTTCATGATATCGATGCGACAAGATTTTTTTCTTGGCGCCGCTGTTTTTGAATTCATATAATTGACATATTGATAGTATATGGTGTTATAATATTGAAATAGAATATTTCCCAACGCGTATTGTTTTAGGAGAATATTTATGAACAAACCGGACGAATATAAACAAAAAAAATATTTAGACATTATTGAAAAAGAATGGGATTTTAAAAAGAATAATAAAAACGGACTTTATCCCGATGAAATAATACACGGTAAAAAGTCAAAAGACGTATTTTGGAGATGCTGTAAATGCGGACGTGGGTGGAAAACCTCGTTCAGCAATAGGACAAAGGATGTAAAAGCAACCGGTTGCCCGTACTGTAATAAAAATTCGGAATCTTTTGGTGAGTCTGCTATATATTTTTATCTTAAAAGTGCTTGTCAAAATAATAAACAGTTGAAATGGGTACTCAGAAGGCGTGCTTCGTTTAAAGATTTAGGTATTCCCGAAGCAAACGGAAAGTATGAGGCCGATATCGTATTGACTGCTCCTGAATTTAGGTTTGTAATTGAACACAACGGAGTTAAGCACTGTGTTCAGGAACAGAAGGATATTGATTTGCGTAAGGCTAAACTTTTGGTTGATCATAATTATGAGTTAATAAGATTTTATGCTTATAAAAAAAGCGAAAAAGAATTAGAAGCGGAATATTATTACAAAGAAAGTAATTTTACTCAAATGCAAGCGGTAATTGAAAAATTCTTCATTGATAAAATTAACAAATTTATAAGTAATAAGGTTAAAATAGACGTCAAAGAAGATTGCATGAAGATACTTGCGATATATAAACCTAAAAAGCTGTATGAGAAAACCTTAGATGATAAAACAAGACTTAGACGAATGGAATTGGCGACCGAATGGGACTATAAAAAGAATGCCGGATTTACGATATTTAATTTTTCGCCTAATTCGAACTGTTACGCGCATTGGGTTTGCAGAAATTGCAAACATGAATGGACAAGTATAATAAGTAATCGGTTTAGACCTAATAGCGGGTGTCCGTCGGAAGTATGTCGATTGTCAAGAGGAAGAGAAAACCGAGAAGGAATGTTGAATCCGGAAGATAGCTTCTTTCAGAAATGTCGCGACAAAGCAATAGTATATTGGGATTATGAAAACAATGATGCGGATCCCAACAAAATAAGCTATACAAGTACAATTGAACAAAACTTCATTTGTCGTAAACATAATGATTATCATTGGCGTTCAACGCCGTTACTTGTAAGTAAGCTAAAATTTGGATGCAAAAAGTGTGGAATTGAGTTGTCGAGAGAAGCGAAATTTAAACCTGTTATGCAAATTGATCCCAAAACTTCTAAAATAGTGAATGAATTTAAAAGCCATAAAGACTTATGTAAAGCAGGTTTTAGGCAAGTTGTAAGAGATGCAGAGCATACGAGTAATTATTTGAATACTAACAAAACGTACAAGGGTTATTTATGGGCAGATAAACCAGAATCGAAAGCCTTATCATCGGATTCTGAAATGAACGGTTACGAGCAAACTTCGAAGAGGTCTAAAATATCTTTAAAGGATATGTTTCCGGAATTCATTGAAAAGTATTGGGACTGGGATACTAACAACAAAAAGGGAATCTTCCCCGATAAAGTTACATGCGGAAAAAGCAAGAGGTATATTTGAGATGTGAAAATCATAAAATCTCTTGTCATCCATATGCGTATTCAATAACCGCACAATTTAGAAAATATCATGGCGGATATCGTGTGTGTAAAATATGCGCCAAAGAGCAAAACATGAAAATGGGGCATCAGGAGGATTTAATAATAATCAATAAAATCACAAAAGAGGCGACATACTATGCGGATAAAATATCAGCTAAAAAAGACGGGATTCCAAATATAAGCAACAATATTAAACGCGGTAAATTTCGTAAAAACGGTGAAGAGTATTTTATAATCGACCTTAAAACGGAAAGAAAAAAAGATAGTAGTTTTATTCTGGATTATTATAAGCTTTAATTCCTTTTTAGGCAATCTAACGAATCTTTTAAAATCACAGTCAATTTCAAGAAATGCTTGACGAATTAAATAGTATGCGATACGGTGATTATGTCACTTCCGTTTAAAAACCGTATGCATTTTTAAGCTGAATTATTAAAATGTATTTCTGATCAACGATATGTCGAAAAATATGCATAATTCGAGAAATCGTATGTCCAAAAATATGCATAAATTAAATAGCAATCATTGAACTTTTAAAATTGTATCAAAGAAAACATAGCTTATTAGCAAAGTTTGATAAATTTACCTATTGACTTTTCTCCGCAGATAGACTATAATATGACTAATCTGGAATTAAATTCGAGATTAGTCGTTTTTTGTTTGGTGAAATTATGAATTATATTAAAAGAAGCATCGAAGAAATCGTACAAAAGAATGATAAAGCGTTCAAGTGTATTCTTGTTACGGGCGCAAGGCAAACGGGCAAGTCTACGATGATTAAGAGGTTATTTGCCGATAAAAAGTACGTTTCGTTCGACGACCCCTTTATAGAAGAACAGGCAAAAGAAAACCCGAATACGTTCATGATGTTAAATCAGCCGCCCGTCATATACGACGAGGTGCAGAGAGTAACCGATCTTTTTCGTTATATTAAAATCAAGTGCGACGAAGAGGACGAAAGGGGCCTGTTCTGTCTTTCTGGTTCACAACCGTTCGAGCTAATGAAAAACGTTTCCGAATCGCTTTCGGGGCGCGTCGGCATCATTGAAATGAGCGGACTTTCGTTGCGCGAAATTATTGGGGATAGTTTTAGCAAGCCCTTCTTGCCGACGATGGAATATGTGCAGGAACGGGGGAAAACGGCGAAACAAATGCAGAATATTTGGCAGATTATCCATAGGGGAGGCTTTCCCGAATTACAAAATCCAAACGCTGATTGGGGAACGTTCTACGCAAGTTATGTAAAAACGTATTTAGAGCGTGATGTCCGCAGCCTTTCTGCTGTACAGAATTTGGACGACTTCCGAAAGTTTATGGTTGCGGTTGCAGCACGCACTGGACAGATGCTTAATTATTCCAATATCGCCGATGAAATCGGAAGAGATCAAGGCACGGTCAAAAATTGGATTTCCATTCTGGAAGCGTCGGGGATCATATATTTGCTTGAACCGTACACATCGGCTGTATTGAAACGAGCTATTAAAACGCCTAAATTATATTTCAGGGATACTGGGCTTGCCGCATATTTAACTCGTTGGCTCACACCTGAAACGCTAGCAGTAGGGGCTATGAGCGGAGCATTCTTTGAAACTTTCGTAATCTCTGAAATATTAAAGTCCTATTCCAACAGTGGGATAGATTACCGTTATTGTGTTTCTTACTATCGAGGTAAGGATAAAAAAGCAAATGCTGAAAGCGAGATAGATATTATTATCGAAGAGAACGGCGTTTTGTATCCTATCGAAATTAAGCAGGGCGTAAAAGTAACGGCTGACGAAACTTCGGCGTTTACCGTGCTCGACAAATTGGAAAATAAAAAGCGAGGCACGGGAGCAATTATTTGTATGTGTCCACAACCCGGTGCATTAATGAAATATGTGTTGCATCTTCAACTCTGGTATATTTGATAGTGATTGTAAATTTATGGGAAGGAAATACAAATGATAAAAGGATTTGAAAAAATTAAAAAGAAATTTTCGCTTTGGAAAAAGAGAAAAGAAGATTTTTTTGTGCGTATGGAAAACTATAAGATTTCATTTTTTACATCTTGTGGTATTTTTTCATACATAATGATGTTGGTTTGTGCGTTAGCTGTAATGACCGTTTTTGCTATAAGCGAAATTAAAAATGAGTTCAATACTGCTTCAATAATTATAGCTAGCATATTTATTGTGTTGACTTTGATTGCAATGATAAGTTATGTTGTTTCGATATTTTTAAAAAACAGCCTACAATTTAAATTGGGTAAATTATCAAGTGGATTAATAAGTTTTGCTATATTGGTTGTTCCAATTTATTTTGTACTATTACTCTGTTATATTAATATACCACAGGGAAGAGAAATAATTGTATCGCTATTTACTGCTGTTACAACTTTTTCTGCGACTATACTGACTATCATGGGAGTACATTATACTCTTGTGCAACAAAGAAACGAAAGAATTGATAAAAATAATTTAATATTCGAACTTTATGATAATTCGGATAAGGAATCAGAATATAAAGTAAAAAGTGCGCTTGGAGATATGAAATTAAATTTAAAAATCAAGAATATCAGCAATAACTTTGGTTATATAATTGGTCTATTTAAACTTTGTGGTTGTGATATATATCAAATAGGGGATGATTTTTCTTATTTGGCTATTCAACCTAATCATTGTTTATCAATTACAGATATACAGGTTAATACGGGTGATGACCAATTGATTTTAGTTTATAAAGATATAGGAGAAAATTATTACTATTTATTAATTTCAATTTATGAGAATAAAATATGTAATATTGAAAGATTCGGTAAATGCGATATTGAATTTCTTTATAATCAAATTATAGAAACTAATGAAACTGAGAAAGCAGTAAGTTCCGAAAACAAAAAAGAAAAAGTTTCAAAAATAGATATATGCCAAGAAGAGGATATAAACAAGCGTAAAGAAGAAACTAAGCCAAATAATACAGAAAACGTTGATGGATTTGAAGTTGTAGTTTCAGTGGATGGAGAAATAAAAACTGATATTAAATTATTAAATATACTAAAAAAAGAACGATTAAGGTTAGCAAAAGAGAAAAGAATAAAAGCTTATATGATTTTCAATAATCAACAATTAGTCGCTTTGGCAACTTATAAGCCAAAGGATGAGAATTCTTTTATTTCGATTTATGGCTTGGGGCAGAAGAAATATGATTTTTATGGAGAATTATTTATTCACATTATAATAAGTTATGAAGAACTTAAAGGTGCGGCATGATACATATTCATAGATAAAATTTAATTTATAAATAATATGATCTTTCTAAATAATTCCACAATACATACGGTAATAATAAAATAGAAAGCTTTGTGTGGGTAATTAATTAAACAGTTCAGGCAATTATGCCTGAACTGTTTTTGCTATTTTTAAATAAATTGCTTTTCATTAAGCCAAAATAATAGAAATAAGGAATATCATCTGGAAAATTTTTGTAATTCAATTGCAATTCTATATATAATGTAGTATAATAAAATCTATAATTATGGTGCATTATGGCAATTTGTTAATCTTCGGTGCTGGAGGTTACGGTCAAGTAGTAAAAGAATTAGCGGCAGAAACGGGTAGGTTCAATAAAATTGAGTTTATAGACGATAATAATCCATTAGCTATCGGTAAAGTTTCTGAAAGTGAAAAATTTTTAAAAGAGTTTTCTTGTGCTATTATAGCTATCGGCAATCCTGAGATAAGGCAAAAGATTTATAACGAACTAGAACAAATCGGATTTGAGATTGTAAATATTATTTCCGACAAAAGCTATGTTTCGTCATCTGCAAGAATAGGCAAAGGTTGTGTTATAGAACCATTTGTTACAGTCAATGCAAACAGCGTAATCGGTAACGGTGTGTTTCTCTGTGCAGGAAGTGTAGTGGGACATAACAGCGTTGTCAACGATTTCTGCCAGATTGATTACAATGGAGTGGTATCCGTCAGTGCGGCAGTGCCTTCCAAGACGAAAATTGTTGCAGGTACGGTATACCGTAATCAAGCATAATATTTGGGCTTATATTTATGTATAAACATTTTTTCAAAAGATTAATTGATTTAATTCTGTCCTTTTTAGGAATAATTATATTGGCTCTTCCAATGTTTATAATCGCATTGGCAATCAAGTGCGACAGTAAAGGTCCAGTATTTTTTAAACAGAACCGTGTCGGTAAAAAGAAAAAGATATTTAAGATTTTAAAGTTCCGCACGATGCGTATCGACACACCGCATGATGCACCTACGCACAAGTTGAGCGACCCTAAAAAGTGGATTACCAAAGTTGGCGGATTTTTAAGAAAAACGTCACTTGACGAGCTTCCGCAGATTTTTAATATCTTTGCAGGACAAATGGCAATAATAGGTCCACGTCCCGCGCTTTGGAATCAGGACGATTTGATTGCTGAGCGTGACAAATACGGTGCTAATGACATTAAACCGGGGCTTACAGGCTGGGCGCAAATCAACGGCAGGGACGAGTTGGAAATTCCGGTAAAAGCGGCATTTGACGGCGAGTACGTTAAGCGTATGGGATTTTTCTTCGATTTAAAGTGTTTCTTCGGTACGTTTATATCCGTTGTCAAGCACGACGGTGTAGTCGAAGGTGGCACAGGCGAACTCAATAAGCAGGAAGAGGAAGCTATTGCTACAACCAACAGCGAGCTTGAAAATGATCAGGACGAGGAGGCAAATGCCGATTGAAAAAGGTTCTCATAACGGGAGCACATAGTTATATCGGCACTTCCGTTGAAAAATATATATCCGAGCATTTTCCCGAAGAATGCAGTTTTGATACTATTGATTTGCGTGATAGCGCATGGCGAGAAAAAAGCTTTTCAGGTTATGATGTTGTTTTTCACGTTGCGGGAATTGCACATTCGGATAGTGGTAAGATAAGTGAAGAAAAGGCAAAGCTGTATTACTCAGTAAATACTGACTTGACAGTTGAAACTGCAAATAAAGCAAAGGCGGATGGAGTAAAGCAATTTATTTTTATGAGCTCTGCCATTGTTTACGGTAGTAGCAGTAAAGTCGGCAAAAAGAAAATGATTACAAGGGATACGCCTGTATCTCCCGAGAACGCTTACGGCGACAGTAAAGTACAAGCTGAAAACGGAATTGTTCCTCTTGCCGATGAAAATTTTAAGATTTGTATTCTCCGACCGCCAATGATTTACGGTAAAGGCTGTAAAGGTAATTATTTAACTTTGCGTAAATTTGCTTTAAAATTAAAGTTTTTTCCCTATATTAAAAACGAACGCTCTATGCTGTATATAGAGAATTTGTGCGAGTTTGTTCGTTTAATGATTTTGAATGAAGAGAGTGGTATTTTCTTCCCGCAAAATTCGGAATATACGAATACTTCTGAAATGGTAAAAAAGATTGCCGCAGCAAATGGCAGGAAGTTGCGCTTAGTACACGGTTTCGGTTGGGCGATCAAGTTTTTAGGCTTATTTACTGGTCTTGTCAAAAAAGCCTTTGGAAGCTTGTCTTATGATAAAGAAATGAGTGAGTATATTGGAAGTTATGTAAAATACACCTTACTACAATCAATAGAGGATACGGAAAGTGAACAACGGAATGCAGAATAAAAAAATTTTATTAATTTGCGGTTCTTCGCAAACTGTTGTTAATTTTCGTATAGGATTAATTAAGGCTTTACAAAATGAAGGCGCATATGTGTCGGTTATTGCTTTGGGTGATGATTTTAAAGCAGAAATTGAAGAGAAAGGTGTAATGTATTATTCTGTTTGCTCCCAAAACAGAAGTTTAAATCCTTTAGGTATGAAAAAATTGCAAAAACAATATGTGGCGATTATTAAGGACGAAAAGCCCGATATTGTTTTTACTTTTATGCTTAAACCAAATATTTTCGGTGTGCGTGCCGCAAAGAAAGCTGGCGTAAAAAAAATATTTTCAATGGTTGAAGGCGCAGGTGACGTATTTATAAACAACGGACTTAAATGGCGAATCATTCGTTCCGTTGTTTGTAAAATGTACCGTAAATCATTTAAGAGCTCAAATAAAGTTTACTTTTTAAATAATGACGATAAGGCTGAATTTGTTTCCCGCAAATTGGTAAAAGAAGAGCAGAGCATTGTTATTCCCGGTATCGGCGTTGATTTAGATTATTTTGAATATAAGCCAATTAAAAATCACCGAACCTTTTTGATGATAGCTCGTATGCTCAAAACAAAGGGTGTTATGGAGTTTTGCAAGGCGGCACGTATTGTTAAACAAAAGTATCCGGATGCAGTATTCAATTATTTGGGTGCAGAGGGAGATATTAAAATATCTGATATTCAAGAATTTATTGATGACGGAAGTATCAATTACTTAGGCACTACGAAAGATGTTAGACATTATTTGGAAGATTGTTCTGTCTATGTGCTGCCTTCCTCGTACCGTGAAGGCTTGCCTATGTCAATAATGGAAGCTGAATCTACAGGTAGAGCTGTTATTACAAGTAATAATGTTGGGTGTAGAGAAACTGTAATTGACGGATATAATGGATTTATGATAGAAAAAAAAGATGTACAATCATTGGCGAAGAAGATTTTATGGTGTATAGAACATCCAGAAGAAGTTGAAAAAATGGGGAAGAATGCTTGCATTTTTACAGAAACTCGATTTGATGCAAAAGAAATAAACCGATTAATCATAAATTTTTTAATTAGTTAGCTTTAAAGGTATTAATGGATATTTCATTTAATAAATCAGATATTTTATTTATAACTGCTGATAATAATTATGTGAACAGGGGGCTTATTGCTTCAGGTTATCAGGTAGAATTACCATATAGATATAAAACTATTTTTGGCAGAATAATGTTAGAGATTGCAGTAAAGTTAAGGCTTCCGCATAAGATTTTATTCAATCGAAATATTTTACAATTTGAAGGCAAATATATAATTGTTTTTGACGGAATTATAACAAAACAATTTTTGTTATGGTTAAAGAAAATACATCCTGATAAAAAAATTATATTTGAATATACAAATTTAGTAGGGAAAGCAAGACATTTATTGCCTAATAATATACCCTCAGGAATAAAAATTTGTACCTATGATGCTAATGATAGTAAAAAATATAATTTGTACTTGATTAGATGTGGTGGATATTGTCCTTCATTTATTGGTAAAAAAAGGGATAAAGAATATGATATAGTATTTGTTGGTAGAGATAAAGGGCGAGCCGAATATATTTTTGATCTTGAAAATCAGTTTAAAGATATGGGTTTAAAAACAAAGTTTCTTGTTATGCCGTCAACAAGGCTAAATAAAAAAAAGAAAGGTTTTTCAAAGGTAATAGAATATGAAGAAGTAATCGACTTGGTTACGAAATCAAAATCGATTTTAAACATTACGTTGCCCAATCAAGTCGGAGCTACGATGAGAGATTATGAATCAATATATAATGAAGTTAAATTAATTACAACAAATACAAATATTGTCAACTTTGATTTTTATAATAAAAATAATATATTTATTTTAGGGATAGATGATTTAAATAAACTTAAAGAATTTGTTGCGTCTTCATACGAGCATTTGCCTAAAGAACTGTTAAATAAATATCTTATTGATTCTCAAGTTAATGAAATAATTCAAAATATATAGAGGTATTAGTGGCATTATTTTTATTGACTGCAGGAGTTGCGGTTACTGGATACACCATCAAGAATAAGAATAAATCTCTAGCATTATGCTTTGCTTTACTATATCTTTTTCTAATTTATACATTTTGCAATGGCGGCTCACCGGATTTAGATATCTATAAGCTGATTTTTGAAAAAGGTTTATATGGCGATTCATTTTTGACTGATGCTTTAATGAACTTAACCAAATTGTTAGGTGGCAATTTTATTGTCTTTAAATTGGTTTGTGCGACTGTAACTCTCGTTATTGCATTTATAACTTTAAAAAAAACAACACCTTATGTTGCATTGGTGTTAGTTCTTTACTTAATATTTCCATTCTTTGATTCTATCGCCCAAATAAAAAATGGTTTAATGGGAATTGTTGTATGTTATGGTATTGTTCAGTTTATTTGTGATAAAAAACATAAAATTTTTAGATATATTTTAATTATTTTAATTGCAGCACTCATTCAACCTACAGCATTATTTTATCTTTCATTTATTTTAGTTAAATTATTTAATATTCAAAAGAAAAATAGTAATATTAAATTTATAACACTTGTTATAGCAATTATTTTACTAATTATGCTTTGTATACAATTTAATTTGTTATACAGCATTGCTCGAAAATTAATAAAGAATGAAAAATATTTAGTTTACTTTAATTTTGAAGCCATGAAAAATGGGCTGACTGATGAAATGCTGAATTGGAAAGGAAAAGTTTCCACAATTATTTGTCATTTGTTCGGTTACTTTTTGTTTAGGCTTATTTATATAAGTTATAAAACTGATGTTCAGAAAATTGGTTATGAAGCATTGAGAGCGCAATATGGAAAATATTATAAATTTATTCTAAATCGTGAACAATTAGAAATTCTAAACCGAATTTTTTTAATTAGTTTTATAATTATTCCATTTTATTTTTTTAACCCTACTTATTTACGTCTATTTAAAAATATTCTTTTAATATTATACATCGTTGTATCTCAGTATCTAGTTTTAGGCACAAACAATAGAGTAATCAAAGCGAAATCTAAAAAATACTTAGCATTGACTGTTTGCTATGCAATCTTTATGTTGTTTATGTCATCATATTCTCAGGGGTATTTTTTTGAGGGGTTAAATAGTTTTTCGGTATTTTAATGTATGGAAGAAACACATATTTCAAAAAAAACTGCAGTTGTTAACTCGGTTTGGAAGTTATTAGAGTCATTTATGTCAAAAGGAATTTCAATGCTTGTCCAAATAGTTTTGGCAAGGTTGATTGCGCCTGAGGCTTATGGTATTATAGCTCTTACAACGGTTTTTATTAATTTAACAGATATATTAATTCAAGCTGGATTTGCGACTGCGTTAATTAGAAAAGATCAAGCAACTGAAGAAGATTATTCAACGGTATTAATTTTTAGCATTTTTAGCTCAATTTTACTATATATAATAATCTTTTTCACCGCTCCATTTATTGCGGAATTTTACGACACACCACAGTTAGTTTCGGTATTACGTGTTATTTCTTTAACATTATTTTGCCAGGCTTTTGCTTCTGTTAGGACAGCGGCAATTTCTCGTGCTATGCGCTTTAGGACATTGTGTGTATGTACTTTAATTTCGACAGTATTATCAAGCGTTATCGGCATTATTATGGCTGTATATGGGTTTGAGGTATGGGCGTTAGTTTACCAACAATTAAGTTATCAATTAATTTTAACGATACTTTTAATGTTTGCTGTAAGAATCAAATTTAAATTCAAAATTTCAAAACAAAGTACAAAAGATTTAGTGCCACCTAGCTTAAAAATATTATCTTCATCTTTATTATCTTTTGTTGGTGATTCATTCTACAGTATTGCAATAGGAAAAGTCTATTCTATGGAAGAATTGGGGTATTATGATAAAGGCTCTTTGTTCCCCAGAAATTTTGCATTATATACATTTAGTGCTGTATCTAATGTGTTTCTTCCTGTGTTTGCGTCTTACCAAAAAGATTATAATGAATTAAATAGGGTATTTAGAAGGGTATTGAATGTTTCTTTCTATATAATTATACCTATGATGGCGGGACTATGTATGATAGCTGAGCCTTTAATTTCAGTTATTTTGACTGATAAATGGTTACCAGCCATAGGTGTTTTGCGTTGGAGTTGTTTGTATTATGCTGCTACGCCTATTTTTCTAGCTTGTGTACAATTGAATTTTGCTATAGGTAGAAATAGTGTTAGGATTAGAGCTGAAGTTATTAGATTGATATTAATGGTAGCATTGTTTTTTGTGATGTTTTATTTGAAAGTTGATGTTACTACAATATCTGCTACTTTGGCTGGTGTCCAAGTTCTTATGACAATCTATTTGCTGATAGAAACACATATTGCTACAAAGTTTAAGTTGACAGACATGCTGAAAGATTTTATTCCGACAATATTAATATCAGGTATTATGTGTGGCATAATTTTTTGTATAAATCTTTCATCATTGTCAAATGTTGTTTTACTTATTCTTGATGTGTTAGCAGGAATAATAATTTATGTGTTACTATCTTTCATAACTAAAAATAAGGCTTTTAAAGAATGTTTAGGAATGCTCAAAACACTAATAAAATTCAAAGATAAAAAGGACAGTGAAAATGTCTAATATTCTGTTAATACATGAAAGTGAGCAACCTACGCTGTTAGATCTTTTTAGGGCTTTATCACGTTTTGCTTACATTTATGATTGTAATGTAAAAAAACAAAATAGCTTAAAAATTAAACTGGATGAATTTAATTGGGCTGATATAATTATTTGTGTTAGAGGGGAATCGCCTGCAACATACGCGCTTTTAAAAGAAGCTAATAAGTATAATAAGTTTTTAATATATTTTTTAGATGATGATCTTAAAGATTTGCCCAGGAAGTCTTATAGATTTCCTTTGCGCAGGAAGTGGTTGCTTAGATGTATTAAAGAATGTTCAATGTTATTAACCCCAAACAAGTTAATTGGAGAAGAATATTATTGTTATGTAAAACAGAACAGGTTTGTCGTTATTAACACAGCAGTTAATTCAGCGGAGGTTATTGAACAAGTTAACGATAATGAGAATGTGATAAAGATTGTTTATGCCGCTTCACAGTGGCATGTGTCGGATTTTGATGCATATATAAAACCTATTTTATATAATTTATTTGAGAAATATAAAAGTAAAATTTGTTTATATTTTATAGGTGTTCATCCCGAATTGGATATACCAGAATACAAAGATCAGATCAAATTTATTGATTCTATGCCATTGGAAAAGTACAACTTATATATGGCAAGTAATCATTTTGACATAGGCCTTGCTCCCTTGATTAGCAATCATTTTTCTGAACGAAAGTATTTTAATAAGTATATTGAATATGCGAAAGTTGGTATATGTGGCA
>CANPBT010000003.1 GCA_947572415.1 uncultured Clostridia bacterium | reverse complement strand
CAGAAGCGGCAATACGATGATAACGATAACCCACGATATGCGTTGCGCCGAAGCCCTTTGCGATAGAGCCGTTATAATTGCCAATGGCAAAGTACAAGAGCAGGGCGGTAAAGAACTTGCGCACAAATATTTTTTTAGAACTACAATTTAAAATTGTATGTAATCGGCTGAAAGAAAATCGGGTTTCCCGATTGTTCCTGCGAGACGATAGCCGAGCATCAAAAAAGTCGAAATCTACGGATTTTGGCTTTTTTCTTTACCTGCTTGCAAAAACAGCGTTTTATTGGCTATTTTTCCAAAATAATCGAAGTGATAAATGTGCTTTGTTATATGAGGGCATACAAAAAAATATTTCGGTGTTTCGGTTGTGAAACGCAAAAAAGTGTCCTTGGATATATAGAGGGGTATGAAAAATTTCTTTGAGGAAATTTAAGTACAGACCGTCAACTTTTACGAAAAACTGTCCTTGGTATAGTAGAGGAAAAACTTTTGAAAGAAATTTTATCGTCACGTCTATATTTTTGACCATAAGTGTCCTTGGTTAAGTGAAAGGAAATTTTACGTTAGACCCCGAACTTTTTAAGAAAAGTGTCCTTGGTTAAGTAGAGAGATATTTTAAGGAGGTGCAACTATGAGCGGATAAACCCTTGACAAACAACTCCCCATAGAGTAAAATATATTCAGTCGTATATATACGATTAGATATATTTATCCTACGGAGGAAAGAAGAATGACAACAGACAGGTCTATTAAAGACAAGCGTTATGAAGAAAAGCATAAGGAAGAAAGAAAAGCCAAGTATATGATTTGGGGTACGAGTGTGCCTCGAAAGTATGCCGAGGAAATAAACGAGTTCTTGACGAAGTACGGTTTTACCAAGGTGCAACTCATTGAAGCAGGCTTTAAGGCTTTGATTGACGAAGCGGCGGAAACGGATACTTCTCTTGCCAAGACTATTGACGGCTACGACGATTTCTTCGTATCGGAGAAAAAGTAACTTCTTCCTTATGGATGGTAGCGGGTATGATATTGGATTATATCAATTTTAATTAGGAAAGTGCCCGACTTCCCGAAAGGGATGAATTATCGAAAAGCAACTCTATACTTATACGGAAACGTATAACGGAACGAAATATATCGTTGCCGTGAACGACAGCGATAATTCCAAAGACAATGTGTTTGACAAGCTCAAACGACTTATAATTAAGGACTCGCTTGAAAGGGTGTATTCCAAAGGAGACAAGGAATGAACACACAACTTTCAATGCAACATAATAATCACTTTAACGGAGGTGATAAAATCGATGCCTTGTACTGCCGTCTTTCACGGGACGACGAACTTCAAGGCGATAGCAACAGTATTAAGAATCAAAAAGCAATATTAAGCAAGTATGCGCAGGAACACGGTTTTACCAATCCACGCTTCTATGTGGACGATGGGTATTCGGGAACAAACTTCAATCGTCCCGACTTCCAACGACTTATGGACGATGTGAACGAAGGCAAAGTCAGAACGATTATCGTAAAAGATATGTCGCGCTTGGGCAGAGATTATCTTAAAGTCGGCTTTTATACGGAGATTACTTTCCCCGAAGCGAACGTGAGGTTTATTGCTATCAACGACCAAGTGGACAGCGAAAGCGGCACGGACAACGACTTCACTCCCTTCCGCAATATCATCAACGAGTGGTATGCGAAAGACACGAGCAAGAAGATACGCGCCGTATTCAAGGCAAAAGGATTGTCGGGAAAACATCTTTGTACGATACCGCCTTATGGGTATAAGAAAGACGACCACGACAAACAGCAATGGCTTGTGGACGAAGAAGCCGCGAAAGTAGTCAAAGAAATCTATTCGCTTTGTATGCAGGGATTCGGTCCGACGCAAATCGCGAGGATACTTACTGAGCGCGGTAGAGAAACTCCTATCATTTACAAACGCAGAGTCGGACTTCCTATCACTTCGCAAGAAACGGAATTCCCCGAAATTTGGGCTACACAAAGTATAAATAAGATTCTTGCCAATCCTACTTATCTCGGACACACGGTAAACTTTCGGACAAAGAAAAAGTCTTATAAGAGCAAAAAGAAAATAGACTTACCGAAAGAAGAATGGGCAATCTTCGAGAACACGCACGAAGCAATCATAGACCAAGACACTTTCGATACAGTTCAGCGGATAAGACAAGCAAAACGCCGTCCTACCGATATGGGCGAAATGAGTATCTTTTCGGGTTTAGTGTATTGCGCCGACTGCGGGCAAAAGATGTATCTTTGCCGTTGCACTACGATGAAGCAAAAAGAATACTTTAATTGCTCGTCGTATCGTAAAAAGAAAAAGGCAACCTGCACTTCGCATCAGATTACCGTAGAAGCCGTAGAGCATTTTGTTTTAACCAATCTCCAAAAAGTGCTTGTGTTTGCAAAGAACTATGAGCAAGAGTTTTTGGAGATAGTGCGTAACGAGAACGAAAAAGAACTGCGTAAGAAACTGCAAAGCCAAACACGCGAACTCGAAGAGGCTGACAAGCGCATACAAGTACTCAACCGAATCATACAAAATCTCTATGAGGACAAAGTATGCGGTAATCTCACGGATGAACGGTTTGTAAAGATGAGCCAATCTTACGAGCAAGAACAATGGGAACTCAAAGAACGTACATACTTCTTACGACAAGAATTATCCAAAGCGAAAGAACAGTCCGACAACGTAACGCGGTTTATGCGCTCGGTGCGAAAGTATACGGAGATAACCGAACTCACTCCCGGAATTGTACGGGAGTTTGTACAAAAGGTTGTCGTGTACCAAGCGGAAAAGATAAACGGACGAAGAACGCAACGGATAGTCCTTTACTTCAACGGTGTGGGACAGATACTCTTACCCGTACAAAACAAAAGAGAAGCGGCATAGCATTTCTGCTATACCGTCTCTCTTAGGAACTAAATAATCCCTATGACACCGCCCCGTATAAGGGGAAGCTTTTTAAATTTAAACGATAAACGAAAGCACGATACCCGCAAGCACGCTCACAAGGAAAATTATGAATTGCTTTTTGCCTATCCTGAATGTTCGTCTGTACAGCACGTTAATAAAGAAAGCCGCAGTTACGAATATTATGAAAAGGAAAATTTCCGTGTCCCAGAATTTCAAATCCATAAGCGACAGCACGCACACCGTGTACAGCGGTACCATTACGCGGTAACCGAACCAGCTTTCGGAAAGCTGCCCCGCGTTTTCCGCTTTGGCGTTGCGTTCGGTGAAAAACAGCCCGAACGTAGCCGCCGCCGAAAGCGCTGCCGTTACGGCAAAGCCGAGCGACATTGCGACCTTTTCGCCGCCGTCCGCCGCGTACCACTGCAAGTTGTAAAGCTTATGCTGGAAAAACGAGGTGGATAAGTCGAGCGGTCTGAACGGCATAAAGTAGTTGTAGATAAAGAAATCATCTTTATCGAACATCGACAGGAGCACGGCCGCGACGAGAGTCAGCGCAAACGCCCAGAATAATATGAACATAACGCCGTCGAAATCTCTGTTGGCGCGCGTGTACACGAACGCCGTAAGCGAGTAGATTATATATACGGGTATGAGCGTCGCGAAGTACATAGGGATATACCAAACCGCGAATACGGCTTCCGGAATCCTCGCCATAACCACGAACGCGCCAAGCCAGTAAGCCGCGGTGAACGGAACGTATACGAGGATAAGCCCTATTAAAAACCTCGCCGTAAGCACTTTGGTGTGCGATATCGGCAGAGCGTAGTACAAATCGGTGCTGCGCTTTTTCATTTTGTACTGAGTCAGGGCAGTGGGCACCCCGACGGCGAGCAGGCCGACGTACGCGGCGAGCGTACCCATATGCGAGTAATTCGTTTCAAGCGATTTCGAGTTTGAAATAAGCAGCGGAGTTACGTGAAGAAGAACGATTACGACGGTAAGCGCGATAAGGGGATAGAACTGCCTTTTGAGCTCGTGCAAGAAGTATTTTTTCATTTTAAATACCCCCTTTCGCGAACTTCCTCAATGAACATATCCTCCAAATCCATAGGTATTTCTTCCATAATTAAGGGGTCCATTTTCTCTATTTTCGCTTTGACTTCCTCTATGTCGCCGCGCGCGACCACGGTGATTACCCGTCCGCTCACTTCCGCGCCGACGTATTTGAAGGGAAGCATTTCGGGCGTTACGTTATCCTTGAAGGCAAGCTGCAATTTGAAGATGTTGCTCAAAGCCTTTTCGATTTTGCCGCTGGCCTTGACGGACGCGTCGTCAATCAGTATAAAGCTGTCGCATATGTCTTCGAGCTCGCGCAGAGAGTGGGAGGCGATTATAATCGTCGTGCCCGTTTCCTGCAATTCGATGAGCCCGCGCTTGAATTCGAGCCGCGCGAGCGGGTCGAGCCCGTCGAACGCTTCGTCTAGAAACAGGTACGCGGGTTTGCACGCGAGCGCGGCGGAAATAAAGGTCTGCCGCTTCATTCCCTTTGAAAAGTTGCGTATGGGCTTGTTAACGTTGAGCGAGAATTTGTTTACGTAGTAGTCGAACACGCCCGTATCGAAGCGGTAGAACACGGAGTAGAATTTTTTCAGCTTTTCGCCCGTAACGCTCGTGTCGTAATACGGGTCGTCGGGCAGAAAGAAAATTTTGCTTTTAACCTTTTCGTTTTCGTAGACGGGTTCGCCGTCGTAGGTAACAGTGCCCGTATCCGCGGTCATGACCCCGCTTATAATGCGCAGCAGCGTCGATTTACCCGCGCCGTTTATGCCGACAAGCCCGCATATACTGCCCGTTTCGACCGTGACGTTCGCTTCCGAAAAAACTTTTTTATCGCCGAAACTTTTGCAAAGATTTTTAATTTCTATCATACGTCAATCTCCGTAAACCTCGTCAATGATTTTTTGCAGGGCGCGCTTATCCACGCCCGCGTCTTTAAGCTCGGTTATCTTTTGCTTTACGACAATTTCAACGCGGACGGTATCCCTCGCGCAGACGTAAACGCCTTTTTTGGGCACGGTGAAAATATACCCGTCCTCTTCGAGGGCGGTATACGCGCGCTGGACGGTGTTGGGGTTTATGCCCTTTTGCATAGCGAATTCCCTGCACGAGGGCAGTTTATCGTTTTCGCATAAAAGCCCTAACTCAATCTTTCTTTTTACGTCTTCCACAATCTGCAAATACACGCTTTGCTTTGAATTAATCATGATAACCAACTGTATTAACTGTATTAATTAATGATAATATAACATAAGATTATGACGTTGTCAACGGATTTACCGGAAATAATTGCAGCGGCGGGTAAAAAAGCGAGGGACCGTGCGGCCCCTCGCGGATTTATTCGTTATTGTTTATCAGTATTTTCTTTGTCGTCGTCGCTTTTTTCGGGAGCGACTATTTTAGGCATTTTCAGCCCCGCCATCGAATACAAGTCGTCGAGAGGGGGGAGGGATTTCAGCATGCCCGAAACAAAGTTCGCGGTCGCGGTTTTGCCTTCGCCGTTCTGACCGTTATCCCATACGGTAACTTTATCTATCCTGAGGTTCTTTATAGCTTCGACCTGAGTTGCGACGAGCGTTTCCATCTTGTCGGCAATCATAAGCCTTACGGCTTCGTCTGCGGTGCCCGCAGCTTTTACGAGCTTATCCATACCTTCCGCCTGTTTGGACAGCGTTTCGAAAACGCCGCGCGCTTCGGCTTCCATTTTCGCGTATATCGCGTCCGCCTCGCCGCGCGCTCTGCGGCGGATATTTTCGGCTTCCGCGTCCGCCTCGATTTCAACCTTTCTCTTCTGGATTTCCGTGGCGACGATTATGTCGGCTTCTTTCGTCGCTTTTTCACGCGAGGCACGCGCAATTTCCGCCTGCTGCTCCGCGGCATAGCTCTCTTCTTTCGCCTTTGCCGCCTGCACGTTTTCCGCGGTAACCGCAAGCTTCATTGCTTCCGCTTCCTTCTGGCGGAGGAGGGCTTTCGACTGCGCTATATCCGCTTTCGCTTTGTTTTCGCCCTCGATTGCTTTGCTTTCGGCGTCGGCTACGTTTACGCGCTGCTGCATCTGCGCGTTTGCCTCGCCGATTGCGCCCTTTCTGTTTTCTTCCGCGACCGAAATCCTCGCGTCGTTTATCGCCTTTGCCGCGGCTTCTTTACCGAGCGCGATTATGTATCCGCTTTCGTCGGATATATCCGTTACGTTTACGTTTATAAGCCTTAAACCGAGCTTTTTGAGTTCGCCCTCGACGTTTCTCGAAATTGCTTCGAGGAATTTGTCGCGGTCGGTGTTGATTTCCTCGATGTCCATTGTCGCGATTACAAGACGAAGCTGACCGAATATAATGTCCTTAGCCAGGTCCGAAATATCTTTAAGCTGCAAGCCCAGAAGTCTTTCGGCGGCGTTCTGCATAATCGCGGGGTCGGTGGAAATGCCGACGGTGAAAATGGAGGGGACGTCTATACGTATATTCTGCTTAGACAGCGCGCTCTTCAAATCCACGGAAATGGAAAGGGGAGTTAAGTCGAGGAAGGTATACGACTGCACGAAAGGCATTACCAGCGACGCGCCGCCGTGTATACACTTAGCGCTGCGGTAAGTCCCGTCCTTGTTGGGCGAAATTTTACCGTAGATGACCATAATTTTGTCCGACGGGCATTTTTTGTATCTGGTAAGCACTACAAGTATAAGCATTACCAGCACGAGCACTACTACGACGACAGCGATAATCCCTATCGTTCCGCCGATTGAAGTAAGTAAATTTTTCATAAAATCTCCTCTATAAAATTATTCTTTTCCGATGCGCCTGACTACCGCGCATTCGTTCTCTGTCGAAACAATTTCAACCTGTTCGTCAACGGGCAGCCTTTCCTCGCAGTCGGTTACGGCGTCAAGCTCCATAAATTTGCCCTGCGCGTTCAAGGTTATTTTGCCGCGTCCGCTTCTCGTAGGGGGCACGGATACGTATACCGTCGCCTTCGTTCCTACAAGCTTTTCAATCTGGAATATGCCGTTGCATTGCAGTTTAAGCATAAGCCTGAACGCAACCACCACGGCGGTCATAGCCGCTCCGCCCGAAACAAGCGCGATTATTATCGAAAGCCACTGCAATTTGTCGGAAGCGAGCGCGCAGGTCAAAAGCCCCGCCCAGCTGCCCACGGCGAAGAATGCGGTTATGCTTTTTACCGTGAATATCGATACACCCGAATCGGTGTCGACGTCTATGTCCCCGTCGCCGTCGACGTCTATATCGCCGCCGAACGAGGAAAAACACATCAGTACTATCTGTATTATCAGAAATACGGTCGATACTATCGCCAGCCAAAAATAAATCTGTTCCATTACGGTCAGGTTCGAAAACCATTCTTTCATTTTATATCCTCCGATATATTATATAAACGCGAACCGCGTCGATTAAACAATTAATCGATAAATTTATATCGATTAAACTGCCTTTATATTACGTATATATTATATACCATAATATTTGTAAAGGTCAACAGAGTGGTTATGAAATATTTTGGTAACAAAATAATTATTGACAAAATACGTGCTTATGAGTTAATATAATATAAAAGATTATATAGTTTCAGAGGATAGTTATGGGTAAAATCTTATCCGACAAGGAAGCAAAGCTTCAAAAAAAGCTTATACCCTTGAATATTTTCGTATGTATATTATCGCTTGTCGCGGCGCTTTCGCTGTTTTTTATGCCCATTCTGGATATTGACGCGGGCAAAATTATCAGGAATCCCGATTTTATGCAGTATGTAGAGGACAACGTAAACGACGCCGTGGGCGGCACGCTTGAGGGCGAGGGGCAGCAGGGCGTCGATTATACGCCCGCCGTGGCGACGGTCGTTAAAAACGTGCTTTCCTCGGCGCAGGGCAATATAAAAATAAACGCGCTCGACGCGGCTAAGGTCGCGTTCGGCGGCGAGGATAAAGCCGCAATCGTGCTCGACAGTCTGTTCTTCGGTGAAGAAGCGCTTATAACAAAACTTATAGACGGCGTTGCCGAAGGGGTTGCGGGGCTGTTTACCGCGGAAGGCGAGGGCGCGCACCCCGTAATCGAGGATATTATCGTCGCAACGATGGCAACTTCGCTGATATCCGGGCTTAACGCGGAAAACGTGACGAGCGAAAACATAAAATCGATTACCGGAGAACTGAGAAAAATCGACGGCGTTACGGACGGAAACGTGGCGCCGGTAATCGACGGGGTGGTATCGAAAATTACCGAGGTTTACGGCGAGGGCGTAGCTGTTTCCGAAGAGGAAAAGCTCGCGCTGACCGAAGAGGTTCAGGATATTTACGATTTGGCGAAAGCCGAACTCGGCGAGGGCGCGTCCGTGACGATGGAAGCGGTTATTTGCGTTGCGCTGTCTTCGAGGGTGGATTTATCTCAAATCAATCTGAATAAAATTTTCGAGGGAATGTTCCCCGAAAACGGGGGCGACCCCGAACCGCCGCCCGAAGGCTCCGCCGCGGACTTTGCGCCCGCAGAGGGGGAAGCTGCGGCAGAAAAGGTTACCGTTACAACTTACGACGCGTTGTTGAATCAGATGGGGTTTGACGAGGATTCGCTCAAAGTCGAGCTGCGCGCAAATCTTGAAAAGATGGTCAACGACAAGCTCGACGAAATAAAAATCGGCGAAAAATCTTTGAGGGATTGCACGGGGGATTACGCATACGTGTTCTACGGCAGTATCGCGTTTATTGCGCCGTGGCTGATACTGTTTCTGTTCTCGTTCATACATATGATAGCCAAGAACAGACGTTTTATGATGTGGTACGTAAAGCTTTACAGCTTTCTGCCTTGCCTCGTGTTCTTCGTCGTGCCTATGCTCGCGCCTAAAATTCTGCCCGTGATAAAACCCGAAATTCTTGAAGGCGAAACGGGCAGGCTCATGCCCGCGATAATGGGCGGAATGTTCTCGTATACTTTCATAAGCGGCATATGTTATTTGCTTTTGTGGCTGGCTTCGATTTTCTGGGCTTTCCCCGTCAAGAGGAAAATACGCAAAGAGCGCAAAGCCTGCAAGGCGGCGCAGAAAAACGGCACTTACACATATTATACCGACGTCGTCGAGGACGAATTCGGGAAAAAAGGCAAGAAAGGTAAAAAGGGCAAAAAAGGCAAGAAGGCGGCGGAAGCGGACTACGCCGACGACGGCTACGGGGGGAGCATTTTCCCTTCGGGCGGTTACGGCGGCGATATGTACGGCGGCGACTACGGCTCGTACGGCGGGGATAGCTACGGCAGCGCTTACGACCCCTACGACGGCGGGTTTGACGACCCGTACGAGGGAGACTATTACGGCTCCGACTACGATTCGTTCGGTAGCGGGTACGACGACTACGGCTCGTACGGCGGCTCGATATTCGACGACGATGACGACGATTACTGATAAAAAATAAATACGCGGACGGATTATTCGCCGTCCGCGTTCTCTTTTTCGTCCGATTTTTCTCTGTCGAGTTTTAATAAATAATTGAGTATATACGCAAAGCATATGACTCCCGCGATTGCGGTCAGTATCCAGAAGCAGGTATCCTGAAAGCGCCCGGAGCCCGTTTCGGTTATAATGTTTCCGCCCACGTTGAACAGCGCGTGAAAGATAACGCACAGCCACAGATTGTCCGTTTTTATAAGCACGGCGGAAAGCATGGCGCCTATTAAAAAGCTGTACCCGACCTGCAAAAGGGTTGCGCCTACGTTCGCGCCCGCGAATAAATTTAAAAGGTGAAACAGCCCGAACACCGCGGAGGTAACCGCAACGGTAAGTAAATTTTTATACGGCTTTTGCTTGAAGATGTCGGCGACGGTCGGCTGAACCAGCCCGCGGAAGAGCGTTTCCTCCATAAGCCCTACGGCGAAGCATTTCAAAACGAACAGCCATACGAGGTCGGCGCGGGTGATTTCGGCGGCGCCGCTTATGAGCGCCGAATACGGAAAGTTCGCAAGAACTACGAGTATGCACGGGATACACCACAAAAGCTGTTTCGGCAAAAGCCCGAATTCAGGCGCGAGCATGCTTTTCGTGCCGAGCAGCATTATGACCGCGGTAAACACTCCGCCCGTAACGAACCGCAGAATTACGTCTTTCAACATCCTGTCGAAAGCTTCGTCCCCCGTAAATTTTACGTTGACGTAGTCTGCCGCAATCATAAGCGCGGCGGCGGCTATTATAAGCGTAAGCGAAATTATTTCCTTGTAATTGTTTTTAAGTTTACTCATTGATAATCAGTATAACAGACCCGACTGTCGTTGTCAAGAAGCAATTTTTTGCGGTTTGCAGTCGTCCGGCAGCCCTGACGGAGCGCGATTTTTACGCGATTTTAATTAAAATTTACCTTTTATGTCAAAAAAAGTGCAGTTTATGAAAAAACACTTTTCTTTTTTATCATAATGTGTTACAATATAGCAAGTTATAAAGGTTATTGCGCGCGCGTGTATTTTTTGCGCCTCGTGCAACAAAAATAATTTGTAAGGGTGATTGTATGGATAAAGAAAAAATTATCGGCGAAATGAGCGTCCGCCAGAAAGCGGACCTTATGACGGGCAAAGACTTCTGGCAATCGAAAGACTACAAGGAGTGGGATATCCCCTCTCTGTTTCTTTCGGACGGGCCTCACGGTATCAGAAAGCAGGCGGCGGCAGCCGACCACCTCGGGTTAAACGCAAGTATCCCCGCGACCTGCTTCCCGACGGCGGCGGCCATGGCAAACAGCTGGAACGACGAGCTCGGCGAAAAAATGGGCGAAGCGCTCGGCGAAGAGGCCGCGGCACAGAAAGTAAACGTATTGCTCGGCCCCGGCACCAACATGAAGCGCAACCCCCGTTGCGGCAGAAACTTCGAGTATTTTTCCGAAGACCCCTATCTCGCTGGTAAAATGGCGTCGGCGTATATTCGCGGTATCCAGAAAAACGGCACCTCCGCCTGCGTGAAGCACTTTGCGGCAAACAACCAGGAAGAGCGTCGTATGGTTAACGACTCGGTTATCGACGAAAGAACCTTACGCGAAATTTATCTTACGGCATTCGAAATGGCGGTCAAAGAGGGCGGCACCCGCTCGATAATGACCTCATACAACAAGCTCAACGGAACGCACGCCGATGAAAACGTGCACCTTCTGCGCGACATACTTCGCGGCGAATGGGGCTACGAAGGCGTGGTAATTTCCGACTGGGCGGGCACGAACAATAAAGTCAATTCCACCATAGCGGGCTCCGACCTCGAAATGCCCGCGTGCAGATACGGCGCCGACGATATAGTCAAGGCGGTTGAAAGCGGCGAGCTCGATATCAAATACGTCGACGAATGCGTAATGAGGATACTCACCCTCGTCGAGCAGACGACGGGCACCGGCAAAAAGGGCGAAAACGGCTTCGACGCGGAGGAGCACCACGCGCTTGCCAAAAAATGCGCCGACGAAAGCGTTGTGCTTTTAAAGAACGACGGCATACTTCCCCTTGCGGAGGACGTAAAAGTCGCGCTTATAGGCGACTTTGCGGATAAGCCCAGATATCAGGGCGCGGGCTCCTCGATAGTTAACCCTACCAAGCTCGACTGCCTTAAAAACACGCTTAAAGGCGTTAAGGTGATAGGCTATGAAAAGGGTTTCGACCGTTACGGCAAGAAAAAATCAAAGCTCGTCAAAAAGGCGGTCAAGCTTGCAAAACAAGCCGAAGTAGTGGTGCTTTGCCTCGGGCTCGACGAAGTGAGCGAGGCGGAGGGGCTCGACAGAGAGCACATAAGCATTCCCAAAAACCAGATAGAGCTTTTCAAGCAGGTGCGCGTTTTCGCGAAAAAACTCGTGCTCGTGCTGTCCTGCGGCAGCTCTATAGAGACGGGCTGGGCGAGAAGCTCGGACGCGATAGTTTACGCTTGCTTAACCGGTCAGGCGGGCGCGGGCGCAGTTGCGGACGTGCTTGTCGGTAAAGTGAACCCCTCGGGTAAGCTTGCCGAAACATTCCCCGTAAAATACAAGGATTGCTCCTCGGCGGCGTTCTTCCCCGGAAAACAGATGACGGTCGAGTATCGCGAGGGATTATTTATAGGCTACAGATATTACGATACGGCTAACGTGCCCGTCGCGTATCCGTTCGGCTTCGGGCTTTCGTACACTACTTTCGAATACTCGGATATAGTCGCGGACGAAAACGGCGTAACGTTCACGATAAAGAACACCGGCGATTTCGACGGAGCGGAGGTCGCTCAGCTTTACGTCGGTAAAAAGGCCGGCAGAGTTTTCCGCCCCGCAAAAGAGTTGAAAGGCTTTAAAAAGACGTTTATCGAAAAGGGCGAAAGCGCGCGCGTCACCATACCGTTCGACGATAAAACTTTCCGTTACTTCAACGTAAAGACGAATAAGTGGGAAGTAGAGGGCGGCGAATATCAGATTTATATCGGCGCGAGCGTAGAGGATATCCGCCTCGAAACGGCGGTCGAAAGAGAGGGCACGACGGAGGTTATGCCTTATGACCCCGAAAAGCTCCCCTCGTATTACAGCGGCAAGGCGGAGCGCGTTTCCGACGAGGAGTTTACCGAGCTTTTGGGCAGGGAAATACCCAAATCGGGCTATAACTTCTATAAAAAGAAGAGAATGGTCATTCACGAAAACTGCACCGTCGCCGATTTGAAATACTCCAAACGCTGGGTCGGCAGACTGTTTGCGGGCGCCATTAACTTCGCGGTCAAATTCCTGCGCAAGATAGGCAAACGCGACGTTGCAAACACGCTGGTTATGGGCGTCGTGCATCAGCCCATACGCGGTATGGCTAAGTTCGGCGGTATGTCGAGGCGCCAGATGGAGGCTATGCTTATGATGTTCAACGGGCATCTTTTCAAGGGCATAGGCAGGTTCTTATCCAAAGAAAAAGTTAAAAAACAAAAAAATAAAAAATAAATAAAAAAAGGAAAGAATGAAAATGAGTGAAGAAGCTAAACAACTTACCGCGGCGGATATAACCGCCCAACTCAAACCTCTCTCGGAAAACGCGTTTCTGCGCTTTTTCCAGAAAATCTGGCGCTGGTGGCTGGGCGTATGGTACGGCTTCTGCGACAAACACCCGAAGTTATCTTCTATCGTGTATAAGGTATTCTTCTTTATCGTGTTCTCGGAAGGCGTAACAATCGTTCAGATACTCATACTTATGTTCCTGCCCCAGCTATTCGGATTGGAGCTTGCCGCAAAAGAGTTTATGGTGCCCAAAGTACCCATTACAATAGGCGAACTTACTTATAATTGGAGTATTTTAGGTAATGAAATAAACTATAACAAAGCCGGCGAAGTTATCATAGGCGGCGGCCTCGGCTACTTCCTTGCATTCAAGATAGCGACTTTCCTTGCGCAGGTTATCAACTTCCCCCTGCAAAGAAACATCACGTACCGCTCGCACGGCAACCCTTACTGGCAGGCAATGTGGTACTTTATCGGTTGGGTGCTTATCAACCTGTTCTGCGACGCTATTAACAATTTGTGGCTTCCTATCTCGAACTACTATCTGCCTTATGAAGTAAGCTCGATACTCGCAATGATTGCGCAGGGCGGTATCGCAATGGTAATATTCTTCTTCATCTTTATGATTATCTTCCCCGATAACAACAAGATGGCGAAGAAAGCGAAAGCAAAATACGAAAAACTTGTCGCCGAGAACGCACCCGCGGAGAAAATCGAAAAGGCGAAAGCAAAAATGGAGCTCTGGGAGGATAAAGCGCTTAAATCCAACACCGAAAAGGATTACTTCAAGGCTAAATCTCAGGTCAACGCAAAGGTTATGAGCTATCTCGCGGTTGTAAAGAACGGCGAAAAGGCAGACGCTAAATTCGAAAAGCTGACCGCCGAAAACGCACCCGCGGAAAAGCTTGAAAAAGCTAAAGCGGAAAAAGAAGCTTTCCCCGAAAAAATACAGAAATATTTCGACTCCGCTGTCGAAGCTATTCAGGCGAAGGAAGAAAAGGAAAAAGCTTTCCACGAAATCTGCGGCGCACCCGTTGCGGCATAAAATTTCATATAACCCCCGCGCCGTAACGGCGCGGGGGTTTATAACTGCTTACTGAGCGTTCGGCAAATATTCTTCGAGGCTATTTTTCGGATTTTACTTGACATTTGCGGGCGAGGTGGTATAATACAGATACAAATATTTTTTTGGAGGATTACAAATATGAAAAAGGTTATAGCGGCAGTTTGTTCTGCATTGCTTGTTGTCGTTCTGGCGTTTGCTTTAACGGGTTGCGATAAATCCGGCAGCATAGAAAGGGCGTTTAAAAACGCGGGCTATGAAGTGACTTCTGTCAAAGCGGAAGAAAGCTCCGACCTTTTGAAGCTTCTTAACGACGAACAGAAAAAGGAAATAAGCAAATACAAGGTTATTGCCTGCAAAAAGGACGCGTCCGTTGCAACGGTAATAAAATTCCCCTCGGAGGATACTCTTAAAGAGGTTCTCGGCGAAACCGTTTACACGAAAATGGAAGAGACCAGCTTTATCAACGGCAACTGCTATCTGATTACGCTTGACCTTCTTAAAGCGCTGGATATATTCAGAAATGCTTAAATTATCGTACATATAAAAGATTTATAAGGCGTTCGCGTTGTGCGGACGCCTTGTTTTTTAAGAAAAATACGCATAAAACCGAATTATGCAAAAAATATGTAACTTTTTTGTTTAACTTTGCCGTTAAAGCTTTATATTAATATTGTAGAAAAAAGACGGTCAAGGTTAAATGAGCGAAATGTCAGATAAAAAAGATAAACTACCCGAAAACGAAGAAGAACGGAATGAAGAGCTTCCCATAGAGGAAGAGAAAACCGAACCCGGCATAGACCCGACCCTGCCCCTGCCCGAAGAAGAGGACGAGCTTGATAAAGCAAAGGCGCTTGCGGAAGAGTATAAGAGGAAGTGGTACGCCGTTTCCGCGGAATACGACAATTACCGTAAACGCAACGCGCAGGCTGTTTCGAGGGCGTATGCGGACGGCGCGGCGGAGTCCGTTTTGAAGCTTCTGCCCGTAGCCGATACGTTCGGGTACGCGCTTGACTCCGCTTCGGACGAAAAGACGAAAGCGGGCATAGACAAGGTAATCAAGAATTTCAAGAACATACTTGCGTCTATGGGCGTGGAAGAAATCCCCCTTTCGGTCGGCGACGAGTTTGACGAAAGCGTGGCGGAGGCCGTTATGAACTTCCCCTGCGAAGAGGGCGAAGCCCCCAACACCGTCAAGCAAATCCTTAAAAAAGGTTACAGGACGAAAGAGAAAGTAATCCGTTTCGCACAGGTTTCGGTAACTATTTAAAAATTTTAAAATAAAAACGACGAGGAAAAAGGAGTATTTTATGGGAAAAGTAATAGGTATAGATTTAGGAACGACCAACTCATGCGTGGCGGTAATGGAAGGCGGCGAGCCCGTCGTAATCGCCAACAGCGAGGGCAACAGAACCACGCCCTCCGTCGTATCGTTTAAGGCGGACGGCAGCCGTATCGTAGGTCAGGCGGCAAAAAGGCTTGCGGTTGCGCAGCCCGACAAAACAGTAATATCAATCAAGCGCCATATGGGCGAATCCTATAAGGTAAATATCGATAAGGGATATTCCCCGCAGGAAATTTCCGCAATGGTGCTTTCCAAACTGAAAGCGGACGCCGAAAGTTATCTCGGCGGCAAGGTGACCGACGCGGTTATTACCTGCCCCGCATATTTCAACGATTCGCAGCGTCAGGCAACCAAAGACGCGGGCAAGATAGCCGGGCTTAACGTGCTCCGTATCATTAACGAGCCGACTGCGGCCGCGCTCGCTTACGGGCTCGACAAGCAGGAGGGCAGCCAGAAGGTAATGATTTACGACCTCGGCGGCGGCACGTTCGACGTTTCCATTCTCGAAATCGGCGACGGCGTTTTCGAAGTGCTCGCAACTAACGGCGATACCCGTCTCGGCGGCGACGACTTCGACGCAAAGGTTATGGATTACCTTGTGGATACGTTCAAAAAGGATACGGGCGTTGACCTATCCAAGGATAAAATGGCAATGCAGAGGCTCAAAGAGGCTGCGGAAAAGGCGAAAATCGAGCTTTCGGGTATGAGCACGACGAATATCAACCTGCCTTTCATAACTGTTGTGGACGGCGCGCCTCAGCACCTCGATATAGATTTGTCGAAACAGAAGTTCGATTCGCTTACGGCAGACCTCGTTGACAGAACGGTCGAGCCCATGCGCAAGGCAATGGAGGACGCGGGACTGAGCTACAACGACATTACGAAAGTAATTATGGTCGGCGGTTCGACGCGTATCCCCGCCGTATTCGATAAGGTCAAGAGCGTGACCGGCAAGGAGCCGTTCAAGGGCATCAACCCCGACGAGTGCGTTGCGATAGGCGCGGCGATTCAGGGCGGCGTTTTATCGGGCGAAGTAAAGGACGTTTTGTTGCTCGACGTAATGCCTCTGACCCTCGGCATAGAAACTCTGGGCGGCGTTTCCACTCCGCTTATCGAGAGAAATACTACCATACCCGTGAAGAAGAGCCAGGTGTTCTCTACCGCGGCGGACAATCAGCCCGGCGTTGAAATCAACGTGTTGCAGGGCGAAAGAAAGTTCGCGCGCGACAACAAGTCGCTCGGCAAATTCATGCTCACCGATATACCTCCCGCACCCCGCGGCGTGCCTCAGATAGAAGTTACTTTCGACGTCGACGCGAACGGCATAGTAAACGTAACCGCGAAAGATTTGGGTACGGGCAAGAGCACGAATATAACCATAACCGCTTCGACAAATCTTTCCGAAGAGGATATCGACAAAGCCGTCAAGGACGCGGAGAGATACGCGGAAGAGGATAAAAAGCGCAAGGAGGCTGTTGACAACAAAAACAACCTCGAAAGTATGATAGACAGCCTTGAAAAGACTGTCAAGGAAGCGGGCGACAAGCTGTCGGAGGACGACAAAAAGACGGTTGAGGACGCAGTTGCAAAGGCGAAAGGCGAGCTCGAGTCGGGCGATAACGACCGCGTCAAAGCTGCGATGGAAACGTTGCAGACCGAAATTCAGCCCGTAATCGCCAAAATGTATCAGCAGGCGGGCGGCGCGCAGGGCGCGCCCGACAACAACGGCGGCGACGACGATACCGAGTTCAGGCAGCACTAATATATTTCACGAAAATCTGCTTACGCATATTTTCCGTGAGGTTAATAAGGACGTAATGCGACTTAACGGCGGAAGTGAATTCCGCCTTGTCGCATTTCGGCGTAATTTATCAAAAATTTAGCCTTCCCCAAGTAGGGGAAGGTGTCTTTGCCGAAAGGCAATGACGGATGAGGATGCTAAGGTAAAACAATGTCAACAAAAAACTATTATGATATTCTTGGAATATCGAAAACCGCGACGCAGGACGAAATTAAGTCTGCGTACAGAAAGCTTGCTAAGCAGTATCACCCCGATTTTCACCCCGGCGATAAAGCTGCCGCGGAAAAATTCAAAGAGATAAACGAAGCTAACGCAATCCTTTCCGACGAGCAGAAGCGCAAGCAGTACGATTTCGAGCTGTCGCACCCCGGTATGTCGGGCGGCGGCAACCCGTTCGGTGGCGGCGGCTTTGGCGGTATGGGCGGTTTCGAGGATATTTTAAGCTCGATGTTCGGCGGCGGCAACCCGTTCGGTGGCGGCGGCTTCGGCGGGGCAGAGCAGAAAAAGGCGCGCGGGGCGGATATCGAGCAGACGGTATACCTTTCATTCCTCGACGCGATTAAGGGCTGCACAAAAGAGATAAGCTATATGCGCAACGAGCCCTGCGCCGCGTGCAAGGGCACGGGCGCGCGCACGGGCACCGCTTTCAAGGTGTGTACGTGCTGCGGCGGCAGCGGCAGAATCAAATACCAGCAGGATACCATTTTCGGCAGAACCATACAAGTTGGTGTCTGCCCCGATTGCAACGGCTCGGGCAGGCAAATCCTCGATAAATGCCCCGACTGCAAGGGCAAGGGCTTCCTCAGAAAGGAAACGCGGTTTACCGTCAATATCCCCGCAGGCGTCGATAAGGACAGCAGTTTGAGGAAGCGCGGCTTCGGTCAGGCGGCGGGGGGCGGCGGTGAAAGCGGCGATTTGTACATTTATTTCCGCATAGAGCCGCACAAGCTGTTAAAGCGCGAGGACAGAGACTTGTACGTAACAGTGCCCATTTCATACAGAACGGCGGTGGAGGGCGGCAGAATAATCGTCCCCGGCATAGAGGACACTATCGAGCTGAGCGTACCCGAATGCACGCCGTCGGGGACGCGTTTCTGCATCCGCGGCAAGGGCGTCAAAACGGTTAACGGAACGGGCAACCTTTACGTAACCGTCGAAATTGAGGTGCCGGCGCGACTTTCCCGCGAGCAGCTTAAAAAGTTGAACGAGTATGAAAGCACCGTGCCGTTGAAATCCTGCGACAATATGCAGAAATACGCGAACAATATTTCCGCGGTCTACGGTAAAAAGATTGATAAGCAGTAATAAAAAGGCTTCCCGTACAAAGGGGAGCCTTTCTTATGCTTTTAACAAAAAAATGTGGATAACTTGCATTTATATGCGTTTTTATGCGCATAAAAGCTCGGTTATCCACTTTTAGTTGTCCACATTTTCTACTGTGGAATAATCAAAAAAACGCATGTTCTTAATATCAATCCACAATTTATCCACAGTTATTCAATTATCCGTAAATTTCGACAAAATATACTAATTTTGTGCATAAAATTATCCACATTTCTTTTGCCGGATATAAACTTTGCCGAAGCAGGGTATCGCGGCGTCGCCGTCTATAACTTCGCCCACGCTGTCGGCGGTAACGGAGCCGCTTTTCGGGTTCTTGACAGAGACGATATGTCCGTCAATCGTCGCTTCCACGTCGGAGTACTCGAAAGCGAGGTCGCAGTCATCGGTGGTGCAGTTGATAAGTCTGAGGTTTTTACAGTAGCAGAGGGGTTGGGTGCCCGAAATTTTGCAATTTATAAGCGTGAGCCCGTCGGAGTACCAGCCTAAATATTCGCCCTTTAAAACGGTATTTCTGACTACCATGTTTTTCGCGTGCCAGAACGCGTCTTTGGTATCGAATTCGCAGTCGTCGATTTCCGCGTTTTCCACGTACTGGAAGGAATATTTGCCTTTAAGAGAAACTCCTTTCAGTTTTATATTATTACACTCGAATAAGAAATATTCCGACTGAACGTCGCAATCGGTCATTTCTACGCCGCGGCAGCGCCAGCCGAACTCGGGCGAAACTACCGTGCAGCCCTCCATGTAAGTATCGTCGCATTCGCGCAGTGCTTTTATGCCGCCCAAAGTGCTCGAATAAATTCTGCCGTTTTTAGTGTACCACAGCGCGGCGCGCGTAAGGTTGTCCATCGTGCAGTTTTTCACTTCGAAATTTACGGCATGCCAAAGGGGATACCGCAATGAAAAGCTACAACCCTCAATCACGACGTCGCGGCATTCTTTAAGCGCGGATTCACCGTCGGCGGGTCCTGCAAACGTGCAATTGATAACTTCCGCGCCCGTAATATTGTAAAGGGCGCGCTCTTCGTCAAAAGTTTTGTTCTCGATTATTTTCATATATGTATTATATAAACCGCGTAACCTGTCAGATAAACGCGATTTATACGAAAACGGAAAAGTTACGTCAAAATTTACTTTAACGCAGTAAAAATTTTCCAAAACGCACTTCTTTTGTCATATTTATGCGTTTATAAATAACCGGCAAAGGAGGTGAGAATATGGAAAACGTCGAAGCGGTTCTGTCGCTGATAGCAACGGTGCTGATTTTATCGTCCACGCTGATAGGTATGACGATTAAGCTTATCGGCGCCTTAAAGGAAAAGGACGGCGAAAAGCTCAAAAACGTACTTGTCGAAGCCGCGCGCGAGGCGGTAGCTTACGCCGAAACTTTCAAGGGGTTGAGCGGGGCGGAAAAAAAGAGCGTTGCGCTTAAACAAATCAGCGAAAAATTGCGCGAAAGCAAGTCGCGGTACGACGAGGCTGCGGCGTCGGAAGCAATTGAAAAGGTCATATCGCTTTCGAAAGAAGTCAACGGCAAATAGCCGTTGACAAAGGATAAGCCTTCCCATGTACAGGGGAAGGCTTATTTGAAGTTATAAAACTTTCGATAAAAATTCTTTCAGGCGGGGATTTTGCGGTGAATTGAAGATATTTTCGGGCGCGCCCTCTTCGAGTATCTTCCCCTCGTCCATAAACAGCACTCTTGTTGCAACTTCGCGCGCAAAGCTCATTTCGTGGGTGACGATAACCATAGTCATACCGTCGTCGGCAAGCTCCTTGATAAGGTTCAGCACTTCTCCGACCATTTCGGGGTCGAGCGCGGAGGTGGGCTCGTCAAACAGCATAACTTCGGGGTTCATCGCCAGCGCGCGCACAATCGCAATCCTTTGCCGCTGCCCGCCCGACAGGGTGGAGGGATAAACGTTCGCCTTGTCCTCGAGCCCTATGCGTTTTAACAGCCGCATTGCGTTTTCCTCGGCTTCGGCTTTGATTTGCTTTGCCGTCTTTTCTACGGGTATAAGCGGTTTTTTATTCTTCCTGAAAAGGTTCAAAAATCGTGCGCCCGCGTTTTTAAATTTAATTTTTTTCAGGTCGGAAAGCCCTATATGCACGGGCGCAAGGGTAATGTTTTTCAGCACCGTCATATTATTGAAAAGATTGAATTGCTGATAAACCATACCCATTTTTCTACGCTGGATATTTATGTCCACCGCCAGATCGCACAAGTTGTTGCCGTTGAAAAACACGTAGCCGTCGGTCGGGTCTTCTAGCACGTTGAGGCAGCGCAGAAACGTGCTTTTTCCGCTCCCCGACGGGCCGATTATCGCGATTTTTTCACCTGCATAAATCTTTTCGTTTATGCCGTTGAGCACGTTCAGGTCGCCGAATTTTTTTATAAGATTTTGCGCTTCGAGCATGGCGGAAGGGTCGTAAGGCTCGACGGGGGTGACCTGAGTTTTAATAAATTTATGCTTTTTATTTTTTGTCACTCTTTTTAAGCCTCCTTTCCGTAAGCTTTATAAGCACCGTCATCGCCGCGACGAGCACGAGGTAGACGAGCGCGAGCATAATGTACGGCACCATAAAATCGTACGTCGCGCCTGCAATGGCGGTGAAAGCGGCGTTTAAATCCATAGTGGCGACGTAGCCCGCGACGGAGGTGTCCTTCGTGAGCGCGATAAGCTCGTTGCCGAGGGTGGGGATAACGTTTTTAATCGCCTGTGGGAAAACTATTTTTATCATCGAAGTGGTGTAGGACAGCCCGAGCGTTCTGCCCGCTTCGAGCTGGCCCGCGTCAACCGAAGCTATTCCGCCGCGCATAATTTCCGCAACGTACGCGCCGCTGTTCAGCCCGAAAACAATTACCGCTTCGAGTAAGCTGTTAATGCCCGTACCCGAAAAAATTATATAGTGGAATATCAGCAGCTGCACTATAATGGGCGTGCCGCGGAAAATCGCGGTATACACCTCGCCCGCGACCGAAAACACTTTCGCCGCTTTATTCCTTTTGCCGGCAAGCTGTACGCAGGCTATCAATGTTCCTATTACTATACCTATTATAAGCCCGCATACGGCTATTACAAGCGTGTTGCGCAGCCCGAGCAGTATATTTTTATAACCGCCGTATTCCGCAAAATGCTTGAAAAACAGTTGAAACCTTTCCGCCATAAACTACCTTATTTATTCATCGCTTTGACTGCCGCGGACAAAGTGTCTTTATCGCCGCAGACGAGCTTGAGCTTGCCGTTCGCCAAATCCTGCACGGCGAGAGCAATGCTCGCGTACTGATTTGTTTCGATGTTTTCAAACCCCGCGAACTCGAAGCTGTCGTTGCCGACGAGGTAGAAGTAGCCCGTCTGCGCTTTTGCCGCGCCCGCCTTTGCGCCTTTAAGCTCGTTCAATACCTTGACGACGCTCGCTTCGTCGGTACAGCCGTCGAAATCCGTGTCGTCCGCAAGCACAGCTATGCGCTGCGTCGTGTCGTAGTAGGGCGCCGAGAAATCGACGGTTTTCATACGGTCTTCGTTTATGGTAAGCCCCGCCATACCGATATCGGCGGTGTTGCCGACGGCTTCGAGCACGACCTCGAAGCTCATATGTAAAACCACGAGTTCTTTGCCGAGTTCGGCTGCGATAATTTTCGCAACCTGCATATCTATGCCGCCGAACGACTCGCCGACCATATATTCGAACGGCGCGAACTCCGCGTTTGTCGCAACGACAAGCTCTTTCGTGCGGTCGGAGCTTTTGGTTTTAACCTCGCCGATGCTTATAAGCTCGCCCTTTTCCTGCGCTTCCATTTCCGCGGTGTAGAGGGAGTTGAAGGTCACCGTCTTTCCGTCGACCGTAACGCCGTCGCCTTTCAGCTTTTCGAGCACGCCGTTCACGTCTTCTTTCATTTTCGTATCGCCTTTTTTGACGGCTATGCCGTACTGCTCCGTCGAAAGGTCGATTTCGACGATTTTTACCTGATTTCCGCCGCACGCCGCAAATGATACCGCCATTAAAACGGTCATAGCCGCAGCCGCAAGCGCTCCGAATACTTTTTTCATTTTTTTACCTCTTTGATTATTTGTAACGCTATAATATCACCCGCTTTCCGAAAAAGCAAACAAATTTAAATGCATTTTTATAAATATTCAAAAAAATGAATAAATAATCAAAAAATGTTAGAATTTGCGGAAATTCGCGCAAAGATATTTATTTTTACAGGCTGTCGAAAATTGTTTGACATCCGGCGTTATAACGGATATAATAATCTAACTCTAATATATATATATAATCAATCGTTTTGCGCCTCGGTTTTTTAGCCGCCGCGCCGTTTTGTGTTTTTGAGGACGCTATGCGTATACAACTTTCCGAGCATTTTACATTTAAAAAACTTATCGTTTTCGTTCTTCCGTCGATAATTATGATGGTTTTCACCAACGTATACACGGCGGTGGACGGGCTTTTCGTATCTAATTACGTGGGCAAAGAGGCGCTTGCGGCGATAAACAGAATTTTCCCTATGATTTTCATACTCGGTTCAATCGGTATGATGCTGGGTTCGGGCGGAAGCGCGCTGGTATCCAAAACATTCGGCGAGGGGCGCAAGCAGACCGCAAACGAGTATTTTTCGCTTATCGTATACGTGACGATAATTCTCGGCGTTACCGTTGCGGTTGCGGGGCAGTTTGCGGTGCCATGGGTGGCGAAGTTCGTCGGGGCGGAGGGGCTTACCTACGAATACTGCGTTTTATACGGCAGGTTTCTGCTTGCGGGGCACCCGTTTTTTCTGTTGCAGGCAATGTCGCAAAGCTTTTTCATAACCGCTGAAAAACCCCGCCTCGGGCTGGCGGTTACGGTTGTCGCGGGGGTTATCAACATGGTGCTTGACGCTGTGTTCGTGGCGGGCTTCAAGTGGGGGCTTGCCGGCGCGGCGGGCGCAACGCTTACAAGCCAGGTCGTCGCAGGGGTATTCCCCCTAATATATTTCTTTTCCAGAAACAACAGCCTTCTGCGGTTAGGTAAAACCGGATTTTATATAAAACCGCTGTTAAAGGCGTTTACGAACGGCTCCTCCGAATTTCTTACCAACGCTTCGGCGGCGGTGGTTACCTTTTTATACAACTATCAGCTCGGCAAAATTGCGGGCGACGCGGGCGTGGCGGCTTATGCGGCAATCGCGTATATAGTTATGATTTTCTTCTCGGTGTTTATGGGCTACTCGATAGGCTGTGCGCCGCTTATCGGCTTTAACTTCGGCGCGGAAAACAAGACGGAGCTTCAAAATCTGTTTAAGAAAAGTCTGCTTATTATTACCGCTTGCGGCGTGATAATGGCGGCGCTTTCGGAAGCCCTCGCCGTTCCGCTGGCGAAAATCTTCGTTTCATACGACGAGGAGCTGCTGGCAATGACGGTACGCGGATTCAGAATATTCTCGGTCGCGTTTCTTGTGTCGGGATACGGGGTTTTCGGCTCGGCGATGTTTACGGCTTTGAACAACGGGCTTATATCCGCTATAGTATCGTTTATGCGCACGGTTGTTTTTCAAATCGCGACCATAATGGTTTTTCCGCTTTTCTGGGGGCTGGACGGAGTATGGGCGGCAAGCGTGTTCGCCGAAATAGGCTCTATGCTGATTTCCGCGGCGTTTGTGATAGCGTACCGTAAAAGGTACGGCTATTGCTGACGCATGACAAAAGGGTTGCCGGTGTGAATATAATATGAAAATTGTGGTTTTGTAACATAAAACCGCAAATTTTTTATTGCAATTAAATTGTATTTGTGTTAAACTCTAAGGGTATAATAAACAGAGGATTTCATATGCAGCAGATAATTAAGTCAATAACCGAAGCGGAAGCGAAAGCTGCCGAAATCAAAGCGAACGCACTCGAAAGGGCGGCGGCGATTGTCGCTGCCGCGGAAGAGCGTCAGGCGGAGATATTAAAGCTCTGCGAGGCGGAGTGCAAGGCGTACCGCGAAAAGACTTTGAAGCTTGCGGAAGAGGACGCGCAAAAGGCGTATGAACAGCAGATAACCGTAAAACGCGCGGAAGCGGCGAAATATTGCGCCGATAAGCTTAAAGATACCGACAGAGCTGTAAACGACGTAATCCGGAGGGTGAAGCGTGGCAATCGCTGAAATGAGCAAACTCAATCTCGTTGCGATGGCGTACGATAAGGACGCCGTTTTGAACGCGCTTACGGGTACTGGCGCGGTCGAGATAAAATCGCACGGCGAAGAGGCGGACACCTCTCCGCTCGATTTCGACTGCGAAGAGCTGCGCGCATATCTTTCGAGGCTGGAAGAGGCGCGCGGAAAGCTTGCAGACGCGTGCGCAAAGGCGATAAAAGAGGACAAGTCCTTTAAAACGAGCGACGAAATAAGCTTTGCCGAATTTATGTCGGCGAAAGAGCTTCGCGACGGCGCCGAAGAATGCGCCGACAAAATTTTCGGGTGCGAGGACAGGCGTAAAAAAATAAAGTCGGCAATTTCCAAGCTCGACAAGCAGCTCGAAATCGCCAAAATATATTCGGGCGTAATGCAGCCGCTCGGAGCGGACGGCACCGCGCACGTAAAATTCAGGCTGGGCTCGTCGCCCGCCGGCGGTATAAAAACGCTTCAAAGCGCGCTCGCCGAAAATAAACTCGCAGTATATTCGGTAATCGGCGGCGACGCGGAAAATTCGGTCATAATGGTCGCGGCGCACAAGAGCGTTGCCGAGGAGACCGACGGGGCGCTGGCTGCGGCGGGATTTACCGATTGCCCGTTCACGGGGGATAAAAGCGGCGAAGAGATATACCGCTCGCTCACGGAAGAGCGAGCACGGCGCGAAAGCGAGCTCGAAGAAATTTCGGCTTCGCTCATCGGACTGCGCGCGGAGCTTCGCCCGCTGGAAATATACTGCGATTATACCGCGTTCGAGCTTGAAAAAGCCGAGCTTTCCGAGAAGATGCGCGCCACGCAGAAAACCGTTTTAATCGAGGCGTACGTCCCCGCGGAGGCGCAGGAAAGGGTTTCCGCCGCGCTTATCGGTACGGGGCGCGCGCTGTATTACGGATTTTCCGAGCCGTCGGAGGGGGAAATTCCGCCGACGTTGCTAAAAAACAATAAGGTTGTGAAAAATTTCGAGGCGGTGACGAATATGTATTCGCCGCCAAACTACCGCGAAATGGACCCCAACACTGTAATGGCTTTCTTTTACAGTGTGTTTCTGGGCTTCATTATGGCTGATATCGGCTACGGGCTGATGATGATAATCGGCGGGCTGTTTATAAAGCTTAAAACAAGCCGCCGCGACACTATGCTCGGCAGATTAGGCGGCGTGTTCGCCGTAGGCGGTATATTCACCGTAATCTGGGGCTTCCTTTTCAATTCGTTTTTCGGGTTCGCGCTGCTGCCGTTTAAGGTTATGCCGGATATGCAGGGCGCGGCAATGAGCTGGTCGCTTGCGGGGATTAAAGTGCCCGCGCTGCTGATTATAAGTATGATTATAGGCGTGGTTCAGCTGTTCGCGGGGTACGTGTGTCTCGCCGTGCAGAATTTCCGCAGAGGAAAGGTCTGGGACGGCGTTCTGGACGGGCTCGTCTGGGCAATGTTCTCGGCGGGGGTGGAGCTTGCGCTTGTCGGCTTTATCGACGAATTCGGGGCGCCCGCTCTAAAGCTTGTCGGCGGCATAATCGCGGGGGTAAGCCTCGTTGTTGCGATATTCACGGCGGGCAGAAAGGAAAAGCTGCTCGGCAAATTCACAAAAGGCTTCGGCTCGGCTTACGGCGTAATCAACTACGCTTCGGATATTTTAAGCTACGCAAGGCTTTACGGGCTGATGCTCGCGGGCGCGGTCATAGCGGATATCGTCACTTCCAACTCGGTCGCGCTTATGTCGAGCGGCAACGTCGCTTTCATAATCTTAGGCGTGCTGATTATGGTCATAGGCCACGTGTTCAACCTTGCGATAGGGCTTTTGGGCGCGTATATCCACGACGCGAGGTTGCAGTACGTCGAGTTTTACGGCAGGTTTTACGAGGGCGAGGGTGAATTGTTCGCTCCGCTCGGCTCTAGGCACAAATACGTGTATATCAATAATTGAGCCTTCCCTGTCGGGGAAGGTGACTGTGCCGTGAATGCGTAGGCGATGAGGCATAAACCTCATCAGTCACAACCTTTCGGTTGCGACAGCTTCTCCGAAGGGGAAGCCTGTAATAATGAAAAGTAATCTTTTTGGAGGATTCAAATAAAATGTTTTCATCACTTTTGGCAGAAGGGGATCAGATTTTGCAGACCGTAGGCGAAAAAGCCACGGAAATGGGCTACACGGGGTTCGCGGTCGCCATGATAGGCGTCGCGCTGTGCGTGCTTCTTTGCGGAATAGGTTCGAGCATAGGCCTTTTCAAAACCGGGTCCGCGGCGGCGGGCGTTCTGGGCGAGGCGCCCGACAAGTTCGGTAAAGTGCTCGTACTCGTGCTTCTTCCCGCAACGCAGGGTATTTACGGTTTTATTATCGGCATAATCGCTTCCGGTTCGATTGAAGCGGGCATGACCCTTTCGCAGGGCTGGGCTATGCTCGGCGCGGTTATACCTATGGCGGTTTCCGGCCTTCTGACGGGTATATTCCAGGGCAAATCCGCTGCGAACTGTATATATGCGGTCGGCAAGCAGGATTCGCTCGGCGGTAAGCTGATTATCTACCCCGCAATGATAGAGTTCTACGCTATTCTGGGGCTCATCATTTCGATAATGCTTATCCCTCTTGTAGGTTAATATGGACGGGCAGGCAATCGTTGACAGAATAATCGCCGACGCCGAAAACGAGGCGCGCGCGATTATCGGCGACGCGGAAAATAAGGCTGCGCGGACAGTTTCGGAAGCGAACGCCCGCGCCGACAGGGTTAAGGCGGGCGCGCGCGCGGAAGTGGCTGAAAAGGTCAGGGCGATATCCGACGGAAAATCGGCTACCGCAAGGCTTGACGGCGCAAAAATTCTGCTCGGCGAAAAACGCGCGGTCATAGACGAGGTTTACGCGCGGGCTTTAAAGGGACTGACCGAGCTTAACGAGGGCGACAGCTTATATCTAATGAACGCGCTTCTGACCGAATTTGCGGACGAGGGCGACGAAATTATGTTCGCCGCGAATTTCCGTTATGCGGAAAAGGCGGCGGCGCTCGAAGTCGTCAAAACAAAAAAGCTTAAAGTTTCGGCAAAGCGCGCGGATATCGACGGCGGGTGTATGCTCGTTGGCACAAAGTGCGACAAAAACCTTTCTTACGGCGCGATACTCGCGGCCGACAGAGAAAAGTATCAGGCGGAAATCGCCGCCGGAATTTTCGGAGTGACCGATTGATGGCAAAGGATTTACTGTACACAAACGGCGTAATCGCCGCCAAAGAAAAATATCTCTTGAAAGATAAGATATTCCGGCTCTGCGAGGGCGGCGCGGAGGAAGCTTTGCGCGCGCTCACGGAAAGCGGCTTCGGCAGAGGCGTCGAGGTTACGTCGGTTTACGGGTACGAAAAGCTGGTCGTTGCGGACGAGAGGGATATCGACGCGTTTATCCGCGAATATTCGCCGTCGGATACCGAATTGCAGTATTTCCTCGCTCCGCGCGATTTTCATAATGCGAAAGCACTGTTAAAGGCGCATTACCTCGGGCTGGACAAGCAAAATCTTTTAGCGCCCGACGGGCTTGTTTCCGCCGATTTTATCGCGGATCGAATTGCGCTCGGCAAATACGACGGGCTGGACAAGTATCTTGCCGAAGCCCTCGCCGAGGGCGCGGCGCTGTTTTCGGAGGAGCGTAAAAACGACGCCTCCGGCGCGGAAACGGGCGCGATTTTCGATAAAGCTCTTTTCAAACGGCTCAACGAGTCGTGCAGGAAGGACAAAACGCTCAAAAAGCTTATCCGCACCAGAGCGGATATGATAAATATTTTGACCGCGCTTCGTTCGGCTTCCGCAAAATACGCTTCGCAGTTCTATCTTCCCGGCGGAAAGCTCGCCGAAAAGGAGCTTGCAAAGCTGTTTTCGGAAAACGCGGACGAGGCCGAGCACGCGCTCGACGGTACGGAGTACGCCGAATTTTTGCGGCTGTGCCTTGCCGACAGGGCGGCGGGGTTGCCGTTCACCCGCGCGGAACGCTTGCAGGAAAGCTACGAGGCGAATTATCTTGCCGCGAACAAATACGAGCTTGAAAAAAACAGACCGTTTTTATATTACGTATTCAGGCGGCGCGCCGAAAACGCAGACGTCAGGATACTTTTCGCGTGTATTCTCGCAGGTATGAATGACACGGATATCAAAAGGCGGCTGAGGTCGACGGGTGAAAAATGGAAAGCGGTAAATTAGCGATTATAGGCGACGGCGACAGCATAACCGTGTTCAAGGCGGCGGGGGTTGCAACCTTCCCCGCGGAAAACGAGGCAAAGGTACGGGAAACGCTGCGCGCGATTGCAAAGGAATATAAAGTTATTTTCATTACGGAAGAGCTTGCGCGTCCTTTAACGGAATTTCTGAAAAGGTTCGACGAGCAGCCTTATCCCGTAATTTTAAGCATACCGTCGCAAAACGGAAGCACTGGCTACGGCACCGAGCTTTTGAAGAGCGCGATGGAGCGCGCGTTAGGCGTTGATATTTTGTTTAATAATTAACATTAATAAAGCCTTCCCTTTTGGGGAAGGTGGCTGCGCCGTGAAGGCGTAGGCGGACGAGGCGCAAACCTCATCAGTCCCTTACGCAAGCTACGGGACAGCTTCCCCGAAGGGGAAGCCTATAATAAAGAATAAACTCGTAAAAATACGCAAGGCGAATTTTTACGAAAAGGATGGTTTATGGGAAAAACAGTAAAGGTTTCAGGGCCGCTGATTATCGCGGAGGGTATGGCGGACAGTAAAATGTACGACGTTGTCCGCGTTTCCGATAAGGGGCTTATCGGCGAGGTTATCGAGCTTCGCGGGGATAAAGCCTCTGTTCAGGTTTATGAAGAAACCGCCGGGCTCGGCCCCGGCGAAGAGGTTACCTCCACGGGCGAGCCGCTTTCGGTAGAGCTTGCGCCCGGACTTATTTCGGGCATATTCGACGGTATTCAGCGCCCGCTGACGACTTTGTTTTTCAAATACGGGTCCCGCATATCGAGGGGCGTATCGGTAAACAACCTCGACAGAGATAAAAAGTGGAAGTTTTCGCCCCGCGTCAAAGCGGGCGACGCCGTAGAGGCGGGCGATATCCTCGGCGTGGTGCAGGAAACCGAAATTATAGAGCACAGAATTTTAGTCCCCAACGGTATAAGCGGGAAAATCGCAAGTATCGAGGAGGGCGACTTTACGATAGAGGATACGGTTGCCGTAATCCAGACCGATTCGGGCAAAAAGCCGGTGGCAATGCTCCGCAAATGGCCGGTAAGAAAGGGCAGACCGTACAAGGAAAAGCTTTCGCCCGATAAGCCTATGGTAACGGGTCAGAGGGTTATCGACACGCTTTTCCCCGTCGCGCGCGGCGGCGTTGCGGCGGTGCCCGGGCCTTTCGGCAGCGGCAAAACGGTCGTCCAGCACCAGCTTGCAAAGTGGGCGGACGCGGACATCATAGTCTACGTAGGCTGCGGCGAGCGCGGCAACGAGATGACGGACGTTTTAAACGAATTTCCCGAGTTGACCGACCCGAAAACGGGCGAGCCCTTAATGAAGCGCACCATACTTATTGCGAACACTTCGGATATGCCGGTCGCCGCGCGCGAAGCTTCGATTTATACGGGCATAACAATTGCGGAGTATTTCCGCGATATGGGCTATAACGTGGCTATTATGGCGGATTCTACGTCGCGCTGGGCGGAAGCCTTGCGTGAAATGAGCGGACGCCTCGAAGAGATGCCCGGCGACGAGGGTTATCCCGCGTATCTTTCGAGCCGCCTTGCGGAGTTCTACGAACGCGCCGGCATAGTGCGGCTTTTAGGCAGCGCCGAGCGCACCGGCTCCGTAACCGCGATAGGCGCGGTTTCCCCTCCGGGCGGCGATTTGTCCGAGCCCGTTTCGCAGGCGACCCTCCGCATAGTCAAGGTTTTCTGGGGGCTTTCGGCTTCGCTTGCGTATAAGCGCCATTTCCCCGCTATCGACTGGCTTATAAGCTACTCGCTCTACGCCGACAAAATGCGCGACTGGTACACGGATAACGTCAGCGCGGATTTCGCGAAATACCGTCAGTTTGTCATGACGGTTTTGCAGGAGGAAGCGGCGCTCGACGAAATAGTAAGGCTCGTCGGTATGGACGCGCTTTCGTCCAAAGACAGGCTTACAATGGAAACGGCGAAGATTATAAGAGAGGACTATCTGCATCAGAACGCGTTCGACGACGTGGATACTTATACCTCTATGCAAAAGCAATTTTTAATGCTCAAGCTTATATATGAATTCAACTCCCGCGCGGGCGAGGCGATAGAAAACTTCGCTTCGCTGAACGAAATCCTTGCGTTGTCATGCAAGGATAAAATAGGCAGGGCGAAGTATATCGAGGAAAAAAACCTCGCCGAGTTCGACGAAATTTCGAAAATTATGGGCGCGGAAATGAAATCGCTTGTACAAGGGGGCGAAGAGAATGTTTAAGGAATACAAGACGATTCGCGAAGTGGTCGGGCCCCTTATGTCCGTCGAGGGCGTTGAGGGCGTAACCTACAACGAGCTTGTGGATATAGTCTGTGCCGACGGCGGTATACGCCGCGGTAAAGTGCTGGAAGTAAACCGCGACAAGGCTGTCGTGCAGCTTTTCGAAAATTCGCAGGGGTTGCAGATATCCTCCGCGCGCGCCCGCTTCACCGGGCACGGGCAGCAGCTCGCGTGTTCTAGGGATATGCTCGGCAGAGTGTTCGACGGTATGGGCAACCCGCGCGACGGCGGCGCGCCCGTTATCCCCGATAAAGTGCTCGATATCAACGGCGAGCCCATAAACCCCGCCGCGAGGAATTACCCCGACGAATTTATTCAGACGGGTATATCCGCTATAGACGGGCTCAATACCCTCGTAAGAGGGCAGAAGCTGCCCGTGTTCTCGATGAGCGGACTTCCCCATGCGGAGCTTGCCGCGCAGATAGCAAGGCAGGCTAAGGTCAGGGGTACGGACAGTAAATTCGCGGTTGTTTTCGCCGCGATAGGCATAACCTTCGAGGAAGCGCAGTATTTTGTAGACGACTTTAAAAAGACGGGCGCGATAGAGAGGACGGTGCTTTTCACCAACCTCGCAAACGACCCCGCGGTCGAGCGTATCGCCACGCCGCGTATGGCGCTTACCTGCGCGGAATACCTCGCGTTTACGTGCGGTATGCACGTGCTCGTCATAATGACGGATATCACCAACTATGCGGAGGCGCTGCGCGAAGTTTCCGCCGCCCGCCGCGAAGTGCCCGGCAGGCGCGGCTATCCCGGTTATCTTTATACCGACCTCGCAACCCTTTACGAGCGCGCCGGCAGAATACGCGGCTCGGAAGGTTCGATAACTCAGATACCTATTCTGACCATGCCCGAGGACGATAAAACCCACCCTATACCCGACCTTACGGGTTATATAACCGAGGGGCAGATTATCCTTTCGCGTGATTTGTATAAAAAGGGCATAAACCCGCCCATAGACGTTTTGCCGTCTCTGTCGCGCCTTAAAGACAAGGGCATAGGCAAGGGCAAAACCCGCGAGGACCACGCGGCTACGATGAACCAGCTGTTCGCGGCGTACGCAAGCGGCAAGGAGAGCAAGGAGCTTTCGGCAATTCTCGGCGAAGCGGCGCTTTCGGATATAGATAAGCTTTACGCGAAGTTTGCCGAGGAGTTTGAAAAGCTTTACGTAAATCAGGGCTTCACCGCAGACCGCTCCGTAGAGGAAACGCTCGATCTGGGCTGGCAGCTTCTGAAAATTTTGCCGATAGGCGAATTGAAAAGAATCAGGCAGGATTTAATCGAAAAATATATGCATTGATTCGGACTTCCCTTTCGGGGAAGGTGGCTTGACCGTAAGGTCAAGACGGATGAGGCTTTAAGTCGACCTCACCACCGCTACGCAAGCTGCGCGGAGCTTCCCCGTCAAGGGAAGCCATAATAAGGATTTTTATGTCAAGATTAAACGTAAACCCTACCCGTATGGAGCTCAAAAAGCTGAAAGCAAGGCTGAATACGGCGGTGAGGGGACACAAACTTTTAAAAGACAAATCGGACGAAATGGTTCGCAGATTTTCCGCGATTATAAGGGAAAACAAGCGGCTCCGCGACGAGGTCGAGGAAGAGCTTTCCGAAACGCTCCGTCAATTTTCGGTAGCGCGTTCGGTTACGCCCGCTTACCGTGCGGAAACGGCTTTTTCCATGCCGTCGGTAGCGGTAAAGGCGGAGTGCGGCGTTTTAAGCATAATGGGCGTGGAAGTGCCCGATATAAAGCTTTTAAACGAAAAACGCTCGGACGGGCTGCCTTATGCGTATTCCGAAATCACGAGCGAAGCGGACTACTCGGTCGAGCGCGCCTCGCGCCTGCTTCCGAAAATGCTCGAGCTAGCCGCAACGGAAAAATCGGTGCGCCTTCTCGCCGAGGAAATCGAGCGGAACAAGCGCCGCGTAAACGCGCTCGAATACGTTATGATACCCCAGCTCGAAGAAACGATAAAGTATATAAAAAGTAAGCTCGACGAAAACGAACGCGCCGCCGTTATCCGCATGATGAAGGTAAAAAGCAAGGCGTAAATGGGTTCAATATGAAAAAAATTGTTACGGTCAGCCGCGAGTTCGGAAGCGGCGGCAGGGAAACAGGCAAAAGGCTTGCCGAGGCGCTCGGCTTTAACTATGTGGACAGTGAAATAATTCAGGCGGTTGCGGAGCAGACCAAGCTCGACGAAAATTATCTTCGCGATAAGCTGGAGCAAGGTATAGCTAATTACCCCGTAACAATCGGCAGAACTTTTTCGCAGGTCAAAAGCATAAGCAATTCGGCTATGCTTATAGCAAAACAGCACAATATAATCAGGGATATCGCGGCAAAATCAGACTGCGTAATAGTCGGCAGGGGCGCGGACGTCGCACTGGCGGATTTAAAGCCATTTAAAATTTTCGTTTACGCCGATATGCGGTCGAAAATAGCGCGGATAAGAAGCAGGGCTCAGACGGACGAAATACTTACGGATAAGGAAATCGAGCGTAAAATCAGACACATAGACGGCGCGAGGAAGTCCACGCACGATTTGTACTCGCCCCGTGCCTGGGGCGATAAAGCGGGCTATAATATTTGCATTAACACTACGGATACGGACGTTAAAAGCATTATAAAACCGCTTTCGGAAATTATAGTGGCATATTTTAAATAGGAAAAGTAAAACAGACCCGCTTTTTGTAAGCGGGTCGTTTTTTAATTTCCGTACGGAAATATATTGATTATTGTGAACGTATTTGTTATAATATAATACAGACTGAATATGAGAGGCGGATATTTATGGTGGAATTTGACAGATATGAATTCGATATCAGGGACGGACAACTGAACAAATACAACGGTAGCGCAAAATGCGTTATTATTCCTGTGGGGGTCACAAAAATAGGCTACGATGCGTTCGCGGGATGTAATTCGCTTACGGAAGCGGTTCTGCCGGAAGGCGTCACCGCGATAGGGTTCAGCGCTTTCAAAGGTTGCGTTAACCTTACGTCGCTGAGTATCCCGTCAACGTTAAAGACGGTAAGCGACGAAGCTTTCCGCGGCTGCGCGGGGTTATCCGAAATATCTTTGCCCGAAGGGCTTACGGCGATAGGCAGATGGGCGTTTTCCGGTTGCGCTTCGCTTAAAAGCATAATTTTGCCGAAAAGCGTTACGGCGGTGTGGTTCAGTGCGTTTTCGGGCTGCGTTTCGCTTAAGGAAATCGTGCTTCCGCCCGATTTGAAGCTTATCGACGACGAACTTTTTTCGGGCTGTACCGCGCTTGAAAATATTGTAATTCCGCAGTCGGTAACTTCGCTCGGCAACCGTGCCTTCAAGGACTGCGTTGCGCTCAAAACCATCGGTATCCCCGCGGCTGTAACGCAGATAGGGGAGGCGGCATTCCGCGACTGCAAGTCGCTTACCTCGCTCAGGTTGCCCGAGGGGCTCGTTTCGATAGGCAGGTGGGCTTTTGCGGGCAGCGGCATAAGCGAGATAACGATACCCAAAAACGTGGCGATTATCGCGATGTGCGCGTTCGGCGATTGCAACGTGACGGTGCGCTGCGTGCGCAAAAAACCATTTTTCGGCTTGCCTTCCAAGTGGGATAAGGCGTGGACGGGCGGCGGCTCGGGCGTGAAAGTGGTCTGGGGCTGTAAATAAAATAAAACGGCGCCCCGCCGACTTAAAGTCGGCGGGGCGCTTTGTTTATGCGTCATTTTTTAAGTACGAGTTTCATTCCTTCCATTTCGAATTTAAGGGTATTGCCGTCGAGCGCAACTTCGATGGTTTCTCCGTCGGCGGTAAGATAGTACTTCCCGTCTTTTTCTTCCCACGTTCCCGTTTCGGTCGTTTCGTCGCCCATATTCATTTTGATTTCAAACGTGTTGTCGTCTTTTACGGTCATAACAATCGCGTCCTCCGAAAGGGATACGCCCATATAGCTTTCGCCGACTTTCAGCTCGATTTTCAACCCGCCTTGGTCCATACTCATCGATTCGAATTTGTACGTACCCGCAATACCTGTCGAACACGCAGTCAAAGTAAGACACAGCGCGAAAACCGCAATAACCGTGACTATGCTCGCAATTACTTTTTTCATCTTTCAGTTCTCCTTTTTGTGTAATATATTACACTTTTATTATATTATATAAGTAAAAAAAGTAATTGTCAAGCAAAAGTGTGTAATATTTTTCCATTATATTACTGATAATATGAGGTAAAATATGTACAGAATTAAACAGTTAAGGGAAGAAAAAGGTATTAGCCAGCGAATGCTGGCAAAAATTACGGGCGTAAGCCCCAAGGCAGTAAACTTTTGGGAAAGCGGCAAGGTGGAGCCGTCGGCGAAATTCGTGTGCGCGCTTGCGGACGCTTTCGAGTGCTCTGCGGACTACATTCTGGGGCGCGAGGACGACTTCGGCAACGTGAACGTTATGCGCGAACTTACGGAGGACGAAAAGCTCTGGCTCGGGCTGTATTCGAAGCTCAGTAATTCGCAGAGAAAGGAAGCGGAGAATTTTGTAGGTTACCTGCTTTCGAAAATGTGATTAAAATGTTTAATGGTAGGTTGCCCTAAACCGCAGAAAAAGCGGATTTCGGGTATTGACAAACCGCTTGCTTTGTAGTATTATATACAAGAACTGCAAAGGAAGTGCGTTATGGTCGTTTTCGAAAAGATATCCGAAGTTTTCGATATAATAGTCAATTACCTTATACTTGCCGTCGAGTGCGTTGGTATAGTCATTTTGATATACGCGATTGTTTCGGCGGTGATAGGGCTTATAAAGCGGCAGGAGCATACGCGCCTTAAACTTGCCGAGGGCATTGCGCTTTCGCTTGAATTTAAAATGGGCGGCGAGCTACTGCGTACGGTAATCGTGCGCGAGTGGAACGAGCTGTTAATCCTCGGCGCGATAATTTTATTGCGCGCAGCGCTCACATTCCTTATTCAGTGGGAAATAAAAATCGAGCGTAAAAACGGAAATATGACGGAAAGTCAGTTGCACGATATAAAGACTCCGCTTACGCAGGATTTGCCCAAAAAGGATAAGGATTAAATTATAAAAGCTTACGGGCGGTTGCAATCGGTAACCGTCCGTAATTTAAAAATATTATATATGTGTGCGGAAATAATCCGCTTAAATTGATTGACAAAAATTTCCCCGCATACTATAATTAAAAAGCTGTTGAAAATTACGCACCATTAGCTCAACCGGATAGAGCGACGAGCTTGCGTAAAGACAAGGGCGCAAGCGGCGACCGAGACGGCGGGCTTTCTTTGCCGACGTCGAGAAGGTCTACGGAACCGAAGGCAGCCGTATAAAAGCAGCAAAACAGCTTAATATGCACCATTAGCTCAACTGGATAGAGCGTCGGTCTACGGAACCGAAGGCTAGGGATTCGAACTCCTTATGGTGCACCAGTTATAACCTAATCCGAATTTTCGGATTAGGTTTATTTTTCGTACCATAAGGAAAACGGCTTCATAACGCGATTGCGCTTTCAGCGTAAAATCAAAATACGTATTTTTATTGCTTCCGCCAAACTCATAATATAAACTCCCGTTCTCAATTAAGAACCTACTATTAAATTGTACGATTTGCAAAAAATTTAACAGTTCTCGATTGAGAACGTTTGACTTATTTTTATCGTTTCGGTAAAATTATGGCGCACAGTCGTATATTCAAAACAAACTCTTAAAAAATTTTTCACAAATTGATCAAATAATTGCCATAATGCGGCGTATGTGGTATAATATATGCCGACTGATTTTAAAAAATCATTCAAGACTGACTAAGGGGTGACCGGTATGTTGAAAAACGAAGAGCTTATTATAAGAATGTCTTTTGACCAGAAGCTACGCCTTATCATATCTTCCAGGCTTTACGAAAGCAGCTCGGTCGACAATTATAAATTCCCCGTATTTTCGCTTTCGGCAAATCCTTTGTCGGGTAAAGCAGGGGCTTATCAAACGCTTTTTCCGTCGGACAACACGCTTTGCCGCACATTCGATATGCCGCTTATCCGTGAAGTTTACCGCGCCGTCGGCAACGAGGCGAAAGCCGCCGCGGAAAACGCGTATTTCAACGTAAGCAATGATTTAAACCGTGAAAATTCGTCCGAGGATTATTTCCTTTCGGGCAATTTTGCCGCGCAGAAAATCGGCGGGGTTGCCTCTGCCGGCGTACTCGTAAACTTCGAGAGTTCGTCTGCGGACGGCGCGAAAGAAAGCTTAAAGCTTTTCGAAAGCTGCGTTTTCGGCGGTGCGCAGCCTGCTTCGGTATTAGTTCACAGCATAGAAGAGGCGGAAAAACTTCCGCCCGAGTACCGCTTCGGCGGGCTTTTATACGGCGCGGCGTCCGAGACGGAGGAGGTCGCGCGGTATCTTTTTTACGGGTGCTCGCTCGTATTTTTAAAGCGCGACATTTCCGAAGAGCTTTTTCCCCGTCTTAAAACGCTTACCGAGCTTTATAAAAAATCCGAATCGGAGTATTCCGCGCGCAAAATCACGCTTGCCGAATTCGACCGCAGAAAGCGTTGCGGCGAAATTCTCGACGAACGGATTGTCGACCGCGCTTGCGACGACGTAATATCCGCGCTATTAAATCTGCGCGCGCAGACTCCGGCTTCGGTTGACGGGGCGCGCAGCTCGCTCGATATCGGGCGGGACGCTCTATTCAACGAGCGCCTGCACGATAAGCTCGCTCGGCTTGCCGCGGCGGAGAGTGTCGTGCTTCTCGAAAACAAGGGCGGCATACTTCCGCTCGATTTCAAAACCAAAGTCGCGGTAATCGGCGAATACGCAAAAAACGCCGACTATCAGACAGAGCTCGTAAAGACGACGCCAACCGCGGTCAGGCTTCCTTTCGAAGTCCTGAACGATTTCGATATCGAAACGGTCGGTTACGCTCACGGCTACGCCAAAGGGCAGCGCGGGCGCGGCGACCTTATCGCCTCCGCTACGGAGCTCTGCGCTCAGGCGGATTGCGCGCTCGTATATCTCTCGGCGGCAAAGGGCGCGAAGGAGTTGCCCGAGGGGCAGCGTGAGCTTTTAGACGAGCTTTCGGCGAAAAAGATAAAATATATAGCCGTCGTCAGCGCGGACGGCGCAATCGATATGCCGTTTGCCGACCGGGCGTCGGCGATACTATTTACCGGGCGGGGCGGTCAGGCCGTTCACGCCGCCGTCGCGGATATACTCACGGGCGAAGTCTGCCCGTCGGGTAAGCTTGCCGAAACCTTCCCCGCGGTTTTGTCCGAAAAGGAGGGTTATGCAAGCGTATCCGGTTATACCGACCGCGACAACGTGCGGTTTGCTTTCGGGCACGGGCTTTCCTATACCTCGTTCGAATACAGAAATCTTACCGTTACCGAAAACGGCGTAAGCTTTACGGCGGTTAACGTCGGCGGTTGCGACGGCTATGCCGTTCCGCAGATGTATATTTCAAACGTCGCAACCTCGTCGTCGTTTAAACACAGGCTTTTACGCGGCTTTAAAAGGACGTTTATCGGCAAGGGCGACGCAGTCAAGGTGGAAATCCCGTTTGACGCGGGCACGTTCAGGACGTACGACGAAGAAAACGGCGTTTACCGCGTCGAGGGCGGTTCATATGAAATCCGTATCGGCGAAAGTGCGGCGGATATCAGGCTGAAAGGCGAAATAACGCTTAAAGAGCACGTGTTCGGCAAGGACGACGCTTTGCGCGAGGACGTAACCGACGATATAATGCCCGTAGGCTTTACCCGCACGAGAGAGGAAGAAGCGGTAACAAGAGAGAAAAAGAAGCTGTCTTTCGGGCTCAGACTTTTCTTCGCGCTTATGGTTACGCTGTATTACGACGGCATGTGCGGCGCGCTTTTATACGTGAATATTCCCGAAGAGAATTTTATACTTTGCGCGGTTCTGGCCGCGTTGCTCGCGGTCGGAAACGTGTTTGCATTGATTTACATAATAGTTATATCAAAGAGGCGCAGACTGCAACGAAGGCTTTACCCCAAGGAGGTTCTGGGCGATATAGTCGAAAGAGTGGGGTGCTTTAAAGAAATAGCGAAAATTTCCTACGAGGAGCCCGTCCCCGCGCCCGCGCCCGAAATTGAGGAAGAACAGCCCGAAGAGCAACAGCCCGACAAAGAGGTGAAGGCGCAGTACGCCGCGGCGTTTGGCGAAGAGGAGCGGATTGCGCCCGTGTACGAGAAGAAGGCGTCCTTTACGGAGCTTTGCGATAACTTCCGCGCGTTTATGCTTTATAAGGGCGTTTCGGTTGAAGCGTCCTCCGTGCGCGCGCTCATCGCCGCTATAACGGCGGGCAAGGCTGTTTACGTTAACTGCGCAAATGCTCAAATCCTGCCCGAGTTTACCGCCGCGCTTAATGCGTATTTCGGCAATACCGCATACACCGCCGCGGGCGACAACTGGGACGAGCCCGAAGATTTGCTGTGGGTGGAAGAGGCTGAAGCGTTCGTGACCTCCGATTTCGCAAATACGCTCAACTCCGCGTGTCTGACGCCCGATAAAAACATGGCGGTGGTGCTGGCGGGCGTAAAGGGTGCGAACCTGAAAAAATACTTCGGCGACTTTATACTGCATTCGGTGTATCCGTCGGAGGAGCGGGCGATTGAGTTAAGCGACGAGCTTACCCTCGTTTTGCCCGACAATATAACGTACGTACTCGTTGCCGCCGAGGGCGAGCGCGAGCTTCCGCCCGAACTCTCCAAGGCGTTTATACACGTCGACGTGATAGCTTCCGCGGCGGAGGGCGAATTCCCCGAAGCGGAGGCCAAAAACGTTACGCGTGCCGCGCTTAACGAAATGGTTTCGGAAGTGCGCGAAAGGTGCTTCCTTTCCGAAAAGAGTTGGAAGAGGATTGACGAGCTTGCGGAAGCGGTGAACGCGACCGGCAGGTTCGCCATAGGCAATAAAGACGTTCAGTCGCTTGAAAAATTCACCTCGGTCATAATCGACTGCGGCGGCGACGAGAACGAGGCGCTTGTATGCGCGTTTACCTCCAAGATAGTTCCGCTTCTCAAAAACACCGACATATATCGCGGCGAAAACGGCGGGGCTACGCTTGCGGGTATGATTGAAAAAATTTTCGGCGACGAGGATATTACGTTTATCCGCAAAGCGCTTAACGGTTGAGGTAAGGGCAATGATTAAAGCATATTACGCGCTCGGCGCCGTCGACTGGGCGGCGGTCGGCAACAGAATATGGAATACGGTCACAAGCAAAACCGCTTTGCTTGTGTATTCCGTCGTTATTCTCGTGCTCGTAATCGTGCTCGCGGTGCGGCTCGTCGTGTCGGAAACGGGTCGTGCCACAGCGCTCAAAGAGGAGCTTTCGGGCAAGGAGGAAGCGGCGCGGAAAGAGGAGGCGGAGCTTGCCGAAAAAAGACTCGATAAAAAGCTCGATAACCTTGCGGAAAGCATTAAAACGGCGCAGACCCCCGTATATATCCCGCCCGATTGCGCGCGTCCCGCGCCTTTGGGCACGGCAGAAAAGACGGAGGACGGGGAAGAAGCGAAGGGCAACGGCTCGCGCTTCTATATGCTGACGGAGATAGACAAAGAATACGAAAACAAACCCTCGCCCGAGTACGACGGAGAGACGAGCTTGCAAGGGGTGTGCGAGGAGTTCAGAAACTTCGCGGCGGGTCGGTTGAAATTATATTACGATATAGAGGATATAAGGCGGTTTATAGGCGGGCTTGCGGTAACAAAGCTGATAATACTGCAAGGTATGTCGGGTACGGGTAAAACCTCGCTGGCGTACGCGTTCGGAGAGTTTTTAGACAACAAGACGGTAATCGTACCCATCCAGCCGATGTGGAAAGAGCGTACGGACCTGGTGGGGTACTATAACGAATTCACAAAGCGGTTCAACGAAACGACGCTGTTGTATAAGATGTACGAGGCGAACTGCAACGACGAGATATACATAACCGTTCTGGACGAAATGAACATAGCGCGAGTGGAATACTATTTTGCGGAGTTTTTGTCGTTGTTGGAAATCCCGAACCCGGACGGTAGGAATCTGGACGTAGTGGCGGACAAATGGGAAAACGACCCGAAGTTGTTGCAGAAGAACGGAAAGCTGAGGCTTCCGACGAATATGTGGTTTGTGGGTACGGCGAACAACGATGACAGTACGTTTTCGATATCGGATAAGGTATACGACAGGGCGATGGTGCTGAATCTTGACAAAAAGGCGGTGCCGTTCGAGGCGAAAAGCTGTAAGGGAATGAAGCTGAGCGCGGTGCGGCTCGAAGAGCTGTTTGCGCGGGCGCAGCGAGAATACGCGATAAGCGACAGGAATATAAGGCGGTTGAAGTGTTTGGACGAATATATGATAAAGACGTTTCATATCACGTTCGGGAACCGAATAATGAAGCAGATAAGAAGCTACGTACCGGTGATAGTGGGTTGCGGAGGAAGCGAGCTGGAGGGGCTTGACGACATACTGTCGAGGAAGGTGTTCAGGAAGCTCGAATCTAAAAACCCGGTGTACGTAAAGCAGATGGCTGACGGGGTGTGCGGGTATCTCGACGAGCTGTTCGGCGAGGATAAGCTGCCTTTATGCAAGGAAGCTATCAGATTGATTGAGCAGAATATATAAAACCTCATCAGTCGCTCGCTCACGCTCGCGACAGCTTCCCCGAAGGGAAGCCTGAAATAAGGAAAAAAACTTTATGGGCGTTTTGGATATTTATTATCGGGCGTTTAAAAATTACCGCAAGGAAACCTTTGAAAACACTCTGTGTGAAAAGGATAGAAAGGCGATAACGCGGAATAACGAAACCGATGACAAATTTATCACAACAAAATATTTGTGCCGGATAGACGAGGACTGGGTCAAAACGATTGAGGAAGGGCTGGTTTTCGTCGAAAACGCCGTGCGCGAAGAAAGGCAGTTTATACGCACCGACGGCGAAGTTATACCCATTGAAAAGGTTAAACGTATTTCAAAGGACTCGGTCGAGCATCTTGCAAAGCACGGCGATCTGATAACCCGCGTACCCGAAGATGGGGCGGACATTGTGCCCGACCAGCTTTATATGGTAGAAAAACTCAGCGATTACGCGGTTTACGAAAACAGATTTTTGTATATGCTTTTATGCTATCTGCGCGACTTCATAAATTACAGGCTCGAAAAGATAGAAACTCTGCGCAATACGTATATAGGCGATTTAAGTATTTCGAAAGAGATTGTAACCAAAAAGCGCACCCTTATCATAAAATCGGAGGTGCGCGAGGAAAGGACGGATAACCCTTTTCCTCTGCCCGACGAAAATTCGGCTTCGCTCGTTAAGAGGATAAAGGACTGTATGCAGATTATAACCTCGCTGCTTGCTACCGATTTGATGGTTCAGGTCGCTAAGTCGCCGATGATAAAGCCGCCCGTCGTAAAGACGAACGTGCTTAAAATGAACAACAACTTCAAGCGCGCGCTTGCGCTTTACGATTATGTGGCGACGTATAACGGGCAGGGTTACGAATTCGAGGAGGTCACGCGCGACCTTTCGCCCTACTCCGACAAGCTTGCGGACGAAATCGCCGAGTCGGTGAACCTTACGGCTTTCACCGCGTATAAGTTCGGCAACGATATCGAAAATATCCTCGAAGCGGCGTACAGGGAGGAGGAAAACCGGCGCGAGGAACAAAAAGCGCTTAAACTTTCGGAAAGGATTAAAAGGCTCAAAAAACGCGCGCTCGAATCGAATAAAACGCTCGAAGAATATATGCTTCTTCTCGAAGAGCGCAACAGAATGCTCGAAAAGGACAGCGAAAAGCTTGCGCTAATCCGCCGCGAGGTTGATAAACTCAATCTTGAAATAGAAGAGCTAAACCGCGAGAAGGCGGGGCTCGGTTTAAGGATAGGCGAGCTCGAAGCCGCGATAGAGGAAAAAGAGCGGGAAATCGCGCTGTTAAACCAGAAGTATATCGACGATATGGCGGCGGAAAAGAGGCGGCATGAGCAGGAACTCGCCGAAGTGAACGCCGCGCACGAAAGCGCCGTTGCGGAGCTCAACGCGGAGTTCGGGCAAAAAATTCAAAGCACTATCGACGAATACGAGCTTAAAATAAGCGGGCTTAACGACGACATAAGCGCTTTGAACGATAAATACGAAATGGCGGCGGAGGAGTTCGGGCAAAAGTCGCTTATATTCGAGCAGAAGCAAAGCGAATTGAAAGCCGAGCTGAAAAAGACGGTGGACGACTGCGAAGCGCGGATAAAGGCGGCGGAGCGGGAATATATGAACGACTTCGAGCTTAAAAAGAGCGAGTGTGAAAAAGCGGTCGAGGAAATCAAGCGTGAAAATTATTTTATCGCGGGTCAGCTTGACGCGATAAGGGTGCAGAAGGGCGAGCTCGCGCCCGATATCGATTACACCTCGCGCGAGAGGTTTTTGGAGCTTCAGGAGGAGTTCGCCGCGTTCGAGCGATATTTCAGCGAACAGTGGAAGCTTACGAAAAAACAGATACGCAAACAGATACTCTGGGCAAAACCGGAAAAGAAATCGAAAAATCCGAAAAAGGCTGATAAAGATTAAATATGAAAGGGCGCAAAAAATCGAAAAAACTGAAAATTTTCGTAACAGTTACGGCGATACTCTGCCTTGCCGCCCTTTTCGTGTGCGCCCTTATCGTGCAGTACGACAAATACGGGGTTAAGCTTCTACCCTCCGTGCCGTCGTGGTTCGGGTATATATGCCTTGCATTCGTGATTTTTTTGCCAGCGGTCATTATCCTTCTTGCGCTTACGGCTTGCTTCGGGCTTGACAAAAAGAAGCTGGTGACTTTCGACTACCTCGGCGTGGATTTCGAGAACAGAGAAAAGGAAAAGCTTAAAAGCGTCGACCCCGATTTAAACGCGAATTACGCGTTGCCCGCGGCATATCCCGCGCCTTTGGGTACGGCAGAAAAGACGGAGGACGGGGAAGAAGCGAAGGGCAACGGCTCGCGCTTCTATATGCTGACGGAGATAGACAAAGAATACGAAAACAAACCCTCGCCCGAGTACGACGGAGAGACGAGCTTGCAAGGGGTGTGCGAGGAGTTCAGAAACTTCGCGGCGGGTCGGTTGAAATTATATTACGATATAGAGGATATAAGGCGGTTTATAGGCGGGCTTGCGGTAACAAAGCTGATAATACTGCAAGGTATGTCGGGTACGGGTAAAACCTCGCTGGCGTACGCGTTCGGAGAGTTTTTAGACAACAAGACGGTAATCGTACCCATCCAGCCGATGTGGAAAGAGCGTACGGACCTGGTGGGGTACTATAACGAATTCACAAAGCGGTTCAACGAAACGACGCTGTTGTATAAGATGTACGAGGCGAACTGCAACGACGAGATATACATAACCGTTCTGGACGAAATGAACATAGCGCGAGTGGAATACTATTTTGCGGAGTTTTTGTCGTTGTTGGAAATCCCGAACCCGGACGGTAGGAATCTGGACGTAGTGGCGGACAAATGGGAAAACGACCCGAAGTTGTTGCAGAAGAACGGAAAGCTGAGGCTTCCGACGAATATGTGGTTTGTGGGTACGGCGAACAACGATGACAGTACGTTTTCGATATCGGATAAGGTATACGACAGGGCGATGGTGCTGAATCTTGACAAAAAGGCGGTGCCGTTCGAGGCGAAAAGCTGTAAGGGAATGAAGCTGAGCGCGGTGCGGCTCGAAGAGCTGTTTGCGCGGGCGCAGCGAGAATACGCGATAAGCGACAGGAATATAAGGCGGTTGAAGTGTTTGGACGAATATATGATAAAGACGTTTCATATCACGTTCGGGAACCGAATAATGAAGCAGATAAGAAGCTACGTACCGGTGATAGTGGGTTGCGGAGGAAGCGAGCTGGAGGGGCTTGACGACATACTGTCGAGGAAGGTGTTCAGGAAGCTCGAATCTAAAAACCCGGTGTACGTAAAGCAGATGGCTGACGGGGTGTGCGGGTATCTCGACGAGCTGTTCGGCGAGGATAAGCTGCCTTTATGCAAGGAAGCAATAAGGCTCATAGAACAAAATATTTAAAATCTTTTTAAAACCCGATAATTTCAGATTAAGGCATGGGAGAGAGAAATGGCAAAATTCAAAACTGCGATATTAATACTCGGTTTGCTTGCGGCGTGTATTGCGGCGTCGCTTGCCACTTTGCTTGCGCTCTCTTTATCCGGGGCAATCAAAGCCGAGCCCGCGCCGCTTATATTCACCGTAAAGGACGAAACGAAAACTTTCGACGGCGAGCCGCAGACCCCCACGGCTTACGCAATGGGCGGCGAGCTTTTCAAAGGGCACAGTATTATCGCCGACTTTACCGGCTCGCAGACGTTCGTCGGCGAAAGCGTCGGCGGAATGAACGTTAAGGTTGTCGACGAAAACGGCTACGACGTAACCGAAGAATACGCCGTCAAAGTTAATGGCGGAAAACTGAAAGTAGAAAAGAGCCCCGTGCTTATTTATCTCAACGCGGGCGAAGCCGTGTACAGCGGCGAAAAATATGTGTTCGACGACTATACAGTGGTTGCCGGCACGCTTGCCGATGGGCACCGCCCCGCGCTTGCCCTACCCGGTTCTGGGCTGATAAACGCGGGCGAAGTGCTTTCCGGTCAGGCGGCGGCACCCGCAATTTACGACGGCGCGGGGCGCAACGTGTCGGAAAATTACGATATACTGTTCTCTATGGGCGAGGTTAAAGTCGTCGCCCGTCCTCTTGCGGTGCGGCCAATCGGCGGCGAAAAGGTTTACGACGGCAAGCCGCTCGTGTGCGACAGGTATGAAATCACTTCGGGCTCGCTCGTCGACGGGCACTATGCCAAGGTTGATTTCGTGCCGGTGGACGGCGAATATGCCGCGCAGACGTTCGTCGGCGAGGTGAAAGTTGTTGCCGAGGTAACCGTATTCGACGCGAACGGAAAAGACGTTACCCGCAACTATGCCATAAACAGCGAGGAATACGCGACATTGCGCGTAACCCCGCGCGACCTCGTGCTAACGGCGAAGAGCCGTACGGTAAATTTTGACGGCGCGATACACTCGTTTGCCGAAGACAGTGCGCCTTACTCCGCGGTCGGGCTTGTAAGCGGCGAAAGCGTAACGGTTACTTACGGCGGGCAGATTAAGCGCGTAGGCGAGGTTGACAACGTAATAACCGATTACGCGATATCGGGCGGCAACGGCAACTATAACGTGACCTTGGTTTCGGGCACTATACGCGTAACCCCCGCAAACCTTACCGTAAGACTTGCTTCCGTTGCGAAAACGTACGGGGAAAGCATTGACGAATTTAAATCGCTCTTTAAATTCGAGCCCGAGCTTTCCGTAGGCATGACCTTTGCTTCGGATATAGCTCAAAGCGTAAATTCATTCGGCGAGGTCGGCTCGTCTACGTATACTATAACAGATTACGGCGTGTCGGACGAAGATGGCAACGATTTTACCGATTGCTTTATAATAAACGTGGTCGCGGGTAAAATAACCGTAACCCCGCGCAGGGCGGAGGTTAACGTCGCCGGGGGCGGGGCTTACGGCAAAACGTACGACGGAAAGCCGTTTTCGTTCCGCGACGGGGATGTGTCGGCTACGGGGTTGCTCGACGGGCATAAAATAAGCTCGGTCGTATGCACGGAAGTAATCGACGTCGCCGAGGCCCCCGTAAGGTGCTTAATTACCTCCGCGACCGTGCGCGACGCGTTCGGCGCGGACGTTACGGGCAACTATTCTTTGGGATATTCTTCCGCTTTTACGGACGTAAAAATTACGGCGCGGCAGCTTACCGTAAGCACGGCCGACGCGGAAAAGGTCTACGACGGCGCGGCCCTTTCGGGCGGCGGCATAATTGCCGCAGGGCTTGCCGCGGGCGACTATATTTCGCAGACTTCGGTTATCGAGCTGACCGACGCGGACAGTATCGAAAACAAGCCCTCGTATGAAATTTTAAACGCAGAGGGCGGGATATGCTCGGGCAATTATACCGTGACGGAGAATTTCGGTACGCTGACGGTCCACGCGAAAACGGTAAACGTAACCGTAAACGGGCTTGTAAAGGTTTACGGCGAACAGGTAAGCGACGAGGAGCTGAGAGGGCTCATATCGGGCTGCGAGGGCGACGTGACTGTTGATAAATTCGCGTTCGACAACTTTAACGGATGCGACGCGGGCACTTACGTACTGAAGCCCGTATACGACGGCGAAACGCAAAATTACAAAGTTACGGTTACCTCAGGGTTGCTCGTTGTGGAAAAGAAAAAAATCGCCGTGCGCATTTCAGACGGCGAAAAGGAATACGACGGAAAGGGCATAACCGCGGCGGACATAAAATTTACCTGCGCGGAAGCGGCGCTGACCCTTACCGACAGCAATATTATAGGTATAAAGGACTGCGGGACGTACCGCGTTACGGCAAGCTTTGCCGTGGCGGGCGGCGACGGGGCGAACTATGAAATATCCGTTACGGGCGGGGCTTTCACTATAAACAAAAGAACTGTTTCGCTGACCTACGGCGGCAAAACGACCAAGGTATACGACGGAGCGCCGTTTGTGCCCGAGTTCGATAAAATAAACACGGGCTTTACGGGTTTGCGCGTGACCGCCGCGGAGTATGACGAAATAGTAAGGGTGGCGCAAAACGGCAACCTCAATATCCGCAACCCTCGGTTTGCGTTGAACGGAGAGCCTGTATCTTCCGAAAACTTTACGGTAAATATAGCTACCGTAATAGTTACGATTAACAAAAAGAGGGTCGTTTTAAAGCTCGATAATCTTGTCGTCGGCAAAGATATGACAGACGACGAAATAGAAGAAATCGTAATGGCTGTAAACCCCGTACAGGCGGGCTCGCTCGCTTCGGGCGACTATTACGACGGGCAGTACGTTTGCAGTTACGACAAAACGGATTGCACAATGACAATCGGTACGACAGCTATCGTCATTAAAAATTCGGCGGGCGCGGACGTAACGGACTGTTACGACTTCGGCGACGACGATTACATAATATTGAAAGTTATTAAGGTTTAATATTAAAGGGCAGAGAGTTTTTTATGGTATCATACGATATTTATAAAAACAGAATACGCAAAATTGCCGCGGTAAAGAACTTTATCGTAAAGTTCCGCATACTCATAATTTCGGTAATTTGTCTTATCCTCGCCGCCGTTACCGCATTGCTCGTAATAAAGGGCATTGTGATCGACGGGGCGACTTTGCCCGCGCAGATAATTTACGGCGATTTATACGAGCCCGAGGGCGGTAAAGCGCTTTTAAGCGACGTCAGGTTCGAGTACGCCTATAAATCGCCGCGCGGCGATACAAAGTCCGCGGCAAAATCAGCCGTTGCCGGCGGCGACGGGCTTGTCTGGTCGGAGGTAAAACCCGATAAAGCGGGCGTTTACTATATCCGCACTGTTACGGATAAGGCTTTCGGCATTACGGGTTACGGCTCGCCCGTCGAGTTTGAAATCAAGCCGAAAACCGTCGAGTTTTTAATCCTGGACGAAGCCGTCGTGTACGGCGCCGACCCGGACGAATACGTCTTTGACCTCGTCGGCGGCGATAAGCTTATCGTAAGCGGACTTAAATACGATTTTTCGGGCTTCGAAGCGGATATCACAAGCGTGTGCGCAAACGCGGACAGCGTAAAGATAATCGGTTCGGAGGGCGACGACGTAACGTATTGCTACGATATTGTCACGCCGGAAAAACAGATTAAGCTTGTCGAGCGCGAAATTACGGTAACCCCGGTCGGCGCGGAGTTCGTTTACGGCGGCGCGCCCGTCGGCTACGTTGCGGCAGTCGCTCAAAGCACCCTTGCTATGCTCGGCGAGGGCGACAGAATAAGCATGGAAACAGAAATCCTTACTTCGGATAACGAAGTAATCGACGGCGCCCCCGTGCTTGCGGGCAGCTATAAAGTCAGGGTGAAGTCAGTCGGCATATTCAAGGGCGATACCGACGTAACCGAGCGCTACGGCATAAAGACGGAAGAGTCCTCGCTCGTTATCGGGCGCAGACCGTTGAAAATCAAAACCGACGCAGCCTCGCGCGAGTATAACGAAGCCGTTCGTTTACGCGGGCTTCGGTGCCGAGGGGCTCGTCGAAGGGCATACCGCTTCGCCCGTTTCGGGCGAGGTCGCCATAACCCAAGCTGGCAGCATATTAAACGAATACATATTCCGCGTAACCGACGGCGAAGCCGACGTTACCGAAAACTACGATATATCTTACGAGTACGGCACGCTTACCGTCGTCCCGAAGAAGGTAACGCTTACTACGGCTTCCGCGGAAAAGGTTTACGACGGGCAAGCGCTTGTAAAAAACGACGGGTACGTATTTGACGGACTTGCCGAGGATGACGGCGAAAAGCTCGTATACGCTGCGGATACCTTAAACGCAGGCAAGGCGCCGAACGTGCTCACGTTTATTATACTCAACGGGGCGGGCGAGGACGTGACGGCAAGCTACTTTATAAACAGCGTTTTCGGCACGCTTGAAATAACTCCCCGCCCGCTTACCGTAAGCACGGGCAGCGCGGAAAAGGTATACGACGGAACCCCGCTGTACGGCTCGGACGCTTTAAACGGACTGTTGTTCGAGGGAATAGTGGACGGCGAGCGCGGCGTTGCCGCCGCCGTTTCGGAATTGACCGACGTCGGGGTATCGGAAAACAGAACGACGTACGCGATTTTTTCGGGCGACAGGGAAACCACGGGAAATTACGAAATAAGCTATAATTTTTCGGGCACGCTTAAAATTACTCCCCTCGCGGTCGTTATTCGGACGGCAACGGCAAGCCGCGAATACGACGGAACGCCGTTTGTCTGCACCGACGGTGCGGAGGCGGTTAACCTTGTTTCGGGACATACGCTCGCAGTCGACGAAGAGCGCGCGCATGAATTCGCCTCGGTAACCGAGGTAAAGGACGTAGCCGAAAACGTAGTTTACTACATTATAAAGGACGGCGCGGGCAATCCCGTTACGGATAATTATACTGTAACTTACAGCTACGGCACGCTTACGATAACCCCGCGCGAAATAGCGGTAACAACGGCGACGAGCTCGGACGAGTACGACGGCGAAGCATACTTTGATACTTCGGTTGCGGACGCCCAAAGGCTTTTGAAAGAGCTCGGGCATTACCTTGTCGCGTGCGACGGGTATTCAACGGTTACGGACGTAAACGAGGGCGAAGTTGAAAATGCTGTTGAGTACGCAATATATTCGGGCGAAGAGGATATAAGCTATAATTACTCCGTAACTTACATATACGGAAAAATAAGCGTTACTCCGCGTGCAATCACGGTGACAACGGCGACAAGCTCGGACGAGTATGACGGCGAAGCGCATTTTAACACGAATTACGCAAAAGTCGAAAGGCTTTTGGAGGATTTGGGGCATTATCTTAAAGCGCGCGACGGATACGCGACGGTTACGGACGTAAACGAGGGCGAGGTCGAAAACAGGGTTGAGTACGGCATATATGCGGGCGAAGAGGATATAAGCTATAATTATTCCGTCACATATATTTACGGTAGTATAAGCGTTACCCCGCGTGCAATCACGGTGACAACGGCGACAAGCTCGGACGAGTATGACGGCGAAGCGCATTTTAACACGAATTACGCAAAAGTCGAAAGGCTTTTGGAGGAGTTCGGTCATTACCTTGTCGCGGCTGACGGATACGCGACGGTTACGGACGTAAACGAGGGCGAAGTCGAAAATGCTGTTGAGTACGCAATATATGCGGGAGAAGAGGATATAAGCTACAATTACTCCGTAACTTATATCTACGGCAAAATAAGCGTGACTCCGCGTGCAATCACGGTGACAACGGCGACAAGCTCGGACGAGTATGACGGCGAAGCGCATTTTAACACGAATTACGAAAAAGTCGAAAGGCTTTTGGAAGATTTGGGGCATTATCTTAAAGCGCGCGACGGATACGCGACGGTTACGAACGTTTACGACGGCGAAGTCGAAAATACCGTTGAGTACGCGATATATGCGGGCGAAGAGGATATAAGCTATAATTATTCCGTCACATATATATACGGTAATATAAGCGTTACCCCGCGTGCAATCACGGTGACAACGGCGACAAGCTCGTACGAGTACGACGGCAAAGCGCACTTTAACGAGGGTGCGACCCCTTCCCGCGAGGACGGCGAGCCGCCGCTTATGCCAGGCCATAAAATTTTCGTTCTTACGCATGCCGAGATTACCGACGTCGGAAATACTGAAAATCAACTCGACTGCAAAATAGTATCCGAAACCGACGGACGGGCGAACGAGAATTACGAAATTACATACATAAACGGTAAGCTTACGGTGACTCCTCGTACAATCACGGTGACCACCGCAACCGACAAATGGGTTTACGATGGAAAGCTGCATTTCAACAATACGGTAAAGGACGTAACCCGTCTGGTGTTAAATCATACCGTCGTTGTGGACAAATATACGGAAATCACCGACGCAGATACGGTTGACAACAAATTCGTGTGCCGCGTAATCGACCCCGACGACGCGGAGCATATAGTAAACGGTAATTATACGATTGAGTATGTTTGCGGCAAGCTTACGGTGACCCCGCGCGAAATCACGGTGACGACGGACGACGGCGAGTGGGAGTACGACGGAAAAATTCACTCTAACACGGAGTACGTAAAAGTTGAAAATCTTTTAGAGGATTCGGGGCACGCGCTCGCAGTCGACGGCGAAAATTATAAGACGATAACCGACGTCGGCGAGGTTGAAAACAGGGTTGCGTATATAGTTAAAAATGCCGACGGCGATGACATAAGCGGCAACTACGATATTAAGTATATCTGCGGCAATTTAAGCGTTTACGCCCGCGCGATAACCGTAACTACAAAAACTGTCGTTTTGACTTATAACGGGTACGCTCAATCGATGACGGCCGGCTGGGAAGCCGACAGACTGCTCAAAAAGGAATTCGGACACAAACTCGTTGCTGACGAAAGCAAGTTTATAGCTTCCGTAACCGAGGTTATAGAAGGCGAAATCGAAAACGAAGTACACTATTTAGTGCACGACGCGGACGGCAAGGACATAAGCGGCAATTACTCAATAACTTATAATTACGGAAAAATAAGTATAAAACCGCGAATGTATTTTGTGCAGACGGCAAGCGGTTCGCGCGAATACGACGGCACTCCTTTTACAAAAACCGACGGATATAAAAAGGGGGGAAATGGTGTGCTTTCAGACGAGCCGTTCTTCCATCAGATTGTCGTAGACGAAACAAAGCCGATAGATTCCGTAACCGACGTTATTGAAGGCAAAGTAGCCAACAGAATGTTTTTCAAGGTTCTGGATAAAGACGGTAAGGATATCAGCTATAATTACGAGAATTTCAATGCATGGGAAAATGTTTATAATGAGCCGAATCACCCGCTTTGGGGCAAAATAAGCGTAACTCCGCGCGCGCTGAAAATTACGACGGCTTCCGACGAAAAGGTATACGACGGAACGCCGTTGCAAAAGCTCGACGGGTTTAAAGCCGACAGGCTTGTGTTAAACCACGAAGCGGTGCTCGACTATTCGAGGCAGGCGGAATTCGCTTTCGCGCTCAACGCGTTCGACGGCGAAAACGGCGTAGTTAAAAACACGCTTTACTTCAAGGTACGCCCCAAGGATAGCGAGGACGAAGAGCTCAACGAGCGCATAAACGCAAACTACGCTGTAACGGTTATCGAGGGGAAATTGCAGATAACCAAAAAGGCGGTTAGCATAATCACAAAGACGCATACAAAGGTATACGACGGTACGCCCCTTAAAGGGCTTGATTTCGGCGATACCGAGTTTATCGGGTTTGTACAAAACAAATTTACGGCGACAAACGACCCGCAGCTCACAAACGCGGGCAGTACAAGCAACGGTATAACCTACGACGTTTACGACGGCGATTTTAAAACCACCGAAAACTACGATATTACATACAGTTACGGCAAGTTGGAGGTCACCGCGCGCCCGCTTGTAATTACCACGGGCACGAGCCTCGATAGGGAGTACGACGGCACCCCGCTTACCTATACGGGAGGAGTAACGGGCGATAACCTTGTCGGCGGGCATACCCTTGCCGCAGACGAAAGCAGGAAAGACGAATTTGCGTGGGTAACCGAAGTGCTCGAAGAGGCTAAGGACAACACCGTCTATTACCTTGTTAAGGACGGCGAAAAGGACGTTACGGGCAACTACGCTATCGAGTATGTGTGGGGCAAAATCAACCGCACTCCCCGCAAAATTATTATAACCACGGGCAGCGCGGAAAAGGTGTATGACGGAGATACGCTTTACGGGGATAAGGTTGACGGCTTAACGGCCGACAGGCTTGTCGACGGGCACAAAGTGATAGTCGTCCCCGATACGCGCGTTGCAAGCATTACGGACGTCGGCAGCGCCAAAAACGTGCTCGAATGCACGGTGGCGCGGGGCGACGGTACCGACGCTTCGCACAACTATGAAATAACGGGTTATAATTACGGCGATTTAAAAATCACGCCGCGACCGATAACAATAACAACGGCTACGGCGGAAAGAGTTTACGACGGCAAACCGCTTACCAAACCCGTAGCGGAGGCGAACGACCTCGTCAAAGAGCATACGTTAAAAGCCGTTACGGTAGAAGTAAGTATAACCGACGTCGGCGATATCGAAAATCATTATTTGTTCGAAGTATACGATGGCGAAAGGAATGTTACGGGCAACTACAAAATCGATTATAATTACGGCAGACTTAAAATTACGCCGCGTATAATTAATGTTGAGCTTAACCCTACGCCCGATACTGTGTACGGCACTCCGTATGCGCCGTACGAGGTCGGGCTCGACAAGTACGCTAATCCCGATACAATCGGCCTTGCCGATGGCGAAAAGCTCGAAATAGCGAGCGTCGCGTACCACGCTTCGGGAGGGCGCGTAGAACCTAAGGACGCGGGCGTATATGAAGTCGTTTGCGACGGACTGAAAATAGTCGGCGGAAGAGGAAAGATAACAAACTACGAAGTAACGCAGACTGAAAGCTATTTCGAGATTAAAAAGCTTGAAATCACGGTTGCGCTTTCGGTGCAGGCGGGCAGGGAATACAACGGAGAATATTACGGCTTCCCCTCAAATTCGTTTACCTGTTCGGGCACGGCGTACGGCGAAACGCTTACAGTCGGCGTGGATTATTACAACGGCGCGGGCGCAGAGGTGACCGCACCGCTCGACGCGGATACGTATTCTATTAAAATCAATTCGGATAAGTGCCGCATTGACGGAAATATCCCTGTTACGAAAAATTATCTTGTAATCGACGGCGGCGGAGTAGATTATACGATTTCGCCCCGACAAATCACAGTGACGACGGGCGGGTTTAAAAACGAATACAACGGCAAGCCGCAGAGCCTTGATAAAGCCGAACCGGAGCACGTAACCTCGCACGGCGCGGAAAGCGCGCTCATAGGCGGGCATACGTTAAGGCCCGCAAGGCTGCCCGATATTACTTACGTCGGCAAAATTAAAAACGAGTTTGTCTGCACCGTATGGGACGGTGAAAAAGACGTTACCGACAATTACGAAATCACAAAATATACTTACGGTACGCTCGAAATAATAAAAAGACCGATAATAGTAACAGTCGAAGACAAAATCGAGGAATACACCGGCGCTGCCGTGCCCGACGGTAAAATGAGCTACGTTTCGGTTTACGGCGGCGGTGCAAGCGGGTTTATAAACGGCGACGACAAGGGCGCGGCGGTATATGCTTACCGAATGGGCGGCGTTGCGGTAAGCCCGATTGAGCGCGGGATATATTCCGTCGAAGTTTCGTTCAACAGCAATCTTGTTGCGGAAAACTACGATATAACCTTTGTTGCCGGTAAGCTTGAAATAGTCAGCAGGCGCGTAACCGTTACAGCGGTCGCGCGGGACTTCGAGTACGACGGCAAGCCGCTGGATATAGCTTTGCTTTCGTTTAATCACGTGCATACGACGGATACGGACGAAGAGGGCTTTCTGAACGGCGACGAAAATCTGTACACCCCGAAATATACCTTGACCGACGCTTCGGGCAATGAATATGACTTCGGCGAAATCATTTATGCCGGCGAATATACGGTTTCTGTCGAGCTGAGCTCCGACGTCCTTTCGGACGGCGATTATACCATAGAGAGATATATATCCTGCACGCTCACGGTAGAAAAGCGTAAAATTTACGCGGAAGCGACGCTTGCAAAAACGCGCATAGACTATACGAAAAAACTTCCCGGTGCAAGTCTTTTCGGCTTCCGGGACTATCACGGCGATGAGACGGGCTTCGTGAACGGGGACGGTGCGCGCGCAGCGGCGCAGTACGGCTTCGAGTGCGGCGGCAATCCCGCCCTGCCGATTAACGCGGGCGAGTACGCGGTTTACGTTGCGGGCTTTACAAGCGCGGACGGGTTTATTGAAAGCAACTATGAGTTAATCGTTAATAGGGAGCTCGATAAAAAACTTACCGTGTCGCCGCTCACGGTCGTAATCGCGCCCGTAGGCAAGAGCGAGCTTTTCTGCGGACAGGAAATTCGCGTAGACTCCGCAAACGTGCTATACGGCGGGTTTATCGGTGGCGACGTGCTCGGAAATATCGTTTGCAGCGACCACTTAACGCCCGATAAACCGCTCGTTCTGGCGACGATTACGGGCTTTACTGTGACCGACGCGGAAAGCGGCGAAGACGTGCGCGGCAATTATAACGTGATTTACGGCTACGACAAGGACAACGAGCTTTTAAGCGGTTTCAAGCCCACCGCGTTTCAGGCGAAGCTGCGCTACGAAAAGCGCAGCGTAACCGTAAGGCAGGCCGTGCCCGAAGAATACCGTTTCTTTAAATACGCGGGCGAGGCGATAACCTTCGAAGCGGACGATACAATGCTCGAAGTAGTTGCGGACGGCGACGGGTTGCTCGACGGGTTTACGGTGCGCGCGGTCGGCGTGAAGCCCATGCAAAAGCCGGGCGAGTATAAAAACCGGATTATAGCGCAAGTGTTCGACGAAAGCGGAAATAATTACGTTTGGGCGTACTCGGTTACGTTTACGGACGACAGCCCCGTAATAACCGTCGAAGGGATAACTTTGAGTTATACGCTCGGTACGGATATCTCGTCGTTGCCCGACGGATACGTGCTGAACGCGGACGAGTACTTTTTCTCGGGCGAGCTTTTAAAAGGCGATATGTTCGAGCTTAAAGTGGAAAACGGGCAAATTATCGCAACGGTGTTTACTGAAATTACCGTGGGCGGAGAGGTCAAGCGCCGCGACAGAAGCGCTTACTACAAAATTTTACAAGAGAATTTATAGACGGATATTGTTTATACGGAGGAACAGTTATGAACCGTGGTTTCAATTATTATTTTCGTGAAGGGGTACAAAGCTCGGCGAAAACGCTCTATCGCAACGGAGGGCTTTTAAAGGCGATACTCTGGATTTTTCTCGAGCTTATCGCGCTCGTAACCGTGGTGTTTTATCCGCTTGTCAGCCTTGCCAAGGTCAGGCAGGGCGAAAGCGTGCGGCTTAAAAACAGGCTCGATTTATCGCAGTCGTTCAAAGATTCGGGCAGGCCGTATTCGGTCTGGACGCTCGTTTTAACGTCGTGCGTGCAGGCGCTTATGTACCTTGCGGGCGTATTGCTCATCGCCGTCGCGACCTTTCTTTTAGGGCTCGCGGGCTATGCGATAGCTTCGCTTGCCGACTTTACCGCGCAGGAAGAGGTAAATATGCTCGTCGGTTGTTTTATGATACCCGGCGCGGCTGCGTTTGTAATATATTCGTTCGCCGCCTTTCTCGTATTCGCCCCCGCGCCCTATATGGTCGCGAACAATCCCGAAGCGGGCGTGGGCGACATACTTGCCTCCTGCTTCAACACTATGAAGTGCAGCGGCAAGCTTACGCTGTTTTTAAACGTGTTCATACCTTCTTTGATAATATCTTTATACGTATCGCTTTCGGGCGGAGTTTTATATCTGATTTATTACTTTTTAAACGGCGAAGCGTTCGCGGCGATTTTGCTCGCGGTGTGGATTATAATAGCACTTATCGGGCTCGCGCTGATAGCGCCTGTATTCATTTTCGCGGCACGCAGCGCAAACCAGCACCTTTTCACCGATATCGCGGTCGACCCCGCGGCGGCGCATGCAAATATTCACGGCATTAATCTTGTCGGCTGTCGCGGCGACAGAGTGGGCAACGGCGCGCTCGAAAACTCGCTCGCGTCGCTTTTCGACGAGGCCGAGGCGGACGGTTATTCGGTCCTAGACAGAATAGGCGAAGAAAATAAAGGCGGCAAAACCGCCGCGCTCGGTTTTCTGCCCGACGCCGATCTTTCGGAAGCATACCCGGGCGGAGGAAGAAAGAAGAAAAATGCCAAAAAGCAAGCCGAAGCCGAGGACGAGGCTTTGCCGACGGTCAGCGACGTGCTGAGCGCCGAAGAGAGCCCCGAGGGGGAAGTTGCACGGGTGCCCGCAGTAGACACGAACGAAACCTCCGTTGAGCCGAGCGTGCAAAAAATAATTATGGACGCGGAACGGCGCGCGGCGGAAGAGAGGAAGCTGCCCACGCCCGAAGCCTTAACCGAAGAGGAAGCCGACGGGCTCGACGAACCCGCGGAAGACACCTCACCCGCCGTCGCTGACGGCGACGGCACCCTCCCCGAAGGGGAAGGCGAAAATGCGGAAGAAGACGGCAACAAGGGGGAATAACTTATATGAGCATTACCGTTTGGAGGATTTTATTCCTTGCTTCCGCGGTTATATTCGTGCTCGGGCTGGGTGCGTTGCTTTTTGCAAGGCTGTTGAAAAACAGGTATTACCATAATTACACGCCCGACGAATTGATGCGCGAAACCAAAACGTCGAATTCGAGGAATAAAATTTATTTCGCCTCGGGCGAAACTAAAAAGTACATAAAAAAATACGTATATTGCGATTCTGTTTACGATAAATTTCTCGTATGCAACTACGTGAAAAACTTCGTGGATATCTCTTATTTCGTGCTGGAATATTCCGCGCGCAAACGCGTCGTCGCGGTTAAACAGATAAGAGAGTTTAATACGGGTTTTTCGTCGAAGGTAATCGCGCTTGACAGGCGCTGCAAGTACGTAAACGTCGTGATATGCTCCGCCGACGGGCTGGAAATCAATTCAAACGTAATCCGTCCTCTGTCGGTTGCGAAAATCCGCCTGCACGCGTTTTTGACGAGTCTGACTGTGTTTGCGGGGCTGTTTGCCGTAAGGCATCTGATAATCGAGTTTTTCGGCGGGTCGCACGTAAAGTTTTACCTGAACGACCTTTTGAACTACATAGCCGTGGGCGCAAGCTTTATCCTCGCGCTTATAAGCTATCTTATAACTTTATTGAGCTTGCGCGCCAAGAACGCGAAGCAGCTTAACGGAGGGGCGCTGGAATATGAGTTCGTATAACAATATACGCAAAATAAAGTACACGTTCAACCCCGCCGACCCCGTAACCTTAAAAGAATATATTCTTTTCGAGGACGACAGGGATAAAAACAAATTCGCCGTCTTTAAGTTTGCAAACAACGTAAACCAGCGCCTGCGCGGTATTAAGTTCGAGGTTTACCAGCTCGACGAAAACGGTAAAACGCTTGAAAAATCGATAGTATTATACGACGGCTTCGTATCCGAGCCGAACGCGCCATTCGTGCCGAACGCAAAGCTTGCGCTTGGCTTCGGGTGCGCCGCGCTTACCGTTAAGGTCGTTTTCGCGATTTTCGACAGGGTAAAGTGGCAGGACGGGGAATTCACCGACGCGAGCTACAAGTTCGACAGATACGCAAGCGACGCCGTCGCCGCGCGCGCCGCGGCGGAAAAACCCAAACAATCACCCGTGCCCGCTTCGCCAAAAAAGGCGGATAAACCCAAGAAAAAGCAGCGCGCGGGCATAAACGATATTTACCGCAAAAACTTTGCCGTATTCCCCAAGGTTTTCAATATCCTCGTGTGTATCTGCGTTCTGGCGTGGGTGGGCGCGACGCTCGCGTTCTTTATTCACACCGATAAAAGACAAACTATCGACGGCTACGACGTGCGCGTAATTTCCGAAGATACGGTAAGCCTTATCGGCTACGGCGGCGACTCGGCAAAGCTTGCAGTGCCCGCTAAAATCGGCGATTACTTCGTGGAAAGCATAGGGGAGGGCGCGTTTAAAGGCTCGGATATAACCGAAGTCACATTCAAAACGAGCGGCGCGGTTGTTATAGAGGGCGGGGCGTTTTCGGGTTGCGAAAAGCTTACCTCCGTCAAAAGCGAAAACGCCACGGGTAAGCTTACGCTTATGGAAAACAGCTTTTCGGGCTGTACTAAGCTTAAAGAAGTGAATTTGCCCGCGGCGACGCTGTTTCCGTCCGCGCTCGGCGGCTGCAACGGCGTAAGAGAGCTTTCGTTCGGCTCGTTTATAAAGGATAACGTAACGCTGCCCGACTTGTTCGGCGCAGATATAAGCTCCTCGGTTTCTCTCGAACGGCTGAACTTCGGGGCTACGTACATACCCGAAGGGTTTTTCGGCGGCATAACCGTGAAGGAAGCGAATTTCGACCTTAAATCTCTTACCGCCGAGTTCGGCGCGTTCAAGGACGCGGGGCTTACGGGGTATTACGGCACGTCGAGCTGCGAGGTGCTTTCGGGCGAGGTGGTGTCTTTAAAGCCGAACTCGCGCGAGCTGACTATCCCGAGATATACGACCTCGTTCAATCCCGAAAAATTTTCAAAGCTTATCGGCTCGGTCGAAAAGCTGACCGTGCTTACAAACCGCGCGGATAAAAATTACCTCGAAGTCACCGCAGGGCTGATTGCAAGCTTACCCGCGCTGACATCGCTCGAAATCGCGGACGGGGTAATGCGCGAGGGCGCGCTCGACGGTTTCGACAACGTCACCGAGTTTGCCTCGCCCGTGCTTGAAACTCCTCTTAAAAATTATATTTCGGGCTCCGCCGTCAGTACCGTTTACATAACGGGCGGCGGCACGCTTACCGCGGCATATCTTAACGGCTGCGCGCAGCTTAACTCCGTCACCGTCGACGCCGCGGTTACGGGGGTGCACGCCGACGCGTTTTCGGGGCTGGGCCTTTCAGAGCTTTCCGTACCCTGCTATGCGGGCAGAACGATGTCGGCATATTCGGGGCTCGATACGCTGCGTAAGCTCGAGCTCACCCCTTACGGGCGCAACGCGTACGTGCCCGAGGGCTGCTTCGACGGGCTGCCGTATCTTACGGGCGTTACCGTCGCGGAAGGCTTTACGGCGATAAGGAGCGGGATTGTAAGCTCGTCTTTAAATCTTCGCCGCCTCTGTCTGCCCGACGGGGTCGTTTCGTTCAATTACCCCGTAATAGGCTCGGGCTGCACGTCGCTCACCAACGTGACGGTTAGCTTTCTCTCGGAGCCCGACAGCTATTCGAAGTTCAACGGGTCGTACGAATACACCGAAAACCTCTCTGTATGCGCGCCCTCATTAAGCGCGGATTTCTTCGACGGTGCGGAAAGGATAACCGCCCTTCGCCTGAAATGCGCCGTGCTCGGCGCGGGCTTTAAGGGCTTTGCGGGAGAACTCGACAACCTGAACTATTTTCAGCTCGAAGCGGATACGGTAAGCGCTAAGCTTTCCGATTTGCTCGGCGAGGGGAGGGATAACTCCCGCCTTTATACCCTCGTCATGCGTTGCGAGGCTCTGCCCGACATGTTCTTTTCGGACTGCGACCTGTCGAAAACGGACGTGCTGCTCGCCGAGATAAAGGGGGTAAGCGCAAAGCTGTTTACCCGTTCGGATATTGCTAGGCTGTATTTTACTCAGTCGCTCGTATACGACAAAGCATTGTTCGCGGCGCTCAAAGGGCTTAGTACCGAAATTTCTTTCAAGGGTACCCGCCCGCAGAACTCTTCAATACTCAATCAGGGACAGAAATACAACTGGTCTGTAGACGGCGAAAAGCTGCTTATAAAGGAATTTTAAAACTATTTAAAGGAGGTGCGGAAATTGAAGATACCCGATATTAAAACTATCGCGGGCGTAATGGATATCATGCTCGACAACTGGCAGATTTCCGCGCTTGCCATGCTCGCGTTCGCCGTGCTCTGTATAGGGCTTTTCGGCGGGTTTAAAAAATGTATTAATGTTATAATCGCCCTTTTGTGCGTAGGCGGCGCCCTGTGGGCGGCTGCCGTCGTCGTAGACATAGCGCAAAGGGACGTGGAGGAAATAATCGATATCGCCGTTGCGTGGGCGCCTACCGTTTTGTTTACGCTCATTCTGGCAACAGCCGTGTTCGTAGGTTATCTGCGCGGGTTGCGCAAAAGCCTCGTTCTGTTCGCGCATTCTGCGTGCGCGGCGGCGGTGTGCCTCACGGCGTACTTTATCTGCGTTTCGAGCGAAGCGGTCGACGGGTTTGTTTTAACCGCGGTAAACGCCGTTATGGGCGGCGACGGCGCGCTTCAGGGCGAGCTCGGCGTGAGCGCGGATTGCGTGACGTTGCGGCAGGTTTTAATAGGTTTTATAACTAACCTTTTCGACGGCGACGTCAGCATACTGCTTTCCGACAACGCGGCGTATTTAAGTACGCTCGCCGATATGGCTTTCAAAACCGTGTTCGCAGTTGTTTTCTACGCGGTTTATCTTATTATCGTATTTATACTCTACTTAATTTACCACGCGTGCTATTCGGAGAGGAAGTACCGGCGCAAAAAGACGGCGGCGGTTATGGAAAACAGGTCGGACTGCGTTTACCGCAAACACCCCGTCGGCGGCGGGGTTGTAGGGCTCGTAAGGGGGCTCGCGGCGGGGCTTGTATCCCTTTCGTTTCTGGGCGGCGCGCTGTTTATAGTCGCGGGCACGGGCGAGGGTAAGCTCAAAGACTATTCTTTCGGCGATAAGAATACCGACTTTATCTATTCGGTTTACCGCTCTGTGGAAAGCTACGGCTCGCAGGGTATATTCAAGATTTTAAACGCCGTAAAGGATTCGGACGACGTCCCGTACTATCTTTTCGCCGCAGACCTCGTGTTTTCGGGCGGGCTTAAAGACGAGCCCAACGGGATAGAAGAAAATATCAGTTTCGTAGAGGAGCTGGGCGCGTACACCGAATTCGCGCGGGACACCTTTTCTCTGCTTATGAAATACGGCGGCGATACGCTCGCGCCTATGGTAAGCGGCGGGGGCGGCGATATGGACGGCGTTATCGAGGTTATTTCCGACCCCGCGTTCGCCGCCGAGTTCGAGCACCTTGTTTCAAACTTCGATTCAAAGACATATTTTATAAACTTTTCCTTATCTCTCGTAAATTCCGTCGTGGCGAACATCGACGAAATGTCCTTTGCGGACGGGATAGGCGAGGACAATAAGGAGCTTTTGAAGGTTCTCTTTAAATCGGGCTATCTTTCCGAGACTATCCCCGACGAGCGAGAGCTTAAAAAGCTTACGGGCAGCGACACCGCCGCCCGCGCGGAGGATATGCCTCCCTCGATAAGCGTTAACAAGCTGCTTACGAAAAAGGACGTAAAAATCGTGCTCGATATAGTTTTATCGTTGCTTGCGGAAAGGGGCGACGAGGGCGCGGGCGTGCCCGAAGCAATAAAAGCTCTGCTTCCGCGCATAAGCGAGTTGTCGCTGCTTTCCACCGAACGCGCGGAGGAATTAAACCCCGTTTTGGGCAGGCTGTACTGCTATATCGAAAACGCTTACCTTACAGACGAGGGGCAGGACGGCATACGCTACTCGGAGGTCAAGGAGCTCGACGCGGACTGGAACGGCGAATTGCGCCGCCTTATATCCGCGGCGGACGGCTTATTCACCCTTTACGGCAATATCTACGACCCGCAGGAGCCGTTAAACAGCGTGCTTTCTATCTTCGACGAAAGCAATGAAAATTACGCCGAAAATATTTCTATTTACGACGGGCTTTGCGAAAGCGTGGCCGACTCCGTACTTCTCGGCAGGGCGCTCGCTTCGAACAAAATAACAAACGTGCTGCGCGAACAGCTTTCCGCAGTGGGCGAAAATATCTACGTGCCCGACAAAATGGTCTACGAAAACACCTACGGCGAGGACGGCTCTCTCATATCCCGCGGCGAAACGTACTATCTGTTGTACGGGCTGCGGCTTCTCGGCGGCAACGAGGAGCTTATCGAAAAGCTTTTAGCCTCCTCCGAGCAGCCCGATATAATCGAAATCCTCGACTGCGTCGCGGACGCGTTCGGCGAAAGGGATAAATTAGGCAACACGCTTGCGGTCTATCTGACGGAGTCGACGCTCCTGCGTTCGGTTATATCCGACGTGCTCACCGAAAAGGCGGGCGGGGTTATAGCCGTGCCGTCGGTTTCGCTCGAAAGAGTGAACGGCGAGTGTGTAAACCTTGTGGTTAAGGACGAACTAAAAGAAATTTTCGACGCTTTACCAGACGTTATCGAGCTTATTAAGCCGCTTGCGGACGAGGGGGTGACCGCCGCCGACATAGTTAAGCTTATCGACGATAAAACGCTCAATTCGCTTTTAGACGGCGGCAACGGCATAATTGAGGGCACCGTGGCAAGCCACCTTATCAAACAGTGCGGCACGGGCGGGTCGGTTGTTATCCCCGCGCGGCTTTCAAGCTTCGAAAACTGGGTGTCTTTCGGCTCTGCGGGCGAGCTTCAAAAGCTTCTTTCCGCAGTAAGACTTGCCGATATAGACTTCGAAAAGCTCCTTTCGGGCGGCTTCGGCTCGGACGAAATGTTCGACGTCTTAAACGGGCTCGACGACGGCGAAATAACCGAAATTCTCAAATCGGACGTCATACATTACACAATTTCGGATTACCTGCAAAACAGGGATTTCGGTTTCGGGGATTTTTCGGTTATTATCCCCGCTTCGAGCAAGATAACCTTGCAGGGCGACGTTATTGCAAGCCTCGTCAAAAAGGAAGAGCTGTCGGTAATTTTCTCCGAACTCAAAAATTTCGGACTCGACTCGGGCATGACGGCGAGCGACGTGGTAAGAAAGCTCGTCGCGGAAAAGCAATCGCTTGCGGACAGCAACGTGATTTCCGCTTCTGTCGTCAATTTCATAATGTGCAACGACGGCATACGCGATGCGCTTAATTTGCCCGAAAAATACGTGGCCGCGGGCGAAAGGACGGAGCTGGAGCGGTACGGAGAGGCTAACATATGGCACGGCGAATTGCCCTTGCTTATAACCGCGCTCGACGAAATTTTCGAAATTTCCTCGGGCGGGCAGTTCGAAATAAACTCCGATACGCTTTCCGACAGAGTCAACGAATTATTGAAGTCGATGAACAAGCCCGCCGAAACGGAAGCGGGCAAGACAAAGCTTCAGGTTTGTTACGGCTCGGAAATAGTCCGCAACGAAATCACCGCCGAGCTCGACAAAGCGCTCGACGGAGTGGTTAAGCCCTCTGTTTTAGCCGAAGCAAAGCAGGACGGATACTATAAGCTTTCGGAAATACAGGCGCTTTCCGACGCGGCGGATATACTCGGACTCGACTTTTTGAACCTCGGCTCCGACGAGCTCACCGATAAGGTCAAAGCCGAGATAATGCACATAAACGAAAAGCGCGAAGATTTCGGCGGGCGGAGCACGCTCGACGTGATATATCCCTCGGCGATTATCCGACATATGATGACCGAACAGCTCGATAAAGCCCTGCCCGAAAGCGCGGCGGAAAAAGCCACGCTCGATAAGATAAAGGGCGCGGACGGGGTTTATTCCGAATCCGAATTTTCAGCAATGGTTACGGCGGTAAATACGCTGGGCATAAATTCGGTCGACGATATACGAGACTTCGGTTTTACAGAATTTTCTGAGTTCAGCCACAATCTCGGCGTCGTGTATTCGTCCGACGTGCTTGCGGCCGTGCTTACGAAATCGGTTTCCGACGCGATAGAGGCGAACCCCGTGCTTGCCGACCATCCGAGTGCGTACCGCCCCGATATAAAAATTTACAGGCAAAGCGAAATCGAGTGCATAATTTCGCTGCTCGGAGACGGCGATATAGGCGAATACAGCCTCGGCGCGGCGTGGGAGATGAAAAGGTTTATCCTGCCCGATACAAGCGGCGAGCCGTCCTCGTACATAATTTCCGCAACCCTTACGAAAAACCTTCTTGCAAACGACGGGCTCACCGTGCCGCGGAGCGCAATCGCGGCGGGGCTTATCCGCGCGGAGGAGCTCGCGCTGTTAATCGACGCGTTCGACTCGCTCAACGGCGGGGCGAGCTTCGAGGGCTGGCACGTCGAAGGCGATATGGCGGTGCCCGAGCCCGGGGCGAGGGCGGCGGTGGCGGCAAGCGCGGTTATGCGCGCTACGTTGACCGATTTTATGACTGAGCTTAACGGCGAGGTAACAGTAGCCGCAGGTAACGCCGAAGCCGATAAGGACAGCCGCGGCAGGGATATAGCGATTATAAGCGAAAGTCAGATTATCGCGATATTCGACGTGATAGCCGCCTGCGGCGAGGACAGACAGCTCAAAATCCCGTCGTTTGATACCGTAAGCGACGTGGCAAAGTTCAGAGGCAGTATTCCGCTGTTCTTTACGTGCGACAGCACCCGCTATGCCATCAGCGCGGTATTGCAGGCGTTCGGCGCCTTCGACACGGCGGACGCAGTCGTGCTCGCGGAGGGCGATGGAGGGGTTTATTTAAACCCGATTATCCTGCCCGCGATGACCGCGGAGGAAGCGCAGCGCATTCTCGAAAGATACGATTTCTGACAATTGCATGTAAAAACAGACCGCCGCCCACAAGGGCGGCGGTCGTTCTAATCAATAGTACCAAAGCTTGTCGGGGTCGAAGCCGAAAACCTGAACAACTTCGACTTCGGGCGACTTGAATATATCCTGCGAAGTGACGAGCCCTCCGCCGTTGCTGTCGAGGTCGATACCGAACTGCTTGTAGGCATACCAGACGAGGTGCGAGCAGTGCGTGTAGTCCGACTTGTTTTTATCCGTAAAAATCCCCGTTACCGCGGAAAATTTTTTGCCGGTAAGGTTTTTAACCGCATAATCGGCAACCTGCTGTTTTACCTCTTTGCCAACCTTGGGCGACAGTATCATAAAATTTATTCTGTCGGTAAAGTCGGAAAGGCGGTCTACGCTGCTCAACTCGCCCGCCACACCCGATTGCAGAACTTTGTTTTTGTCCGCGTCGGTCACAATCCCCGCGTGACCCATACGCCAGCTTGAAAAATGAGTGGAGGAAGTTATAAGTATATCGCCGTTTTCCAGGTAAGCCGCGGGCATGCTTTCGTCCACGTAGTCGGTGCAGAGCAAAAAACCGAATATGCTGTGCTTGACCTCGCGCTCCTTGAAGTAATCTTTCTGTATCGCGATAATCCTTTGCCTGCCCGCCTCGCCGCGCGCAAGCATTCTGTCCACGCCGATTTTCGTCAGGCCCGTCTGTCTGTACAGCTCGGAGTAATCCTCGTCCGTCAGCGCGGTTTTTGCAAGTATCGCGTTCAAATCCGTTTTATCGTAATCGGGGCGCCAGCATTCGAGGTTGTCTGCGAGCGCAAATCCTGTCAGCAGCGCGCCGAACAACGTTATAAGCACGCTCAAAATAACGGTGATACAGGTTATTAAACCGATAATTCGTTGGGGTAGTTTTTTTGTCATGGTTACGGGTTTTGTGTCAGCCTTTCTATCGCAAGCTTATAAATTTTCAAAAGTTTTTGTATTTTTGCGAAAGTGATGTATTCGTTCGCCTTGTGTATTGTGTTTTCTTCGCCGTATTCCTCGGGTCCGAAGCCCGCGCCGCATTTAAGTGCGCGCGCGTACGTGCCGCCGCCTATCGCTATGGGCGCGGCGTTTTCGCCCGTTACTTCATTATATACGTTTGAAAGAGTTTTTATAAGCTCGCAGTCCGCAGGGTTGTATAAGGGCGGCTGTTCGTGCAGCACGCTTATATCGGGGCAAAGCCTTTCAAGCGCATTCAATACTTTTTCGCGTGAGTAAGTGGCAGGGTAGCGTATGTCGCAGATAACGTAAATTTTGTCGCCCGCCTGCTTAATCATATTCGGCGAAAAGGTGAGTTTCCCCGTTTCGTCCCCGAAGCTTTTCAGCTCATTGTCGCCGAAAAGCTTTTCCGCGACGCCGTCCAGCCCGAGATAGCCGAGCACGGGCAATACGGCGTTTTCCCCGAGCTCGGGCGTGGAGCCGTGCGCGGCTTTCCCGCGGGAAATAATTTTGCCGTCCTCGCAGGTAAGCTTGTATTTTTCAAGCTTTGTTTTATCGACCGCCGCCTCGACGGAGCAGAAATCGCACACCATATTCGGGCGTTCGCCGCCGCACAGGTTTTTAAAATCCGCTACGACGGGGAATGCGAGCTCGACCTGTAAAATTCCTTTTTCCGCGTAAATTACGGGGAATTCCGCGTCGGGCGAAAAGCCCGTGTCGGGCATATGCGCGTGCTTAATATAGTAATCTATGCACGCCCAGCCGTTTTCTTCGTTACAGCCGACTATAAGCTTGATTTTTTTGCGCGGAGCAAAACCCTCGTCTTTGAGCGCTTTCATACAGTACAGCGCGATAACGGCGGGCCCCTTGTCGTCCATTGCGCCCCTGCCCCATATGCGGGCGTTTTGGATATCTATTTCGCCGCCGAAAGGGTCGTGCAGCCAGCCGCTGCCCGCGGGCACCACGTCGAGGTGGGCGAGCACGGCAAACTCTTCGCCCTCGCCGAATATTACTTCGCCTACGTAATTGTCGTAGTTTTTAGTTTTAAAGCCGAAGCTTTCCGCAAGGCGCAGAAAGTATTCAAGGCAGTCCGCCGTTTCCCTGCCGAATGGCGCGCCCTCCTCGGGCGGCTTTTGCGAGCTGTCGAATTTCAATATTTCGGAAATGGTTTTTACCGCGTTTTCGAATAATTTATCCATATCGTTATCCTTTTGAAAAATATCGTTGAAAACATTATACACTTTTTATTTTTTATGGTAAAATAAAATAAAGTGAAATTTCCGTAAATTTTTACGGCAGAGGGAAGATATGCACGAAGGTCATAGACAGCGTATGTACGAAAAGCTGTGCCGCGGGGAAGATTTTTACGACCACGAGGTGCTCGAAATACTTCTCTATTACGTGTGCCCGAGGAAGAATACCAACCCTATAGCGCACGCGCTTTTAGACAGGTTCTGCTCTTTATCGGGGGTGTTTTCCGCCCCTGCGGAGGAGCTCATGCTCGTCAACGGCATAGGCGAAACCGCCGCGAAATATTTAAGGACGGTAGGCTATTGCATGAGCCGCTCTGGCAAAGTGGAGGGTGTGGCTATCCTTAAAAATTCGGAAAGCTGCAAAAAACTCGTATCATTAAGACTGAACGGCAAAACAGAAGAATTCCTCGAGCTGTATTTTCTCGAAAAGAGCGGCAGGGTGAAAAGGGTTTTTTCTTACACCACCGCGGAGCGGAACAAGGTCGCGACAAACGCCGAAATTATAATAAGCAACATCGCGCTGAGCAAGCCTTACGCAATCGTCGCGGCGCATAATCATCTTAACGGCTCCTCATCGCCGTCGCGATACGACGTTGAATTTACATGTACTTTACAGCTCATTTGCAGCATGAACGGCGTGAAGCTGTTCGACCATTTTATTTATGCGGGCGAGGGTGATATTTACAGTTTTAAGGGGGACGGCAGGCTCGACGGAATAGCGCGGAAATATTCCTTGGGCGGCATAACGGAATGGATAAAGAATTCAGAATCGTAGATAACAGAAAAAAGCTTTTCGATTATATAAAGTTCACGCTCATAATACTGCTTTTGGTTATGGAGGTCGTAATCATCGCCCAGTACGCCACGAACGATATGCGCGAGGGCGCGGTGCCGCAGCTTATAGCGGTTATAATGTGCTGCTTCGTTTTAGCCGTGCTCGAATGTATAAGCTCGTTTACTTTAACCAACTTCGTCGCAAAACTGACGGTGTTCGGCTTCGACTCGGCGCTTTTGCTGGTAATATGTCTTTTAACGGGCAACTCGTACCTAGCCGCGCTGTATTGTATAGTGCTTACGCAGTACTATATCACGGTCGACAGCCTGAAAAAGAACTCGATAATTTTCGGCGTAAGCTGCGGGCTCTATCTTATATCGTTTATCGTAGGCTGGGTGGTGCTCAATAACAACGTAGAGTTCTGGCAGGGGCTCGCGCGGATTCTCGGCGACGTAATATTCGGGCTCGTCGTACTCGCGATACACTTTTTCGTGACCGGCTTTATACTTAAATTTTACAGTAACTACGTAAAGCTCCGCGTCGCCTTGAAGGAGGCGGACGAGAGGAAAGCGCAGCTCAAAGAGGCGTACGAGCAGCTTTCCGAAACGGCTGTTTACGAGGAGCGCAACAGGATTGCAAAGGATATCCACGACAACGCGGGGCACTCGATGACCACCGTCATTATGCAGACCGAGGCGGCGAAGCTTTTAATAGAAAGCAACCCCGACGAGGCGAAAAGCAGGATAATTTCCGCAAATATTCAGGCTAAAAACGCACTCGAACAGATGCGTGAAAGCGTGCACCTTTTGGCGGGCAGGCAGCAGACGCGTACTTTAAAAGAGGAAATCGAGGGCATTATCGCCCAGACAATCGACGGAACGGAGCTGAAAATACGCTGCGACCTCGAAGACGTGCCCGCGGGTACCGGCGAGCACCGTTTTATTTGCAACAGCGTCAAGGAATGTCTTGTAAACGGAATCAAGCACGGCAAAGCCACGGCTTTTTACGTGGAAATGAAAAAAATCGGCGAGATGCTGAACGTGCTGATTTCGGATAACGGACGCGGCGCACCGGAGGGGTTTTCAGAGGGCTTCGGGCTTAAAGGCATAAGGCATAATGTCGAAGCGTTCGGAGGGAGCTGCTCGTTTTCGTGCACCGATGACGAGGGGTTCAAAGTGGAAATAAGTCTGCCGTCGGGCGGAAAAAGCGAGGATAATAAATGATAAAAATTTTACTTGTCGACGACCAGATTATTCTGGCGGAGGGGATTAAGAGCGTACTCGAAACGTGCTCGGAGTTCACTGTGTGCGGTATGGCGCGCGACGGCGCCGAGGCCGTCGAAATGGCGGATAAATTTCGCCCCGACGTCGTTTTGATGGATATACGTATGCCGAATATGAACGGCGTAGTCGCTACCAAGCGCATCAAGGAACTCGACCCGAATATTAAGATTATAATACTTACGACCTTTGACGACAGCGATTATATTTTAAGCGCGATAAACAACGGCGCAAGCGGGTATCTTTTAAAGGATATCGGCTCGACCGCGCTTATCGACGCAATAAAGAACGCGTACGCGGGCGATACCATACTGCCATCGAAGATAGCAAAAAAAATAACCGACGCCGCCATGATGGTTTCGTCGGATAAGGAAATCAAGCTCAAACGCGCCTTCAACCTTTCCGACCGAGAGGTGGAAATCGCGCTTATGCTTAACGACGGTTTCAACAACAGACAGATAGTTTCGGCAATGAAGCTTTCCGACGGAACGGCGCGTAACTATATCAGTTCGGTCTATTCCAAGCTCGGCGCCGACAGCCGCAGCTCCGCCGTCGCTAAAATCAGGGAAAAAATATAATGAAGAAGGCCTCCGCCTATGCAGGGCGGAAGCCTTATTTATTTGATTTTTGCACAGCCTTTTTGAAGAGGCACGCCGCAAGGCATACAAAACAGCCCGCCGCCGCGCTCAAAGAAAAAAGCGTCGCGTTGTACCAGAATTGCCCGTAAGCAAGCCGCAGCTTTTCAAGCGGGGCAAACTGGCTGTATAATATGTTGACGTAGTTTGTGTTCAGCAGATACGCGCACGGTACGGCGTAGGAGGTGTAAACCGCAATTCCGCAGACCACGTTCACACAGTGTCTGGGTTTCGGGTCGTAGTCGCCGAGTATCGCCGAAAAAACGAAGTAAGCCACGACCGACATATGATAGATAAATGTGTGCGTGTTATGGAAGCTGCCGAACAAATCCGACGGCGAATTGCCTATAAGCGTGTGCGGGTTGACGAGTATTAAAACGAGCACGAAAAAGGAGTAAACGAACGTCGCGGGCTTGAAAACCGCCCCGACCTTTTCGCCGCATAGCTGAGAAAGCGGCATTATCAGAAAGAATAACGAGCAGAAGTGCAGCGGCAGAATGTAAAGCGTAAAATCTTCGAAACAGTTGTAGTAAATCTGTTTTGCGATTTCGGCAAGCAAAACGGTTACCGCAAGTATTTTAAGCGGTAAGGTTTTTAAAACGGTTTTCGAGTTTTTAAACGCAAACCGCCATATAATTGCCGCGACGCAGAAAAAAGCGTAAGTCAGAGGGATTACGATAGCGTCGTCCTTATTCCATTCAAACATAGTTTATAGTAATTGAGCCTTCCCCTTTGGGTAAGGCGGCTTATTCGCAGCAGAGCGAGAATAAGTCGAATTAATTCGGTCACAAATCGAACGCTATCGCCGTAATATCGTCGTCTAAAACGCTGTTGAAGCTGCGCAGATTATCTTCGAGGTTTCTTATAAACTCCTCCGCGGTGCGCGAGTAGGAAAGCGTTTTAATCGCTCCGTCCGCGCCGAACATCTCGCCGCGAGTATTTTTGCATTCGGTCACGCCGTCGGTTAAAAGCACGAGGATATCGCCCTTTTTATAAGGGATTACGTCCTCGTAATACGACGGGTTTTCAAACCAGTTCGAAATTGGCGGGGAGTTCAAAACTATGCGCGTAATTCCGCTGCCTGATTTCAAAAGAATGGGCACGTTATGCCCCGCCATAGAGTAGGTTATGCTTTCGCTGTCTATCCTCACTGCGGCGACGGTCACGTAGTTTCTTTCGTCGAGGTTGAGCTCCGAAAATTTAGCGTTCAGATTGCTTATCGCCTTTGCGGGGGAATATTCGGTTTTGTCGTACGCGGCTTTTACGAAAGCCGACAGCATACCCGCGGAAATGCCCTTGCCGGAAACGTCGGCGATAACCCCGCATGCCGAACCGTTTACAGTGAAAATATCGGGCAAATCCCCGCCTATATCGCGGCAGGGTATGTAGGTGTAGGAGTAGCGCTTTCCGCCCGCCCAGTTGCCCGCGGGCAAAAGCCGCTGCTGTATGTTTTTGGCGGATTGCAGCTCCTGCGCGATTTCGAGTTCGAGCGCCTCGTCAATCGTCCCCATGCACAGCCCGCCGCCGAGCGGCGATACGGTAAGCGAATACGCAACGTCGTGCGTAACGCCGTCGGTTATAACCGTCTGGTAGACCCTGCGCGTCACGGCTTTGTTCGAGCACAGGCTGTCCTCGAAAGCGTCGTACAGCATACAGCCGCGGCACTTGTCGCCGCCGCAGCGGCTCGCGGCGGAAGCGCAGCACGTAAGTCTGCCCAGATTGCCGGCGGTTTTGCCCGAGGGGAACATTGTGCGGAACGCCGTGTTGGTGAATACGACTTTTAAGTTTTTGTCGACTACGATAACCGCGGTGGGAACGCCGTCGATTATTCGTCTGTAATATTTAATTACCATTTTTATTATTTACGTTT
>CANPBT010000002.1 GCA_947572415.1 uncultured Clostridia bacterium | reverse complement strand
CGGCGATAAATCGGAGAACGTTGGTTTTTAAACCAAGCTTTTAATGACTGCCGGGACGGTTTGTGTTGTCGGTTTTATCGAAGGTAAGATTAACGTCGGTTTTAAGCATTATCTTATCAACATTGCACCCCAGCGAGCCCGAGGTGAGCACGACTACGTTTTCGCCCGCTTTCAGGTCGACCATTATCTCCACGTCGCAGAAGTTGTGGTAGGCCACGCCGTTCTGCATATCGTCCTGAGTGAGATTTTCGAGCCCGGGAAGTTTTTTGCCCTCGAGAGAAACCGCCGCGCCGTTGAAAGCGACGGTGGGGGCGCCCTCCGCGTTAAGGTCTATTTCGGTAATCTTTTTGTCGCCCCATTCGCCTACCGAGGAAGCGAGCCTGAGAGTAAGTTTAACGTTTTGAACTGCCGAAGCCGCGTTGAATTTCCACGTTATCGTCGGTGTTCGAGTCGTTGCAACCCGTCATAATTATGCCCGTGCCAAGCGCCATTGCAGATGCAAGCAAAAGCGCAATCCATTTCTTTTTCATTCAAATATTCCTCCTGATAATTTGTGAGGACGCCTTTGGGTCAGGAAATCCTTCGTAACTTAAGTATAAATAAGTAATAAGCGCGTTTCAAGAAAAAAATTTTGTCATAGTATAAAAACTTTTTTCTTGAATTTGCCTTTCCGATTATTTACTATAAAAACACAAGGGGATTACCTGAAAAAAGTCAGGAGGAAATTTGGATATGAAATCAAGCAAACTTTGGCTAAGAGTTTCAGGTATTCTAACGTTCGTGTTTACGCTGCTCGTTACGGTTACTCTTCTCGCCAATACATTTGCCGGATACATCGACGACTTTTTTGGTCTGACCACGGACGGATTGACGCTTAAAGGAAGCGATTACGGCGAAGGCAGCCTCCGTTTCGAACAGGAGCCTATGGAGCAAATGAAAAACGCGGGGTATTCCGAACAGCGCTATATATTCATTGACGAGGAAAAGGGCGAAGCTACGATTACCTATAAGTACTGGTATGCGGGGACGACCGATACGTTCGTATGCAAGTACGAGATCATTGACGGAGTATTCACTTTTACCGAGCAGATTTCCGCTCAAGTGGGCGGCGGCGGTGCAAACTTTGCGGGCCTTTACAAGACGTGGACTCTGAACGACGACGGCACGGCGTTAAAGTACGTACCCGAGGAATAATTCAAACGCATAAAGTTTATTTTTCTCCTACTCGATAAGCGGAGGCAGGGTTTAACCGTAAGTCCTCCGCGCGGGCGGAGACTTGAAAGCAGGAATAACAGTATTAACAGGAAAGATTATAAAGGGGCGGTTTTAACCGTCTCTTTTAACTTAATCCTTGTAAGGTAAAATTTTATATAAAAACCCGGGCGAGGCTTTTCATAAAGCCTCGCCCGGGTTAATGTGATTAAATGTCGCTAATTTAATAAATAGTCGTAACCTGTAAAAAAAGTGGCGTAGGCTGGTAGTTGGTGCATATTGACAGTGCAGGCAGTACATAGTAAAATATAAGGGGAATGAATTTTGCCTTAACGCCGCGAGAAAAATACTGTGCGTCGATCAGCGAAATTTGCCAAGGAGTAGGGGAATGAGTATAAGTATAGCCATAGTCGAAGACGACGAAAACTGCGCAAACACTACCGGGGAATATATTAAAAGGTTCGAAAAGGAGAGCGGCAAAGCTTTTAATATCACCTTTTTTAAAAACGGGATTTGTTTTTTAAACGGATATACCGCCGTTTATGACGTCGTGTTTATGGATATACAGATGCCGCATATGGACGGGTTGGAAACGGCGCGCAAGTTAAGGGAAATAGATTCAGCGGTATGTCTTATATTCATAACCAACATGGCGCAGTACGCCATAAACGGTTACGAAGTTAGCGCTATCGACTACCTTGTCAAGCCCGTCGACTATTTCAATTTTTGCCTCAGACTTAAAAAGGCTTTAAAGATAATCCAGTCGCGCACGGTAGAATATTTAACCATTTTGCAAAACGGAGTGCATTCGAGAATAGCCGTGCCTCATATCTATTATATTGAAGTGGAAAACCACTATCTTAAAATACACACCGGTCAGGGAGTATTCGAAACGCGCGGTTCTTTAAAGGATTACGAAAAGAGATTAAGGAATTACGGCTTTGTCAAATGCAACCACTGCTACCTTGTTAATATGGCGTATATAAGTTCGGTTACGGCAAACTTCGCCGTGCTTTTAAACGGCGTGCAATTGCAGATAAGCCGCCCGAAGCGCAAAGAATTTTTAGACGAGCTCACTTCTTACAAATCCATAAGGTAGGTGGCGGTGATGGTCGTTATTGAACCCGTTGTAACTTTTATAAGCAGGTTTGCAACACAGACGATTAAAGCAATCAAAAAATCAAAAGAACAAGAATAAAGAAAGGGGCGGCCCTCGGCCGCCCCTTTCTTTCGGCGTGGCGGGCCGAAGATTTTTGCTTTGACAAACCAAAATTATTGCAAAATATATTTTTATATGTTAAAGTTATATAAATCCACTCAGCCCCTATAGGGGCTTTGCGCTATTTGCATAGCGCAAAAAAACTCTTAATTAGCATTAAAAAAAATTAAGGATTAAAGATGATAAAGGTTGCGATAGTAGACGACAACAGAAAAGACGCCGATATTCTGGTGCAATATCTAAAAAAGTTCGGGGAGCAAAACGAGCATTGCGAAATAAAAGTTGATTACTTCGATAACGGTTTAAAGTTTATCGTGGACTACAAAGCCGTTTACGATATTATATTTATGGATATAGAAATGCCGAAAATGGACGGGCTGAACGCCGCGCGCAGATTGAGGGAGGTAGACCCGAACGTGTGCCTTATATTCGTTACCGTAATGGGCAAATTCGCGATTTACGGCTACGAAGTCGACGCTCTCGATTTTCTGGTTAAACCAGTAACCTATCTGAATTTCTGCGACAAAATGCAAAAAGCATTAAGAAAATGCAACCGCAACAAAGTTTCTTATACGCTCGTCGCTTCCGAAAAAGGAATAGTCAAGCTTCCGTTGCACGACATATTATTAATAGATAAGGATTTCCACGATATCGTTTATCATACCGCCGACGGGGAGTATCGCGACAGGAAAAACCTTAAAGAAATAGAAGGGGAGTTTTTGAAGAACAATTTCATCAAGCTTAACAGAGGCTGTATAGTAAATATGCGCGCCATTACAAGGTTTAATAAAGACTGCGTATATTTGGGCGATAAAATCATACCGATAAGCCGCGTAATGAAAAAGGAATGCTACGGCGCGCTTATAAAGTTTGTGCGGGAGGGCGAATATAAATAGGCGGTTACGATTAAACCGGCCCGGGGCGGATAAATTTCCGCCCCTTTTTTGCTGCTTATTCCGCCAAAACAACCGTTCGTGCCAAAGTTAAATAATTTGTGACGTGATACGCCTCATTTTATTCCAAATATCCCCCAAAAATTTTACTTGGTGTAGAATATAGTTACCTGCGACAAAATGTTGCAAAAAACCATATGGAGGAAAAAAATGACAACAAAAACCAAACGCAAATATGCAAAACTTCTTGCCGCCGCGGTAGCAACTACCATGACTGCAAGTATTTGCATGACCTCGCTTGCCGCTTTTGCGAAAGCCGATTTGTCTACTACCAAAAAGTATACAAACAAGTATTCGTCCCTGGCGGACGCGCTTAAAGCGTCGGGTGAAGTGAACGAGCAAATCGAAGCCGAAGGCATCGTAATGCTCAAAAACAAGACGGGTAAAGCCCCCCTTCAAAAGGGTGCGAAGGTCACCGTGCTCGGCAGACATTCGCTCAATCCGTCGTTCGGCGGCGCGGGCTCCGGCTCGATTAAACGCCCCGGCAGAAACGAAGCGGACCGTACGTACGTCAGCGAAACGGCGACGGACTTCTACACCGGTCTGGAAAAGGACGGCAATCTTGTAACCAACAAGGCGGTCAAAGACGTATATGCCGCGCTCAAAGCGCCCAGCTATGAGGACGGAAAATATATGCAGCTCGTTACCGAGGGCGAAGGCCAGGTAGAGTTTGCGGGCAAGAAGTACAACCCCCTTACGGAAGGCGGCACTTTACAGTCTGTCAGCAATTTCGGCGAGTACAATACCGCGATTGTAACTATCACGAGGACGGGTTCGGAGTTTTACGACAACGCGGCTTATAAGGTTGCGGGTCACAGCGACGAAAACGACCACTATCTCGAGCTCAACGACAGCGAAAAAGAGCTTATGGCTTTCGCCAAGAAGAACTTCAACAAGGTTATCGTGCTTCTGAACGGCCCGAGCGCGCTCGAAGTGGGCGATTTAAAGAACGACGACGGCATCGACGCGGTTTACTGGGTGGGACAGCCGGGCTGGAACGGCTTCAACGTTCTGGGCGACGTTTTAACGGGTAAAATCAACCCCTCCGGCAAGCTCGTAGACGAATGGTTCACCAAATTCGAGTACGACCCCACGTGGTACAACTGGGGCTCCTACGGGCAGGCGGAAATAATTTTTAACGGTTCTACCGAGCGCGAAAGCGGCACGAGAAGCTCGACAACCCCTATGATGGAGCTTCCCTCGACGTCGGGACTTGCAACCACGGGGCAGGACCACGTTATGGACTATGCGGAGGGCATCTACCTCGGCTACCGCTATGCGGAAACCGTTTACGAAGCGCTTGCAAAGGGCGACAAGGCTGCGGCCGACGCGTGGTATGCAAACACCGTCGCGTATCCTTTCGGCTACGGCTTAAGCTATACTTCGTTTAAGAAGACGATAAAGGAAGTTGTCGGCGACCTTAACGATAAAGACGGCAAAATCACCGTTAAAGTAGAAGTGGAAAATACCGGCACGGTTGCCGGCAAGGAAGTCGTACAGATTTACTCTTCCGCGCCTTATACCGACGGCGGTATCGAAAAAGCTGCCTGCGACCTTGTCGGCTTTGGAAAGACCGACCTCCTTGACGCAGGTGATAAGCAAGTTGTCGAGGTTGAATTCGACGTAAAAGAGCTGGCTGCTTTCGACTACAACGACGCGAACGAAAACGAGAATTTCGGTTACGAGCTCGAAGCGGGCAAGTACGTGATTTCCGTACGCGACGACTCGCACACGGTTGCGGACTCCAAGGAGCTTACTGCTGCGGAAACCCTTAAAGGGTGGGACGAAGACGGTAATTCCGCAACCCCCAACAACATATTCAGCCAGTCCGGCAATAACTGGGAAATGTACAATACCCTCGCATCTAACTGGACGGTAAGCGGAAAAAACCACTATATGACCCGCGGAACGACCGACGAGGACTCCACAAACCTCAGCCTTACGGAGTTCGCTACGGCGGCAGTCGACGTAATGGGTACCGACGCGGATAAAAAGGACGAGGCTAAGGAGCAGCTCAAAAAGCTTTGCTGGATACTCAGCGACGACAACCTGTTCGCAGACAAAACGATTAACGCAAGGCATCAGCAGTTCGGCGCGACCAACGACCCTTGCCACGACAAGGATAACGCGCTTACCGAAGCTTTCGAAACGAACTATAAAAACGTTTGGACAAAGGAATACTCCGACCTGCCCGCAGGCTGGACGCAGGCGACTACGGTCGGCGCGGACAGGATACAGGCTTACACCTTACTCGGCGAGCCCATGTATCTTGCGGACGGCACAGAAAACCCGAAGTGGACGGCGTTTATGAACCAGTTCACTTTTGAAGAGCTTGCGCTTCACGGACAGAGCGGCTCGTTCAGCACCCCCGCGCAGGCGTCGGTCGGCCTTCCCAAGACGGCTGATAAAGACGGCCCCGCGCAGATGGGCCGCGGCTGGACGTGGACCTGCGAAGTAGTTATAGCTTCCACCTGGAACCAGGAGCTCGCTTACGAGCAGGGCTTGCAGAACGGCTACGAATCCATGCTTCAGAACACGAACGGCTGGTACGGCCCCGCGGCTAACAACCACCGTAACCCGCTTTCGGGACGTAACTTCGAGTACTACTCGCAGGACGGCGTTCAGGGCGGACTTATGTGCGCACAAATTGTTAAGGGCGCAACCGACTTAGGCGTTCACGTATACTTAAAGCACGCGTTTATGAACGATCAGGAGACCCAGCGTTACGGTATGGCTACCTTCGCTACGGAGCAGGCGCTTCGTCTTTTATACTCCAAGCCCTGGGAAATGGCTATCAAGCTCGGCAACCTGAACGGTACTATGTCTGCGTTCAACAACATCGGCAACTCTTCCTCTTCGAGCTATGCCGTAATGATTCAGCTCTATGAAAACGAATGGGGCTTCGACGGATACTCCGTAACCGATATGTACGGCGGCGAAGGCGGCTCGTATCTCAACATGTGGTCGGCATCGCAGATGGCGCGCGGGCATAATATGCCCCTCGGCAACGTACTCAACAACGGCAAGCCCAACAAGGATACGGGCGTATGGTCGACAGCAGCTAACGGCGGCAAGGGCGGCGTTATGATAAAGGGTACGCCTACGGCTAAAACCGAGGATACCGAAAGCCCTACGCAGTGGTACTGGGTACGTACGACGGCTATGCAGATGATGTACACGACGGTAAACGGCAACGCTATGAAGAACGGCCTTTCCATGAACGCGGTACTCGATAATAGCGTTATAGGAGTTAAGGACGCTAAACTGACCCCCGTAACCGTAGTGGATACGGATATTCTCAACGACTTCTTCGGCGGAGCGGATAAGTACGTCGTAACCGCAACGGGTTTACCTAAGGGCTTAACCTGCTCGGAAGCTGGCGTTATATCGGGCACGCCCACCGAAATGAAAGTTGCAACGGTTACCGTAACCGTACGCGGCTTAGATAAACAAACCTGGATTGAAACAAGCAATACGATAACGGTAGCAGTCGGTACGAATAAATACTTCGAACTGAACGAGAAATCAGAGGTTGTTACCCCCGCGGCGATAGAATTAAATAAAGACAATTACGTGCCCGGCGGCGAAGTCGTTGCAGCTAACGTCAACAAATATATCGCTCATTCGTGGGAGATTGAAGGCGAACTTCCCGAAGGCTTGACTTTCGACAAGGAAACGGGCAAGATTTCCGGTACCGCTACCGCAAAAGACGTTCATAAAGTAATAGTAAAAGAAAGCTACACCAAAGTTACGCAGAGTTGGGGAGGCGTCAGAGCAACCACGACGACGTACCAGACCGCTTATACGATTAACTCGATAGTATTAGCCGATATAGACTGGATTATAATCGACGGGCATCTCTATCACAACGGCGTTGACCTCGGCGTAGTAGTAGGAGCCGACGGCGTAGACGGTAAACCCGGCACAGACGGTAAGCCCGGTGCAGCCGGTAAACCCGGCGCTGACGGCAAACCCGGCGCTGACGGAACCCCCGGCGCTGACGGCATAGGCATTACCGGCGCTACTATCAATGACGAAGGACACCTTATCCTTACCCTTTCGAACGGCACTACAATCGACGCAGGGCTGGTTAAGGGCGCGGACGGTAAACCCGGTACAGACGGCGCTGACGGCAGCGGCTGCGGCGGCAACATAGGCGCAACCGTAGGTATCGTTACCGCGGCAATGGCGCTTGTAGCGGCAGGCGTTGTAGCTGTAAGAAAGCTCAACAAAAAGGAAAACTAAAAAACTCTGATAAATAATTTATCGGGTTACGACTGAACAAACATCAGCCCCGAAGCGGTTCGGGGCTGTATGTTTATAATATTATCGGAGGTTTAAATGAAGCATTCAATAAAAAGAAGAATAGTTGCAACCGTTCTTGCTTCGGCTATGGTTTTGCCCGTTGCGCTGAGCGCGTGCGGCCCCAAGGAGCAGGACAGCGGCGACGAGTGGACTATTACGTTAAACTATAACGACGGATTTTCGCGCAACCATTATATTTACGTGGACAAGGACGGGGGTACGGTAAAAATGCCCGACGACCCCGTGCGCGCGGGATACTCGTTCGACGGCTGGTACACTGCGGCGGAAGGCGGCGACGAGGTGGATATTTCCACGCTAACGAAGTCGGACGTTACCGTATACGCGCACTGGGCCAAAGCCTCGTATACCGTGTCCTTTAACTATAATTACGGCGCAAACGAAACGTATCAGACCTTATCGCTGGATTACGGCGCGAAAGTTACCGCACCCGAAACCAAGCCCGAAAGAGACGGGTACGTTTTCCGTTACTGGGCAACCACTTCGGAGGGGACTACCCGCGTCGATTTCGATACGTTCACGGTAGAAAAGAACACTACCTTCTACGCGGTATGGCGCGACTCGAGCATAGTTGTCTACGACGTAGTGCTCGATTATAACAACGGTACGGGCGATAGGGCGGAGTACGAGGTCGAGCAGGGCGGCAAAATCAGCAAGAGCAACGCGAACAAGGCGACCAGAAAGGGTTATACGCTCGTAGGCTATTCGGAAAACTCCGAAGCTCAGCCTTCGGACGCGGGCGTAATTAAAATCAACAAATTCCCCTATACTCCCACGGCTAGCGTTACGCTGTACGCCGTATGGGAAAAGACGCTTTACACCGCGACGTTCCGTTACAACTATTACGACAACCCCGTAAGCGCGGGCAACAACGGCGCGATTTACGAAAGCAAAACCTATTATTATCAGGATACGCTCACCGCGCCCGAAAACGACCCCGTGCGCGAGGGCTACACGTTCGAGGGCTGGTACACGCTTGCAACCAACAACGGCGTTAAAGTTGAATTCCCCTTGACCGCGGAGGACAGCGGCGCAAGCTATTACGCTCACTGGAAGGCGGAAAACGTGTATACCGACATATTCGACGCGGAATATACCGAGTTCGACCCCACTATCACCTGGCCCGGTTATTCGGGCGGAGCGCAGGGTAACAACTGTATAACCGGCGCAGACGTCGGCGGCGTGCGCGTGGACGAATATCCCATGAACTCGCAGAGGCCCGCGCATAAAGGCTTCTACGTAACCTATCAGTATGCAAAGGGCAGCGGGCTTACGTTCGAGTTCTACGTGACCGAAGCTATTACGGGCGCGTCGCTGATTGCAAACTGGGGGCTCGAGCTTGCAGGTCCTGCGGGTCAGGCGAATTATATGACGTTCGGGCCTACGGGCGACTGCGCATATGAAGTCGCGCTGGACGGCACCCCGCTTAACTATACGCCCGCCAGAGTAGGCGGCCCCGACGCGGAGGTCAGCGGCCAGTTCAAGAGCGGATTCGGCGAATATACGCTTATGACGGGGCTCACGCTGTCCGCGGGCAAGCATACGATTACGATGATTCCCAGAAACGACAATACGGCGTTCGGCGGCGTGCTTACTTCCGTCGCGCCTATGACGGACTATATCCGTATATCATACGCCGGCACCGGCAAACTTTACTGGAATCCCGTATACGACAATCTGGACAAGAAGAATTAAAAGGGCGTTCGGAGGATAATAATGAAAATAATCAAAGCAATTTTTAAATCAATAGGCGGAAGGGTCTGGTTTTCCGTTTCGGTAGTGTTGCTCGCGGTTTTAATCGTGGCGACCTGCCTCACGACGGGGACGTACCACTCCATAGTAAATACTGTGCTCGGCGGCAAACGCCCCATTCTCGACCCCACCGTGGAAGCCACGTACGAGAGCGAATACAAGTCGAAAGCCGAGGTGCTGGAAGCGGGCAATAAGCTCAACGTGCAGATAGAGCAGGAGGGCGCGGTGCTGCTTCTTAACGAAAACGTCGCTAAGGACAAAAAATCGCTCCCGCTTGAAAAGGGCGCTAAAGTGAGCGTGTTCGGGCATAACTCCGTTGACCTCGTGCTTTCGGGCTCGGGTTCGGGCTCGGGCGGCACAAGCGGCGCGAAATCAATTTTCGACGGGCTCGAAGCGGGCGGCTTCAAGTACAACGAAACTTTGAAAAAGTTCTACGAAAGCAGCGCGGCGGGAGATAAAAGAAGCTCCAACCCCGCGGTGTCGGAGGGCGCTTCCACTGCGCCTACGCTCGACATAGGCGAAACGCCCGTCAGTAAGTACACCGGCGAAGTAAAAGCGAGCTTTAAAGAGTTCAACGACGCGGCGATAGTCGTTATATCCCGTATCGGCGGCGAGGGCTTCGATTTGCCCCGCGAGCAGAACACTAAAAACGGCGGGCTCGAAAACCACCACTATCTGCAGCTCGACAAAAACGAATACGATATGCTGGATATGGTAACTTCGAGGTTCGACAACGTTATCGTGCTTTTGAACACGCTTACTTCTTTCCAGCTCGATTTCATTGCGGAATATAACAATACCGACGGCTACAATAAGCGTATCGACGCGGTTATGTGGATAGGCGGCCCCGGCATTTCGGGCGCGGAAGCTATAGGCTCGCTTCTGAACGGCGACGTGACGCCGTCGGGCAAAACTACCGATATTTTCCCCGGAGATTTCTCGAAAGACCCTACCTGGCAGAACTTCGGCGATAATTCGCAGACGGGGCAGTCGGCGGCGTTTACCGAAAACGACTCCGACACGTCGTATTATATGGTTGCGTACGAGGAGGGCGTTTACGTCGGCTATCGCTATTACGAAACCCGCGCGTACGAGGAAGGCGTGAAAAACGGCAATACCGAGTGGTATGAAGAAAACGTAATTTATCCGTTCGGGTACGGGCTTTCGTATACGAATTTCACGCAGGAAATGACCGTTACCGAAACGACAAAGGACGGCAAGGTTACGGGCTTCGATATCAAAGTCGACGTTGCCAACGTAGGAAACGAAGAGGGCAAAGAGGTCGTACAGTTGTACGTAACCCTCCCCTATACCTACGGCGGAATTGAAAAATCGCGCGTGCAGCTGGTTGATTACGCCAAAACGGATATTTTAAAAACTTCGGGCGACGGCAGCAAGGCAACCTTTAATTTTCACGTGGATTTGTACGATCTGGCTTCGTACGACTATAACGACGCGAACGACAACGGGCATATCGGATATGAAACAGAGTCGGGCGAGTATACCTTCTACGTAGCTAAAAACTCGCACGTGGACGACGCGGAAAACGTATACTCGAAACAGACCGTAGAGCTTGCGGATACGAACGCGGTTAAATATACCGTCGACCCGAGCACGGGCAAGCCCGTCGCGAACATTTATACCGAAGCGACGATGAGCGAAGAGGATAAAGGCAAATTCCTCAGCGTGGATTACAGACTTGCGGACGTGGTGTTCAGCGTAGGCGACGAAGAGTACGAACGTAAGGGCATGTCCCGCGCGGATTTCGACGCGACTTTCCCTAAGGCGGGCGACGCAAAGGCGAGGGCATTCCTCGACGGCGAGAAAGACGCGCTCGACGACAGAAGTCACAACAATGCGGAAGTTGCGGAAGCGGTCAAAAAGGACGGTTATTCTCTCGTAACGGGCGCAAAAAACGACGTTATGCTTCGCGATTTGCACGGGCTCGATTTCAACGACGAGACGTGGACGAAGCTTTTGGACCAGCTTACTTACAACGATATGATTAAGCTTGCCAACTTCGGCGCATTCCAGACGGAGGCGATAATGTCAATCGGTAAAAACCTTACCAACGACTCCGACGGACCCGTAGGCTTCGTAAACTTTATGCCCGGACTTTCCGAGCATTACAAGGGCAACCCGAGCTTTGCGTGCGAAATCGTAATTGCTTCGACTTTCAATAAAGACCTCGCGTACAGAATGGGGCAGATAGTCGGCGAATCGGGCTTATACGGCGACGAGGGCGGCAACGGCCTGCCCTACACAGGCTGGTACGCGCCCGCGGTAAATATTCACCGCTCGCCGTTCTCGGGCAGAAATTACGAATATTATTCGGAAGACCCGATACTTTCGGGCAAAATGGCCGTAAACGTAATCAACGGCGCGGCAAGCAAGGGCGTATATACCGACCTCAAGCATTTTGCCGTAAACGACCAGGAAACCAACCGTCAGGGCGTCGCAACCTATCTTACCGAACAGTCGTTGAGGGAAATTTATCTCAAACCGTTTGAAATCGCGGTTAAGGGCAACGACGACCCCGCGTTCTCGGCGAAAGCTACCGAAGATATCAAAGCCGAACGCATAGACGGATTTAAGGGTTCGACGGGTATGATGTCCTCGTTCAACCGCATAGGCACGCGTTGGACGGGCGGCGACTATCGCTTGCTTACGACCATACTCCGCGGCGAATGGGGCTTTGACGGCGTCGTAATAAGCGACTACATAACAGTAGGCTCGCTGATGCCCGCAAAGCAGGCGATTTACGCGGGTAACGATTTGATACTTACTTCCAAGAGCCCGGAGCGCTGGAACGATTCGAGCGAATCGAACGCAGAGGATATGTACGTTCTGCGCAAGGCGGCGCACAATATTTTGTACGCCGTTGCCAACAGCAACTCGATTAACGCCGAGGTTATAGGCTATAAGATGGAACTCTGGCTGATAGCGCTTATCGTAGTCGATTGCGCGGCGGTCGTCGGAATTTCCGTCTGGGGCTTCTTTGCGATAAAGAAAGCTTTGAAAAAGCAGAAAGGTTCGGCGGAAGAGGCCGTTATCGATTAAAAAACCGATATAATGCAAACAAATAAAAAGAGCGGTTCAACCGCTCTTTTTAACTTCTAAAAAACGGAACAAGTTATTGCTCAAATATTCATTATTTGGGACCTTCGGAGGTTGCGGCGGGGCAAGATTGCTCGGCGTACATCTCGAGGGACCGTTTATTTCACGCGTACATGCGGGCGCGCAGCCGACCGAATATATTTTAAAGCCTCATATAGAGTATTTCGAAGAGTTGCAGGCGTATTCGGGGAATAAAATAAAAATCGTAACGCTCGCCCCCGAGCAAGCCGACGGCGATTTTATCCGTCGCCTTAAAGACGGCGGCGAAATCGTTTACAGGGCATAAGGCAAAGCAAAATAAAAGCAGGCGGTTACATTCAGTCAACCGCTTGTTTTTTTATTGCCGATATGATACAATTACCTTACATTTGTAAAAAAAACATAAGGATTGTATATATGAAAGCAAGATTAACGGCGATAATTTTAACGGTTTTTATTATTGCGGCGGGTTTTGCCGCCTGCGGTAAAACAGACGCGGGCGAAAAGCGCGTTCAGGATTTGAATTATGAGGAAAGCACGGAGGAAATATCTAACCCCGACCAGGGATTTTACCGCCCTTTATACGTTAAAATCAACGAAAACGGAGCGACGTACAATAAAGGCGTAATAAATTCGCAAACGCAGCTATATCATCTGCGTTGCGATATAAGCGCGTTTTCGGCGGAGGTAAACAACGTGGCGGACAAGCTCGTCACAGACGAGGCGCTGGAAGGGCTGGACGCTTTGCTTTTTTATCTTAAAGAAAACGACAAAAACGCGATTGTGAGGTTTGCTTACGACCCCGGCTATAACGGCAGCGCCGATAAAGAGCCGTCGCTTGACGTAATGCTGGGGCACGTCGGAAGCATTTGTTCGGTTTTAAACCGTTACGTGAATACGGTCACCGCTATCGAAACGGGGCTTATCGGCCCCTGGGGCGAAATGCATACGAGCGCGGCGGCAAATCCGGCGCATATAACTCCGCTTATCGACGCTTTTTTAACCGACGTTTCCGAAATACCCGTGTTGGTGCGGACGCCTAAAATGATATACGATTATCTTGGCGTAACCGACGACAAGGTTGAAGAAATTACAATTTCGCCCGACGAAAAGGCTTACAGATTAGGCTTGTATAACGACGGATATCTGGGCTCCGAAAGCGATTTGGGTACGTACCGTAACAGAGAGCGCGATATAAATTTTTTAAGCGCACAAAACGCTCATTTACCGTTCGGCGGTGAAGTTACCGTCCCCGACAGCCCGCTTCACAATATAGAAACGTGTCTGCCCGAAATGAATAAAATTCATTTAAGCTATCTGAATGCAGAGTGGGATAACAGAGTAATCGAAAAGTGGAAAAACACCTTTTATACCCAAGCTTGCGGATTAGAAAGACAATATTACGGCAAAACCGCCTTTACTTATATACAGAACCGTTTGGGATACAGATTTGTATTGAAAAACTCGGTGTTTACTTATTCGGACTCGTCTGAAAAGCTGAACGTCCGTCTTACGTTGCAAAACGCGGGATTCGGTAACCTGAACAGAAACAAGCGCGCAAAGCTGATATTTACCGACGGTACGGGCGCGGCGGCGTTTGTTGCGGATATCGGAGAAATTGCCGTTAAGGACGAGCTCGAATTCAACGTTGAGCATGGGCTCGAAAGCGGAAAATACGACGTTTATCTGCGTATTTACGGTGAAGAGCTTCAAAACGCGCCTCTGTACTGTGTGAAATTTGCGAACGCCGGGTTGTGGAACGCAGAGCTTAAAGCAAATAAAATAGGCAGCTTCGAACGCGTTTTCGCTTAACTGAGAAATTAAACGAATATTTTAAGGCTCACGGACAACCGTCCGTGAGCCTTTTGAAACCGTCTTTGCGACGGTTTTTTTATGAAATTTTCATTATAATCGCCTGCTCGAAGTCGCCGAAATATCCGACGGACGGGGCTTACCGTAAAGGTGAATTACGGCGAGGAGCTTTGCAAAATCGAAGAGGGGTTTGAAAAATGCATAAAGGTTACGCTTTGCAACAAACTCTATTTATCGCAGTATCTGACCGTTCGTATAAACGGCGTGCCCGAAGAGTGGTGCGTTATCAACGGAAAGGAGCGTGCCGTCGGGCTTGAACACTGGCACGGAAGCAAGGTCAACCACACCAACTCGTTTGATTTCGTGTTTACGCCTGTCGCGCTTAAAAACTATAAATATAATCTTACGCTTGAAATATCCGTAAACGGCAGAGGTGAAAAATACTTTGTGCCGGTTACGCTTATTAACGGCGCGTGTTAAAGGAATATATGGACTTAGATAAAATCGATGCAATTTTGTTTTCCGAAAATTACGGAAAGGCAGTAAAAAGCGACTTTGCAATTGTTTGCGGCACCGCTCCCGAATATGCGAAAACCCGCGCGGAAATCGCGGATTCCTTCTATAAAAAGGGCTGTACAGAAAAAATTATCGCAAGCGGCGCGGCTGTTTCCGACAAAAGCGTAACCGAATGCTCGGTTTTAAAAAACGAACTTATAAAACTTGGCGTACCCGAAGAGGACGTAATTGAAGAGCCGCGCGCATATGACACGATACAGAACATGACGTGTTCGCTTACCGAAATTTGCAAACGGACGGATATAATGCGGGTTGAAAGCATTACGGTTATAACAGAGCCGTTTCATATAAAAAGGGCGTTTTTGCTTGCAAAAATGCTTTTTCCGGAATTTATTAAAATTTACGGCTACACGGAAGGCGTTGCTTTCCAACGTAAAGCATGGAAAACGGACGAACGCCTGAATAAATGCGTCAAAAACGAAATGGAAATTTTAAAGCAGCTAATTGATAAAGGCCGCATAGAGGATTTTGAATATGAGGATTGAAATTTTAGAGGTACGGACTTTGCGCCGGCACTCGGTTGCGAAAAACTGCACGTATACGGCAATGCGGACGTGGAAAGACTGTTTACGGAACGACTTTGTCGGCGGCTACGGTTGGTTTGCCGCTTGACGAGTTTGTCGAAAGCCTTGCGGCGGAAAAGGGTTACGATTTTGTGCAAATACACGATTTGGGCAACGACGAGCAAATGAAAGCCGTCGGCAAATTCGGGCATGCGGGCGTCGCCGCGGAGACAAAGGCATGGCGGTTATAGCGGAAAGAATATATAATGTTCTATTCAGCGGTTTATTATCGTAATGTTGCCGACCCTGCGAAGAGGGGCTAAGGCCTCGTCGTCTGCGTCGGTTATCAGCGCGTCGAACTCATCGAGTGCGGCGGTGCGGAAAAGCGCCGTGGTATTGATTTTTGTTTTATCGAAGATAAGTATTCGCCTTTTACTGTTGTGAAGGGCGGTCTTTTTTATTTGCATGGAGTCGAGCGAAACTTCGTAACAACCGTTTGCGTTCAGTGCGGTGCAGGAGGTGAGCGCCAAATCGAACCTGCAATTTTCAAGCATTTCTATGGTTTTCGACCCGAGTACGGCGGAGGTGTTGTATTTTATTTCCCCACCGGGCATTATCAATGTAACCCCGTCGTGCCGCGCTACGCTCATTGCAACCTGCAACCCGTTTGTTACGACGGTTTTATGCGAAAAGTTCATTCTCTCGGTAAGCGCAAGGCAGGTTGAAGAATTGTCTATAAACACGGTGGAAAACTCGGGCAGGCGTTTTAGCGCGACCGAAGCTGTGCGCTCTTTTTCCCTCGCGTTTTTGATTTGACGTACGAAAATGGAAATTTCGTCGGCGTTTTCGACGAGTATGGCGCCCCCGTGCGAACGCTCGATTTGCCCCATTTTCTGCATTTCGTTCAAATCCCTGCGGATTGTCGCCGCGCTTACGTACATATATGCCGAAAGCTCCTCAACGGAAGCCTTTTTGTTCTTTTTCAGGTATTCGAGTATAGATAAACTTCTTTCTGTATACGACATTGTGCGTTTCCTTGCTTGTTTTTGATTGTATTATATCATAAATTTGTTCATTTGTCAACATTTCAATCATTTTTAAGGAATATATTGACAAAACCGCGCAACTGTTGTAAGATAAAAGCGACTTGAAAACAGTTAACATTTTTTGTTAATAACAATAACAGAGTAAAAGGGGTACCCCTTTTTGCCTGCTCCCGCAGGCAAAACAATACTTAACGGTAACAACGCGGCGGACCGGAGGAGCCGCCGCAGGTTATAAAAAAATTTTGGAGGAAAATAAACAAAATGAAACTCAAAAAGTTTTCACCGTTGCTTCGCGGCGTAGCAGCGACGCCGGCAGCGCTCCTGACCGTATCCACGGTAGGATACGGCATAGCCAAATCCCCGTTGGCTGTCGGCTGGGTGGACGGCTATTTCGGTGTGGAAACCCGTGATATCTGGGAAGAAAGAGAGGTGCAGGGTACGCGTGCTTTCAAAAAACAGCATAGCTCTCTTACGGATTTTGCCGACGCGCTCGTAGCTCACGGCATAAAGCAGGGCGAGGAAGGCTTTGCGCTTATGAAGAACGACAACAAGGCACTTCCCCTTGCTTCGGGCACAAAAGTCGCGCTGTTCGGCTGGAACGCATACAATTGTCCCACGGGGCACACCGGCGTCGTTGCGGGCAATAAGCCCGGCGAGGTAACGTCAGGTCGTCCCGCAACAGTGGTCGGCTCACGCTATGATAAAGCGGTACAGATTACTCTCTATTCGGCGTTTAGCGATATGGCCGGCATTACGGTTAACGATACGATTAAGGCGGAGGATTTTTCCGGCGCAATGAAAAAAGCCCCCGGTTATGCGGAATATGAAATACCCGAAAAGTTCGAAGCGAAGAACACGTGGAATATAGAATCGACTTCTACGGGTATCGTCGTAGTCGGTCGCGGCGGCGGCGAGGGCGCAAACTACAAGGCCGATGCGGCGGTAGGCGCCGAAGACCCCCTTGCTCTCTCGGCGGATGAACTTGCAATGATTAAATACGCAAAAGAACACTGCGCAAAAGTGGTGGTTTTGGTAGCTTCGGCAAACGCGATGGAGCTCGGTCCCATTTCTAAGGGCGGCACGCACGAGGTTGACGCAATCGGCTTCTGTGGTATCCCCAACGATTATCAGTACGGCGGTATCGCAAACGTGCTTGCGGGAAAAGCGAACGCGACCGGTGCAATGTCGGATACTTACGTATACGACAACAGCTTCAACCCCGCTACAATCAATATGGGCGAGCAGCAGTATGCCGATAAAGACTCCATCGGGTTCTCGTCCATAGACGAAGATCCTTTCAAGAGGTTTAATCAACCCAAGGATTCGACGGAAAAAACCCCTCTTACGGCAGATAACCTCAATGCGCCCTGGTACATCGTTCAGGCGGAAGGCATTTACGTAGGTTACAAGTACTATGAAACACGTTACTACGACGGTATTGCGAACGCCGATTTCAAAGCAAACGATAAGGCGGGCTCTAGGACCGGTTCGGCGTGGAATTACTCCGACGAAGTTCTCTACACGTTCGGACACGGGCTTTCCTATATACCTTACACACAGGAAGTAACAAACGTAAAAGTCGACCTTTCCGAAAACGGCAACGTTACGGCGACCGTCAAAGTATCCAACACGGGCACCGAGGACGGAAAATTCCTTGCACAGCTTTACGTGCAAAGACCTTACACCGAATACGATATTACGAACAAAGTTGAAAAAGCCGCTGTCGACTTCCTTAACTCCAAGAAGGTTGAAGTAAAAGCGGGCAAATCGGTCGACGTAGAAATCGAAGTCCCCACAAAGTATCTTGCAAGCTGGGATTCCAACGGAGCGAAAACGTATATCCTCGACGAGGGCGACTATTATTTCACGGCGGCGGCAGGCGCGCACGAGGCTGTGAATAACTTCCTCACCGCGCAGAATAAATCCACCGACGGCAAGACGAGCGGCAGCGGCAAAGCGACGGTATGGAATGAACTTAAAAAACTCGATAAAACCACGTTTGCAACCTCCAACGGTTACAAGGTAACAAATCAGGCCGACGACGCCGATATAAATTATTATCTGGCCGATAAAGTCAAATATTTGACCAGAAGCGACTGGGCGGGTACATTCCCCAAAAACTACACCAACTACACCAACGGCAGCGGTATTGCTCCCGAAGCTCCTTTCAGGATTGCGGACAGCAATAAAAAGGACGAGTGGATAAACCAGCTGCGTAACCTTCAGTATATACCCAGTACGGACGACCCCGTCAAGAATGTCGAAGGTATTATTCCCGAAGACGTAGGCGAGGGGAAAGACTACAAAACAGTTTGGGACTGGATTACAAGCTTCAAGCTTCGTCACCCCGAAGCGTTCAACGACGTTAATTCGGATATATGGAATGAATTTGCTTCGGCGCTCAATATCAACGAGGCGGTAGGTGCAATTCTTCACGGCGGTAATACAACCGATTCGCTAAGCGTAGCCAACCCTACGAGTAAGCAGTCGGAAAGCGTTGCGGGATACTCGCAGACCCTTACTATTGTTCCCGGCGAAGGCACTGCAAGAAAGGTAATGCAGCTTAATATTGCTTCAAACACTCTTTTAGGTTCGAGCTTTAACCCCGAGCTTGCGCGCGAATGGGGCTTACTCGAAGGCGAATGCGGATTGTGGCTTATGGAAGAGCAGAATGCCGGCCCTATAACCGTTTGGGGCGCGGGCTTAAATCAGCACAGGCACGCATACAACGGACGTAACTCTGAATATATGTCCGAAGATCCTATGCTTACCAACCGCATAGGCACCGAACAGATTAAAGCCGCTATGTCGATGGGCGCTATCGTAGGGCCTAAACATATGGGCTTCAACGACCAGGAGCTTCACCGTCAGGGTATCGCGGAATATATGACGGAGCAGAAAATGCGAGAAACGGATATTCGTTGCTATCAGGGCGCGCTCAGCGCAAGCGAAGGCAACGGCAACGGCGTAATGATGTCGTTCAGCCGTATCGGCGCCGTCAACGTAACCAACCGCGTAGGACTTCTCGTAAACATTATGCGCGAGGAGTGGGGATTTACCGGTATCATAACGACCGATATGGGTCAGAAAAACTATCACGAGCCGTTCTCTATCATAATGGCAACCGTAAACCAGTACGCGGGCTTCGGCGCTAACGACTCGTTCATAGGCAAGGACGGAAACGACTTCTCGGATACCGCCACCGATAAAACGTGGAGCTACGTAACTATGGCTACGCTCAAAGGCGACAACAAGCTTTGCGAAATGGCGCGTCAGACCAACAAATATCAGCTTTACACGATAGCGCACAGCGCCGCATACAATTTCAGATTAGCTGAAGAAGGCGAGCAGGCTGAAACTCTCACGCTTAAAGTGTTCGCAGGAACAATTGATAAGGCGCCTTGGGAGAATATATTCATTGCTCTCGAAGCGGTATTCGGGGTGCTGACGGGCCTTGCGGGTCTTGCGTGGATAGCGTCGGTTGTAATGCCCGAAAAGGAGGAAAATTAATATGAACGTAATAAAAAAGCAAAGTATAGGCGCGTGGATTACGCTCGCTACAATCGTTATTACCGTAATAGGACTTATAATATACGGAGTCGCGCTCAGTGCGGGTAACGGAGTTCAGACAGCCAACGGCGGTGAATTGTTTTACGATACTTCTCTCGAACTGTACGGGTCGATGACCTCCACGGTCACCGCTTGCGGCGTAATCGGACTGATACTTCTCGCGGGCGCGCTGGTTGTAGACCAGTTCAGGTTCGAAGGCATCGTCAAAACCGTTTGCGATTTTGTTATCGGCGCGGCAAGAATAATAGTCCCCGCACTTTTGTGTGTGATACTTCTCGAATTCCTTTACGGTTCATTCACGGGTCTCGGCTGGACGTTTTTCTCGAATGAAGAGCTTGAAATCAACCCCGAAGCCATAAAGGCGGGTAAAACGGTGGTAACCGCACTCGTGTTCTTCGGTATCGCGGCGGTTGCAAGCATAGTGGCGGCGTTCTTCGGAATTGTCAAAAAAGAGCAGGATTAAAATAATCATTCTTTCCTTTTAAAATCCGGGGCTTGCGGGCGATTTCGCCCGCGGGGCTTCGGAGGAAATGACAGATTAATTCGATGTTCATTTTTGATTACTTAGCTGAATATTTTTGCGCATTTATCAATATTTAAATCAAAAACGCATTTCATATTGACAAAAACGTGCAAACGGTTTAAGATAATTACAAGTGGACGTAAAAGATATTTCTCCTTAGTCGGGCGCATGCGGCTATCGTCCGCGTGCGCCCGATATTTTTTAAAGCGATATAAATAGTTTAAGGGGTTAACATCATGAAAGTTTGTATAAAAACGGAAAATCTTTCAAGCGGATGCGTTACGGACAACAAACAGCCGACGTTTACGTTGAATATAACGTCGGATAAACAGGGCGCGGAGCTTAAAAGGGCGCAAATCAGCGTGGGGGAGTGGCGCGCCGAAACGGACGGGCGCATACATATTCCTTACGGCGGCAAGCCGTTGAAAGCCTTTACCGAATACGGGGTAAAAGTCGAAGCCGAGGATAATTTCGGCGAAAAGGCGTGCGCCGCAACTACTTTTTCCACGGGCAGAATGGATACTCCGTGGAGCGCGAAATGGATAACCGACGGAAGCTATAAGTTCACGGACAAGAAAACTTCGCCCGTGCCCATGCTTTTTAAAAAATCGTTTAAAATAGAAAAAAACATAAAATCGGCAAAAATTTACTGTACCGCAATAGGCATATACGAGCTTGAGCTCAACGGCGAAAAGGTCGGCGAGGATTTCTTCGCGCCCGGCTTCACCTCGTATAAAACAAGTTTGCAGTATCAGGTTTACGATATAACTTCGGCTTTGAAGCCGGAAAACACGCTCGCCTGCACGGTCGCGGGAGGCTGGGCGGTGGGCGCGTTCGTGTTCACCCGCAAAAATCGCATAACCGCGCCCAGACAGGCGTTTTTGGCGGAAATAATATTTGAGTACGAGGACGGCACCTCGCAGGTTTTAGGCACGGACGAAAGCTGGCTGGTCACTCTTGGCGGCAAGCTCCGCTTTGCGGAGTTCTACGACGGCGAAGTATACGACGCAACTGTCGACGAAAGCAAGGCGGCGTGGCGCTCAGCTTCAATCGAAAAGGTAAAAATCAACCCGAGCATGTCGGCAACTTACGGCTCGCCGGTGCGCGGACACGAGGTATTCAAGCCCGTGTCGGTAAAAAAGGCGCCGAGCGGCGAGCTCATTTACGACTTCGGGCAGAACCTTTCGGGTGTGGTTCGCTTTAAGGTCAACGGCAAAAAAGGGCAGAAAATAGTTATACGTCACGCGGAGGTGCTCACTGAAAAGGGCGAGCTCAACACCGTATTTTTGCGTTCGGCGAAGTGCCGCATAGAGTATATCTGCGCGGACGGCTTACAGTGCTATACGCCGCGTATGACGTATATGGGCTTCCGCTATGCGGGCATAAGCGGGGTTGAGGAAAAGGATATCGAGGCGGAGTCGCTCGCGCTGTATTCGGACATAGAGGACAACGGCTCGTTCGGGTGCTCCGACCCACTTATAAACAGATTGCAGGAAAATATCCGTTGGAGCGGTAAGTCGAATTTCGTCGACATACCCACCGACTGCCCCCAGCGCGACGAAAGAATGGGCTGGACGGGAGATATAGCTATTTTCGCGCCCACGGCGTGCTATAACTTTAATATGACGCGCTTTCTCGATAAGTGGCTCAAAGACGTCAGAAGCGAGCAGACCCGTCACGGCGGCATACCCAACACCGTGCCCGTGCAGGGCTACGGCTTCCCCGCGACCATGCCCAAAAAGGCGATAGCTTTCTGGGGCGACGCGTGCGTGTTCGTGCCCTATGCGATGTATCTTGCCTACGGCGATATAAACGTGCTCAAAGAAAATTACCAAACTATGAAAAAATACGTAAAAGCGTGCAAGTGGTGGGCGAATATCGGCGTCGGCAAGCACCGCTATATCTGGAGCGATATACCCATGATGCAGTTCGGCGACTGGGTCGCGCCCGACGTGCCCAAAATGGGGCAGTGGCAGGCGCGTTGCAAGTGGACGGGTACGGCATCGCTTGCGGCGACGAGCGGCATGCTTTCGGAGATAGCAAAGCTTTTAGGCAACGAAAAGGACGAAAAATATTATAAAAAATTAAACTCCAGGGTCTGCGACGCTTACGAAAGTATCCTGACGGACGGAAACGGTAAGCTTAAAAACGAGTTTCAGACGGCGTACGTATTGCCGTTGTACTTCGATATGTTTAAAGAAAGCAGTAAACGTAAGGCGGCTGAAAACCTTGTAAAGCTCATCGAAAAAAATGATTATTGCATAGGCACGGGTTTCCCCGGCACGCCCTACATTCTGTTCGCGCTCGCCGATAACGGCTATGCGGACGTCGCTTACAAAATGCTTCTTAACACAAAGTGCCCCTCGTGGCTGTACGAAGTCAAGGCGGGCGCAACCACCGTGTGGGAGCGTTGGGACGGGCTCGACGAGGACGGAGTATGTCGCATAGGCGACGACGGCACGGGCGGTATGATTTCGTTCAACCACTATGGTTTCGGCTCGGTCGGCGATTTCCTGTACAGGAGGATTGCGGGCATTCAGCCGACCTCGGGCGGGTATAAAACCTTTCGCATTGCGCCCGTCGTCGGCGGCGGGCTGACGTATGCGAGGGGCGAAGTGAACACGCCGTACGGAAAGGTCGTAAGCGACTGGAAGCTCGACGGCGGGGTTTTCGAAATACAAGTCGAGGTGCCTTGCGGAACGAAAGCAACAATCGCGCTTCCAGACGGAACCGAAAGGGAAGTTGCGTCGGGCAAATATAATTTTTCTGCGGAACTGTAATTTTATGAAGTATTATCTTGCTGTCGACATAGGCGCGTCCTCCGGGCGGCATATTGTCGGCTGGATTGAAAACGGAAAGCTGCAAACGGAGGAGGTATACCGTTTTGCAAACGGCGTGAAAAGCGTCGGCGACAGACTTATATGGGATACAGACTGTCTCTTTAAAGAGGTTGTCGCGGGCTTGAAAAAGGCGGCGGAAGCAGGAAAAGCCCCGTCGTATATAGGCATAGACACCTGGGCGGTGGATTACGCGCTTTTGGATAAGCACGACAAGCTTATAGGCGAGGTTTACGCCTACCGCGACAGGCGCACCGCAAAGGCGGCAAACGCCGTTCACCGCATAATATCATTCGACGAACTGTACAAAAGGACTGGCATACAGTTTCAGCAGTTCAATACCGTATATCAGCTGTATGCGGATAAACAGAGCGGGAAGCTCGATAAAGCGGAAAGCATGCTTATGCTGCCCGACTACCTCGGGTTTTTGCTTACGGGCGTAAAGAAGCAGGAATACACTAACGCGACTTCGACGGGGCTCGTATACGCGAAAAACCATAAATGGGACGGGGATATTATCGGGTTATTAGGTTTAAACAACAAACTTTTCGGCGAGCTGTCGCGGCCGGGAACGGCCGTGGGCGAGCTTTCGGAAGAGGTGCGCCGCGAGGTCGGATACGCCGCTACTGTCATACTTCCCGCCACGCACGACACGGCGAGTGCGGTCGAGGGCATACCCATGAAGGACGACAGCCCGTACATATCGTCGGGCACGTGGTCGCTTCTGGGGCTGAAAGTGCCCGAAGCGATAACCGACGATAAGAGCCGCAAGGCGAATTACTCCAACGAGGGCGGCGTCGGGTATTTCAGATACCAGAAAAATATTATGGGTATGTGGATAGTCAACCGCTTAAAAGACGAGCTGTGCCCGGAAAAAACTTTTACGCAGATTGTCGAGGAAGCGAGGGAGAGCACGTTCAACTATTCCGTTGACGTCAATGACGACACCTTCCTCGCACCAAAAAGCATGAAGCAGGAGTTCGACGTTTATCTGCACGTAAGACCGGCGACCTGCGGCGATTATTTCCGCTGCGCATTTTTAAGCCTTGCAAAGAGCTATGATAAAGCGCTCAAAGAGCTGTCGGAAAACACCGGCAAAAAGTTCGATAAACTGTATATAGTCGGCGGCGGAGCGAAGAATACGCTTTTAAACGAAATGACCGAAAAAATATGTAACGTTAAAGTTATAGCGTTGCCGATAGAGGCTTCTGCAATCGGCAATTTGAATATACAAATTAAAGGAGTTAAGTAATGTACGGATTTGCAAAAAAAGAATATGAGGCTTACGGGATAGATACGGAAGCGGCGATAGCTAAGCTTAAAGATATCCCTGTGTCAATCCACTGCTGGCAGGGCGACGACGTGGTAGGGCTCGACGGCGGCGGCTCGCTTTCTGGAGGAATTCAGACGACGGGCAACTACCCCGGCAGGGCAAGGAATTTCGAGGAGCTTAAAGCGGATATAAGGAAAGCGTTTGGTTTAATGCCCGGCAAAAAGCGGCTTAACCTGCACGCGAGCTACGCCGTGGGCGCAACGGTGGACAGGGATAAATACGCGCCGAAGCACTTTTCAGAATGGGTGAAGTTTGCAAAGGAGCTCGGGCTGGACGGTATCGATTTCAACCCGACAATGTTCTCGCACAAAAACGTAAAGGACGGACTCACGCTGTCCTCGCCCGACGAAAACATCAGGAAGTTCTGGGTCGACCACTGCATAGCCTGCCTGCATATCGCGGAGTATTTCGCGGAAGAGTTCAAAAATCCGTGCACGGTCAATATCTGGATACCCGACGGGTTCAAGGACGTGCCCGCGGACAGACTGACCCCGCGCCTGAGGTTGAAGGATAGCCTTGACAAAATCCTTGCATGCGGTTATGATAGAAGCAAGGTTATAGTGGCGGTGGAAAGCAAGGTATTCGGCATAGGCGTCGAAAGCTACACCGTTGGCAGCAACGAGTTTTATCAGAACTATGCGGCGAAAAATAATATCTGCTGCCTTCTGGATAACGGGCACTATCATCCTTTGGAATACGTTTCGGATAAAATCCCCGCGCTTATGGCTTTCTACGATACGGTCGCTTTGCACGTAACGCGCGGCGTAAGGTGGGATTCCGACCACGTCGTATTGTTCGAGGACGAGCTCAAAGAGATTGCAAAAGAGATAGTCAGAAATAACGCAACGGATAAGGTTAAAATAGGGCTTGACTATTTCGACGCTTCGATTAACCGCCTTTCGGCGTGGGTTACGGGGCAGAGAGCTATGCAGAAAGCTTTGCTGTATGCGTTGCTTACAAACCATGAAGAGCTTAAAATTTTGCAGGATAATTCCGGATTTACCGAGCTTATGGTGAAACAGGAGGAGTATAAAACCCTGCCGTTCGGCGCGGTCTGGAAGGAATATTTAAAACGTGAAAATCTTTCGGAGGATTATCTTTCCGAAATAAAAAAATACGAAAAAGAAATTTTAAAGGAGCGTGAATAAAAAATGGGCTTTATGGACGATTTGAAAAAGGCGGGGAAAAATTTATCCCGCGCTCTGAAGGATATAACGGGCGCGCCGTTCGTTAAGGAAATGTGCGGGACGGCGGCAAATATGTACCGACTGGGCTGGGACGAAAGAAACGGCGGTAATATCAGCTATTTACTTGACGAAAAGGAAGTTACGGAGTATATTGATTTAAATGAAGTAATCCGCACGATACCTTTAATGGGCGTAAACGCGGCGGATTTTGACGTAACACCGCTTATCGGCAAAATCTTTATTGTGACGGGTACGGGCAAATACTTCAAGAACGTGGAGGACGACCCCGAAAACAACCTCGGCATAGTAAGGATTGCTGCGGACGGAAAGGGCGTAGAGCTTTTATGGGGCTTTGCAGACGGCGGCAGACCTACGAGCGAGTTTCCCGCGCACTTAATGTCGCATATGGCAAGATTAAAGGTTGACCCCGAAAACAGGGTCGTTATGCACTCGCACCCTACGAACACGCTTGCAATGAATTTCGTGCACGAGCTGGACGAAAAGAAGTTTACGCATACCTTATGGGAAATGTGCACCGAGTGCATAGTGGTATTCCCCGACGGCGTCGGAATTCTGCCCTGGATGCTTTGCGGCACGGACGAAATAGGCAGGGCCACCGCGAAGAAAATGGAGGAGTTCCGCCTTGTGGTATGGGCTATGCACGGCATATACGGCGCGGGCAAGACTATGGACGAGACGTTCGGGCTTATAGAAACGGTGGAAAAGGCGGCTCAGATTTATATGCTCACCGCGCACCTTCCGAGGGTTAACACCATTAAGGACGAAGAGATGTTGCAGCTCGTCGAGCTTTTCAAAGTAAAGTGCAGAAAGGATTTTCTGAATTTGAAATAAACCAAAATACAGGAGGAAAATTGTATGGAAGAAAAAAAGCAAAAAAAATCCTTGTTTGAAACACCGCTTTTATCAACGAAAGTGAAGTCGGCAAACGTAAAACTGCCGGAAATGCTGTTCGGTTACTTTTTGGGGCCGTTCGGCGCGCTTCTGGCAAGCGGAATATTCACCAGCTTTTTAAACAGATACTGGACGGATATCCTGTTTGCTAACTACAAGGAGAACGGCGTATTACCGCAGTCCATAACCACGTTCTTAACGTTGTTGCCGCTGTTGTCGGCGATACTTATAGTGGTCGGCAATCTGGTTGCGGGGCAGCTGATAGAGCGGACAAAAACCAAAGCGGGTAAGGCAAGACCGTGGATACTGTTGGCGTCGGTGCTTTTGGGCGTAGCGTGCGTGGTAATGTTCATCGTGCCTATGGGCAACGGAACGGATACGCCCGTGCTTACTATGGTATTTACGGCAATTGCGTATAACCTGTACTATTCGGTAGCGTATCCCTTATACAATACCGCAAACAGCACGTTGGTGCCCGTATCCACGCGTAACAGTAACCAGCGCGGACTATTGGCTTCGATGGCGAACTTCGCGGGCGTAGGCGTAATGGGCGCGGGCGGTATGGTATTCCCTATGATAATATCGTGGTTTTTGGGCGGCTGGGAAACGCCGAGCAAAACCGCGTGGACGGTAGCGTTTATCGCCATAGGTATATTTACCTTTATAATAACCGTATTGCAGTATTACTTCACCCGCGAAAGGGTAACAGAAGAGAGCATGCATATAACCGCGGCGGCGAAAGAAAAGGTATCGATGAAGAACCAGCTTAAAGCGGTGGCTTCGGATAAGTTCTGGTGGATAGTAATAATCTTCTATCTGTCTTTCCAGTTTACGGGCGCATTTAAAAATTTATCGATAACTTATTTCTGTACCGACCAGTTTTCCGGAACGGCGATAGGCGGAGCGGACGGCTCGGGCGCAATGGCGATAATAAACATACTCGGCGCTGTGCCTATGGCGGTAGCAATGGCGTTTATATGGCCGCTGTCCGCGAAATTCGGTAAAAGAATAGTAGTTTTGATAGGCTGTATTATAGCGGTAGCGGGCGGAGTAATCGCGGGGATAGCGCCCGACAATTTCTACCTTGTCGCGGTGGGCGTAGCGCTAAAAAGCTTAGGTTCTTCCCCTGCATGCTATATGATACTCGCATTAATCGCGGACGTACTCGACCATATCGAGGCAAAGCGCGGATATCGTTGCGACGGGCTTACAATGAGCATATACAGCTCTTTAATGGCGGCTTCCGCACCGATAGCGACGGGGCTTTTCAACGCGATATCGAACGGCGGAGCAAGCGAAATCGCGAACACGATAAGCTATATCTGGATAGAAACGGCGGGCTACGGCGTATGCGCGGTTCTGATGCTGTTCTTCACGGTAGAAAAGCTTTTGAAAGGCGACAGAGAAGCAATACTCGAACGTCAGAAAGCGGCAACGCTCGAAGCGGGCGAGGAATGGATAGAGCCCGAAGAAAGGCTTAAACGTGAGGAAGAAGAAGCGAACAGGCAGGCAGACGAAGCGAGAAAGGAAGAACTTAAAGCAAAGTGCGAAAAGAAGGGCTTGAACTTCGAAGACGAAGAAGCGAAGTATCAGGCTAAACTCGAAGCCAAGAAGCTTGCCGCAGAGCAAAAAAAGGCAAAAAAGCAAAATAAAGATAGTTAAAATAAGTGCCGCCCCGGCAATCCCAAAGACCCTACTAAAGAGGATATTGTCGCGCTTTACAAATCCTTGCTTTAAAACAATAAAAAATAAGCCTCCGAGTGAGGCTTATTTTTTTTAATCGGGTATTGCAAACGCAAAAACGGTATGATATAATGAGGTTGGCGGACATGTCCGCCTCTTGCTTCTCGGAAGAAGCAAGAGGGAAAACATTTATCGGTTAAAGGAGGACGGGTATGAGGAATATTGCAATCGTTGAAGACGAAGACGGCGCGGCGGAGCTTTTGCACGGATATATAGAAAGGTTTTCAAAGGAAACGGGTCAGGATTTTCAAATCGACCGATTTCGCGACGCCGTCGGGTTTCTTACCGATTACAAGGCGAAGTACGCGGTCGTGTTTATGGATATTCAGATGCCCAACCGCGACGGTATGAGCGCGGCTGTCGAGCTGAGGGAAGTGGATAAAACCGTGTCGATTATATTTATAACCAACCTTATACAGTACGCGCAAAAAGGGTACGAGGTCGACGCGGTTGCTTACATAATCAAACCCGTTCAGTATTATGACTTTGCGTTGAAATTCAGAAAAGCGCTCGATATTTACGTTATAAACGAAAAGAAAGATTTCACGCTCAACACGTCGAAAGGGCTTTGCCGTATTTCAACCGATAAGCTTATCTACGTTGAAACGGTGCGGCACCGCCTGTATTATCATACCGTCGACGGCGTAGTAGAAAGGACGGGCGTTTTATCCCAGGTCGAGGAGGAGCTCAGACAATTCGGGTTTTTAAGGTGCAACCAGTGTTATCTCGTCAATCCCCGGTTTATAGTGTCGGTCGACGGCTCTACAGTCCGGCTCGGCGCGGAGACGCTTGCAATAAGCAGACCGCGCAGAAAAGCTTTTATGTCCGAGCTTGCCAACCGATATGCCGGTTTGGAGGATAAATAATGACGTTTACGCAAATACTCCATATGTACGGTATAATAATCGTCGAATTTCTCTTCGAATACTCGGTTTTTGCCGTACTTTTTCTGCATAAGCTGAACCGCAGAAACAAATTCGTTTTACGCGCCGTCCTCGGGTTTGTAGCCGTCTTTGCGATAGGTCTGCCCGTAGCCTGGTTCTATACTGCGTTCGGCGGCACGCTGTGGGGAAGGATACTCGTATATACCTTTCTGTTTGCGGTGTTTACAGTGTTTGCCTGGTTATGCTTCGAAGAGAGCTATTTTACGGTGCTTTTCTGTTGCGGAATGGCTTACGCGGCGCAGAACCTTGCGTATAAGGTATACCTGATTGTCTGGACGTTCGGCGAAAAGCTCAGGCTGTACGACGGCTGGGGAGCGAATTTCGATTTGTATTACCGCCTTATGTATTATACGATTTTCGCCGTATGCGTAGCCGCGTTCTGGTTTCTGTTTATACGCAGGATTACCTCGAAGCTTCAGGACAAAGAGCTGAATTACAAGATGATTTTGCTTACGTTTTTTATCCTCGGCATAACGATTTTTCTGTGCTCGGTCGAAGATTTGTACTTTGCGAAGCTGTGCGTCGAACGCGAGAACAGGTTTGACAACGACGTTTACTACGTGCTGCGACAGACGGGCAACGCGTTTTCGGCGGTTTGTTGCGTGATAGTAATACTTCTCGCTTCCAAATCCATAGTAGAAAGTCGGCTTTTAAAAGAGGTCGAGTATCTCAAATACGCGATACGCCAGGGCGAAAGGCAGTACCGGATTTCCAAAGACAGTATCGAGCTTATAAATATAAAGTGTCATGATATAAAATACAAGCTCGACGCGCTTATGGCGCAGGGGGATATGGGCGCGGATGCGGTTAAGGCCCTGCGCGACAGTATTTCGTTTTACGACCTCAAAAAGGATACGGGCAATCAGCTTTTAAACGTGCTTATCACCGAAAAAGGATTTTATTGCGAGCAGAACGAAATTAATTTTTCGTGTATGATCGACGGTGAAAAACTCGAGTTTATGGAAGCGGGTGATTTGTACTGCCTTTTCGGCAACCTGATAGACAACGCGTTGGAGGCGGTCAAGGAAATAGAGGACAAGGCGCGGCGTATAGTAAATTTATCGGTAAAGGCGAAAGGCGGGTTTATCCTCGTTCAGGAGGAAAACTATTTTAACGGCGTGCGCGAGTTTGAGGACGGGCTGCCTATTACAACAAAAAAAGATAAAAACAGCCACGGATTCGGTATGCGCAGCCTTAGGATGATAGTAAAAAAATACGGCGGCGAGCTCACGACGTTCGTTTCCGACAACATATTCCACTTAAACATTATTTTCAGCAGACGCGAAAAATTGTAATAACTGACAGTTTATGAAATAATATTACAGTTTAAGGAACGCTTCTTGTAAAATAATTTTCCTTTTTTTATAATGCTACATAGCAACGCGCCGAATGCGGTTTTTTGCCGAGCCGCGGCGCCGAAGTATGAAATAATAATTAAAGGAGAAAAAGAAATGGCAAAAAAAGCAATGTCTGTTAAAAAATCGCTTGCGATATTCGTGCCGAGCATAACGGCGGTTGTTGCAATTATGCTTGCGCTCGTTATCGCCGCGACCATGTTCTGGCAGGATATCAGTCTTTGGTTGTACGGACGCGCGCAGACTACCGACGCAGCCGTTCTCGAAGGCGGTACCGCTTTGTGCGAAGACATAGTCGAAGAAGGCGTTGTCCTTCTTAAAAACGAAAAGGACGGCAAGGGGATACCCGCTTTGCCTCTTTCCAAAGAAGAAATAGCGAAAGTCAACGTGTTCGGTTGGGCGGCATTCGACTGGATGACTTCGGCTTTCGGTTCGGGTTATTCGAATACCGAGCTTGAAAAAGTTAAACTCTTCCCCGCGCTTGACAAGGCGGGTATCGAATATAATAAAGACCTCGCGGATATGTATGAAAAGTTCTACTGCGACCATACGACGGTGTACAACCCCGTCGACGATCTGGAGTACAGGGGCGGTACTAGCTTCGGCTCCGAAAAGATTTTCACGATACACGAGCCCGGTACGGGTTTTTATACCGAATCGATTAAAAACAGCATAATCGCCCATTCGGACGTAGCGCTCGTAGTAATCGGCAGAACGGGCAGCGAAAGCAAGGATTTAAAACTCAACCAGGTAAAGCAGGAGCAGAAAAACAAGTCGACGACGAACATTACCGTCAACGACAGACACTATCTCGAGCTTGCGACCGAAGAGGAAGAAATGATTGCCGTTGCCAAAGAAACGTGCGATAAGGTTATCGTTATACTCAACACGGCAAACACCATGGAAACGGGCTTTATCGACGATAAAGAGATAGACGGCGCGCTTTTGGTGGGAATAACCGGGCTTACCGGCGTTAACGGATTAATCAACGTCCTCCGCGGCGAGAAGCAGTCGCCCGTGCCTGAACGCGACGAAAACGGCAACGTCAAGTACAACGAGGACGGCACCGTAATATATAAAACCGACGCGGCGGGCAACACGCTTATGGAAACGGTCAAGGTTTCTCCCTCGGGCAGGACTGCCGATACCTATGCGTACGATATCCTCGGCACTAATCCCGCGATGGCAAACTACGGCGCGGAGAGCAACGACGGCGCTATAAACACTTATTCCAACGCAAAAAGCGACAGCGACCGTTACAGGGCGTATATCGATTACAGCGAGGGCATATACGTCGGCTACAAGTGGTACGAAACCGCCGATAAAGAGGGCTTCTGGGCCGATAACGGCGGCTACGAAAAGGTGGTGCAGTATCCTTTCGGCTACGGACTTTCCTATTCGCAGTTCGAGTGGGAAGTGACCGACGTGAAAATCAACGACAAGGAACAGAAGAACGGCGAGCTGCCCAAAGACGGTAAAATCGAAGTTACCGTAGTGGTTCACAATACCGGCGACTATCCCTCAATGGACGTGGTCGAGCTGTATTACACACCCGAGTATATTTCGGGCGGCATAGAAAAGGCGTACGTTAACCTCGGCGCGTTCGCAAAGACGGGCGTAATCGCCCCCGGCGAAGCGGACACCGTCAAGCTCGAGCTTACCGTTCAGAGCATGGCTTCGTACGACTGTTACGATAAAAACAACAACGGGCATGCCGGGTACGAGCTGGACGGAGGCAAGTATCAGCTCCGCCTTATGAAAAACTCGCACGAAGCTGCGACCATGCACAGGAACTCCGATACGGAAGCCGTTATAGAGTTTACCGTGCCCGCGGCGGGATACAAATACGATACGGACGAAAAGACGGGCGAGACGGTTGAAAACCGCTTCACAAACAAGGACGGCAAGGGCAACGATAAGACGATTGACAAATCAGACCTCGACGGCAGCCACGAATCCACGCCCGTAAAATATCTGACGAGGGAAAACTTCAAAAATTCCTATCCTCAGAAGCAGACGACGGCAAGGACGAGGACGGCTGAAGCCGAACAGATTTCAAAGGCGAAAAAGCCCACGGCAGAGCAGCTCGAATATGCGGGCTACGGCAACATTACCTCCATGCCCGAAGTGGTTAATTCGGGTTTGACCGTCAACGACGTCAGAGGCACAAAGACCTACGACGACGAAATCTGGGATAAGTTAATTGCGCAGATAACCGCAAAAGAACTTGTCAACTTAATCAGCGACGGCTACTTCAAAACGGCTGCGCTGCCCAGCATCGAAAAGAGCGAATACGTCGATCTGGACGGCCCTGCGGGCTTCAATACCCGCGTAACCAGTTCAACGCCCTGCAAGTTCGTTGCTTATCCTACCGCGACTATGCTTGCGCAGACGTGGAATGTGGAGCTTGCGCACGCATTCGGTCTGAGCGTAGGCAGAGAGGCAAGCTCGATGCCCGGGCTTAAAGGCTGGTACGCGCCGGGCGCGAATATTCACCGCAACCCGTTCGGCGGCAGAAACGGCGAATATTATTCGGAGGACAGCTTGCTTTCGGGCATGATTTGCGCGGGCACCGTCCTCGGCGCGAAGCAAATGGGCGTATATTCTTACGTCAAGCATTTCGCGGTCAACGACAGCGAAAAGAACCGTGAAGGTCTGTTCACCTTCCTTACCGAGCAGACTTTGCGCGAAATTTATCTCAGACCCTTCGAATTGATGATTAAAGAAGGCGGCGGCAACGCGCTTATGACGAGTATGAACCGTCTCGGCAGAGTATGGTCGGGCGCGAACTACGGTCTGATGACAGAAATCGTCAGAAACGAATGGGGCTTCAACGGAACGGTTGTTACCGACTGGGTAAACGCAAGCGACGACTATATGCCTCCTTATCTCGGCATCTGGGCGGGCAACGATATCTGGCTTTCGAACGGTATAGGCGGTCTGTTCAGTTCGCTCAATAACGACGCTACCGCCGCGGCGCTCGGGCGCAAGGTTGCGCACGACGTGCTTTGGACGCTCGTCGACACCGAAAACACCGCTAAATCCTACGACCCCAACGCGGTACCTTCCGATATGGGCGGGGCGGAATACGACCTCACTTGGATAGCGTACGTCGTCCTCGTCGAAGTCGCGCTTGCGGCTGGCGCAGGCGTAATGGCGTACTTCCTCGTCAGGAATATTTTGAGGAATAAAAAACAGCCCGCCGAAGCTTCCGTAAACGGCGACGCCGATACGGACAACGGCTGACTTTTGTAAAAAATAAAATTTAAATGAGGAGAAAAAGATTTATGAAACTCAGAAAAGTATTCTTTTCTATGTTGGCGTGCGCACTTTCGTTAGTGTTTATGTTTGCGTTTGCCGCGTGCGACACGAACAAAGGCCCGAAAGTTGACAGCGTCAAGCTCGACGTGACGACGGTTACGCTCGGCCCCGGCGACACGCAGAGGCTTAAAGCTACGGTAACCCTTTCCGACGGTACTGAAGGCGAGGTCGAGGAATGGACTTCCTCCGCCGAAAACGTTGCAACGGTTACGAGAGGCGTAGTCGCGGCAAAAGCGGCGGGTACGGCGACGATAACCGCGAAAGCGGGCGACAAGACGGCAACCTGCACCGTTACGGTTGAAAATATTACCGTGGAAATAAGCAAACCCACGCTTTCGCTTGAAAGAGGCAGTGAAGAAACCCTGACCGCAACGGTCAAAAAGGACGGCTCGGCTGTCGCAACCGAAACGGTTGACTGGGCTTCTTCCGACGAGCTTATCGCAACGGTGGACGAAAACGGTAAAGTAACGGCGCTCAGAGAGGGCAGCGCGACTATCACCGCCACCCGCCACGGCGCTAACCAGAAGGCAACCTGCGAAGTTACGGTTACGTGGACAAAACCCGCAGGTTATGAAGCAATCGAGTACTACGAACAGAACAAAGTGCCCACCAACAAATGGGGCTACTGGAACGATCCCGCAAACTACGTCGGCGGTAAGTCGGAAATGATAGAAGCGTATTATCAGGATTCTACCGAAGGCTCCGAAGCGGGCAAAATAAACCTTACCTTCAAGGTAGACGAACGCGACGGCGGTGCAAACAATTCGTCTATAATCCAGATAACCTACCGCAGCTCGAAAGGGCAGGACGGCGGCAAGCTCGAAGTCAACCACAATTACAGGCTCGATTTCACGCTTACTTCCAGCGTTGCAGGCAAAATCGAAATGAATACTATCGGTAAAGACCCGAAACCCGAAGCTACCGAGATTGTGGCGGGCGAAAATAATCTTTCCGTCGAATTCAGACACGGCGACTGGGGCGTTAACTATCCCGCAGGCAATTACGACAACGTTGAGTCGGCTGCGTTCTTCCTGCTCGGCTTGCTCGGCGCACCCGGCGAAACGGTAAACGTTTCAATCGACAAGCTTCACTGGACGGATTTGGGCGAAGCGGACGAAAAGACCGAAAAACCCGACTTCTCGACCAAAATCCCCGATATGTCCGGCGCAACCGAATCCTCGCTTACGCTCGTAACCGATGGTATCGATACCGATAAATACGATATCAAGACCACCGACGAAGGTAATTCTTACACGGTTAAATATACAAACGTGGAAAGCGACACCTACGAAAGGATTATATTCACCATTCCCGAAGGGGCAAACGTGGCAAACTGCAATACGTTCGCGTTTACAATCAAAAACGACGGCACGGAGACTATGAAGCTTCGCCTCGACCTTAACGGAACGGTCGCCACCAAAGACCCCAACGGTACGGATATATTCGAGTGCGCCGTTAAATCGGTTGCCGAAGGCGCAAGCACCAAGACCGATACGCAGTGGGGCGGCACGACGATAAGCATCGAAGCGGGCGCGACGGCTACAATTTATATCACCTATCAGCCCGACGGCGATCACGGTACGCCCGTTGAAATGCAGATGTGCTTCGATACCGCTTACGAAAACGATGCGCACAACAAGCACAGCGGCAACGTAACGATCGGCGGATTCAAGTTCAAAAACGTAACCGCGGAATAATATACGAAATTATATAAACTTTCTTTAACGGCGGCTTTCATGCCGCCGTTAAATCAAAAGGAAACAAAATGTTTAAAATCAAACGAACTTTACCGATACTGTTATCGTTTGCAACGATGTTTGCGCTAAACGGCTGCGCGCCGTCCGAGCTTCAAAAGCCCGACTCCGCGCCCCCGACGCCGACGTTCACCCCGCACGAGTCCGCGGCGGGTATCCCCGACCGACTGACTTCGGAAAACGAAAAAACCGTGCGGTTTAAGGACGGCGCGTCGTCCGATTTTTACTGGGCAAACGGTTACTCCAACGGCGGCAATTTCAACTGCACCTGGCGCAAAAGCTGCGCGACCGTATCCGACGGAGTAATGAGCATGTCGGTTGTAAAGGAGGGCAATAGCTACGGCGGCGCGGAATACCGTACCGACAAGCTGTACTCTTACGGGTTTTACTCGGTGCGAATGAAAGCCGCTAAGGGCTCGGGCATAATTTCCTCGTATTTCACCTATACGAACAAACCCGTATGGGACGAAATAGATATCGAGTTTCTCGGCAAAGACACTACTAAAATACAGTTCAATTATTTCACGAAAGGCTCCGACAAAGGGCATACGTTTTTGTTCGACCTCGGCTACGACGCCGCCGAAAGCTTCCACGAATACGCTTTCGAGTGGAAAAAGGACTGCATTGTCTGGTACGTCGACGGAACGGCTGTGTACCGCGCGACGGAAAATCTTCCCACAAACCCCATGCAGCTTATGATGAACGTATGGAACGTCCGCGGCGCGGACGAGTGGAGCGGAGTTTTCGACGAATCCGCTCTGCCCGCAACCGCGCAGTACGAGTGGTTCGCTTTCGTACCGGAAAATTAAATAAGGGCGCCGCCGTTTCGGGATGAAACGGCGGTGATAAGTTTTTTCTAAGGGACGGGGCGAGTTGTTGCCCCGTCCCTCTTTTTGCCGTGCGAATATGCATAAATTGCCTGCTTCAAGTTATTGCAAAATTTTTTTGCTTATGATATCATTATTATGTATAAGTATGCAAAACGGCTTATATATACCCGATACGGAGAAAGTGTAAATGGTAGCTTTCGTAGTTGCGTACAGCATAATACTTACTGCTCTTGCGGCGGCGGTTGCGGCGCTGTGTTTTTTGCATATGCTTTTAAAAAAGCGCGAGCTGACAAAACAGGCGGAGGCAAGCAGGATTATAGCCGAGGGCAAGGCGGCTTTTACGGGCGTGTTCGGCGAGGGTGAAATCGCGTTTATACTTATCGATAAAAACGGCGGTAAGCCCGTTTACGTAAGCTCGGGAGTAAACCGCTTTTTCAAGGTTACGGCGGAGCACGCCATGCGCGACGTGCAGTCGCTCAAAGAAAACGTGGACAGAAGCTACGTGCGCGAGTTCGTCAAGGCATATTCCGGGTGGAACGGCGAAAACGCGTTTAACTTCGAGTTTTGTTACGGCGACGGGAAATACGCAAAGCTTACCGCAAATACGGCTGATTACGGCGGCAAAGATTACATAGCGTTTACGATATACGATATTACCGAACAGAAAAAGACCCTCGGCGATATGAAAAAGGAGCTCGACTCCGCGCTTGTGCAGGCGGCGGCGAAGTCGTCGTTTCTTTCGAGTATGAGCCATGAAATCCGTACTCCGATGAACGGAGTTATGGGTATGATGGCGCTTGCGAAAATGAATATCGACGATAAGGAAAAGGTGCTGGGCTACCTCGACCGCGCGGGCGATTTGTCGGTGTTTCTTTTAGGAATGATAAACGATATCCTCGACATATCCAAAATCGAAAGCGGAAAAATGCAGCTTTTCAACACCCAGATGGATATATTCGGTTTCGCCGAAAAAATCAAAAATATGTTCAACGGCACGATAACGGGCAAGGGCATAAACTTTAATGTGGAAACGGTGGATTTTACCGCGCGCTACCTTGTCGGCGACGAGCTCAGGCTTACGCAGGTGGTTACCAACCTCGTGTCGAACGCAAACAAATTCACGCCGGCGGGCGGAACGATATCGGTTACTTTCAAGCAGCTAGACAACATAGGCGGGTGCGTTCAGCTGATGATTCGCGTCCGCGACACGGGCAAGGGCATCGCGCCCGAAAACATACGCAAGATAATGCGTCCGTTCGAGCAGGAGGAAGCTTCGACGGCGCATAACTACGGCGGAACGGGCCTCGGGCTTGCCATTTGCGACAATATAGTGCGGCTTATGGGCGGCAATATAGTCATTGACAGCACTCTCGGCAAGGGTACGGATTTTTCGGTATTTTTGTCCTTGCCCGTAGCCGACGTAAATCAGGATATGTCCGAACCGGTTTCTTTGGAAGAGGAGGCGGAGGAAACCGACTTCACCTTCGAGGGTTGCAGGATACTCCTTGCCGAGGATAACGAGGTCAACGCGGAAATAGCGATTGACATTCTCGAAAGCGAGGGCGCGGTGATGACCCACGCCGCGGACGGCCGTCGGGCTGTGGATATATTTACGGAAAAACCCGAATACTCGTTCGACCTTATACTTATGGACATTCAGATGCCGCGGCTCAACGGCCGCGACGCGGCGCGCGAGATAAGAAAGTGCGGCAAAGGCGACGCAGGGAGCGTGCCGATAATCGCGCTTTCCGCCGACGCTTTCGTGGAGGACGTAAAGCTTTCCGAAGCGGCGGGCATGGACGGGCACGTGTCGAAGCCCATTGATTTCGACGAACTGAAAAAACGCGCCGGCGAAATAATCGCCGCAAAGAAAAGGTGAATTTTATGAAAAGAAAAATATTGCTAACTTCGCTTATAACCGTATGCGCCGCGTCGGCTTGCGCGTTTGCGGTGACGGCGTGCACCGAGTATAAACCCGAAAAGGAAATACCCGGCATAAACGAAAACTCCGTACTGTTTATCGAGAACAACCGCCTCGATTTCGCTCGGGGAATGGAGGCGGATGCCGCGCAGGTAATCGAAAGGTGCAAGTGCAAATTCGTTAACGAGGACGGCTCGGAGGTGTACGTCACCGAGGAGCACCTCCGCGACGGAATAGTGCGCTACGACGGATTCGACCTCGAAACAACCGGTACCAACAAACAGATAAAGGTATATTACAAGCACGCGGAAAATTTTATATTTTACGACGTAAACGATTATACCGTCAATTTTTACCTCGACGAGGACAAAACGGATTTGTGGAAAAGCTCGCCCGCTTCCGCCGCGCTCGACAACGAAAATAAGCTTTCGGTATGGATAGACACTCAGGCGAACAACTACTCCGTAGACGGGGCGGCTATCGAAAAGGATTACGACAGGGCGATACGCTTCGACGGCTGGCATTTTGCGGACGAACAGCCCGTAACGGGACTCAGACCGCTTTCGCCGCCAGCGTCCGGCAACGTGCGCGTAACCGACCTGCACGCGCACTTTATTACCCAAAACCAGCTTTCCGAAATGAATATAAGCTATTCCGGCGGCAAGCGCGTGTTTTCGGGCTATACCGGCGAAAAAGTTCAGACGCTTAAAATACCCGAGGGCGTTACATTTGTCGATTTAAAGTCAATGTTTTCGAAGTCGCCCGACCCAACGGCGATAAATTTCGAAAAGCTGCATCTGCCCTCCACGGCGCGGCTCGAAACCCCGTTTACCATGCATATAAACACTGTAGGGCTCAATGAAATTACCGTCGATACGGGCAATACCGCGTATTCCTCGTATAACGGCGCGCTGTACAATAAGGATAAAACCTCGCTTTACTTAATGCCCGCAAGCTGCGAGCGCGCGGAGCTCAGCGATTCGGTCACGGAAATCGCAAGTTACGCTTGCGCGTCCTGGCAGATATCCACGCTGACTATCCCCGAAAGCGTGACCACGCTTCAGCATTTCTGTTTCGCCTATTCGAATTTAATCGAAGTGTCGGGGCTTGAAAACGTAAAAAATATTATGACGGGCGTGTTTTTCGGCACCGATATGAACCTCGATAACGGCATAGCACTGTATACGCGCTTATCCGGTTCGGGCAGCGGCGCGAAGTACGGGCTGAGTATGATACTCGATAAATCCATAACGGATTACAAACTTATGGACGGAACGGTCAGCATAGCGGGCGACGCTTTCTATAACTGCGCGAACCTCGTTTCGGTCGATTTGGGCAACGAGCTGGAAAGGATAGGCAATTCCGCGTTCTCAGAATGCGCGTCGCTTAAAAGCATAAAATTCCCCTCTACGCTCAAATATCTCGGCTCGTCGGTTTTCTACAACTGTACCTCGCTCGCAAAGGTAGAGGGGCTTGGCAATATAAGCTTCTCGCAGGGGCGTTCGGTTTACGAAAACTTTCTGCCCGACAGACTTTTCTACGGCTGCGCTTCGCTTGCCGAGCTCGAACTGCCCGCGGAGCTCACGCATATAGGCGCTTCCGCATTCCACGGCTGCACCGCGCTTACTGAGATAAACCTGCCCGACACGGTTATAGGCATAAACGCTTCCGCTTTCTTTAACTGCGGCATAACCTCGATAAAGCTGCCCGCCCGGCTGACGGAAATCGGCACGGCGGCGTTCTCGCACAGCAAGCTCGAAGAGGTCGATTTTTCGGCTTGCGTTTCCCTTACGGAGCTTCCCTCGAGGTGCTTCGAGTACACAGCGCTCACTTCGGTAAATCTGCCTGCGGCGTTTACGGAAATCCCCGATATGTGCTTCTATTACATAACCACCCTGCAAAGCGTTAAGCTCAACGGCGTTACCCGTCTGGGTGAAAGGGCGTTCGGTTACTGCTCTTCGCTCGGCGAAGTGGACTGGGGCAAAATACAGTCGATAGGCATGCGTGCTTTCGTGGGCTGCGTTTCCCTTTCGGAAGTAACCCTGCCCGACAGCCTTACCCGTATTGACGGATATGCTTTTCAGGGCTGTACGGGGCTTAAAAAGCTCCGCCTCGGCAGCGGCGTGCGCACTTTCGGCGCATATGCTTTCGAGGACGACGGCAAGACTTTCGGTAGCGTATCGCCCGCTACGTACACCTGCAACAACCTTGAAGAAATTACCGTTTCGCCGCTCAACCCGTATTTTAAATCTGTCGACGGTATACTTTACGGCAGCGCGGTCGGCGGCAGGGAGTTCGGCGCGGGCGCGGTGCTCTACGCAGTGCCCTGCGCTTACGCGAAGCAAGAAGTAGTTTTGCCCGCGGAAGTAAAAGTAATTCTCCCGTACTCCGTGCATAATCAGAAAAATCTTGTAAATATAACGCTGAACGACGGGCTTGAAAATATAGGCAAAGGCGCCTTCTATAATTCCGTAAAGCTCGAATCGTTGCATATCCCCGCATCCGTAAACTTTCTCGGCGCAAGCATACTGTTAAACTGCAAGGGCATAAAAACCTTTACGATAGACGAAAACAACGCCGTTTACAATACCGACGGCAACCTGATTTACAGCGGCAACACGCTTATAATGTATATGGGATTTTCCGCCGAGGTCAGCATAAAGGACGGAACAACTCAAATAGCCTCGGGCGTGTTTATGAACAATACCGTGGTGACGAGCGTAAAAATCCCGGACAGCGTAACCTCCGTAGGCGTCAAGGCTTTCAACGGCAGCGGTAACCTCAAATCGCTTGAAATAGGCGGCGGGCTGAAAGATATCGCCGCGGACGCGTTCTCCGCGCTCAAATCTCTTCAGACAATCAAGGTCAGCGCGGATAATCCGTATTTCAAGGCCGAAAACAATATTCTCTATTCAAAGGACGGCAAAAAACTTATTCTCTGCGCCGCGCGCAACGGGCTGACCGAGCTCGACGTGGCGGAAGGGGTAACCGAAATAGCCGAATGGGCTTTCGCATACCACGCCACGCTCAGAACGGTTAAGCTTCCCGATACGGTCAAAACTCTGGGCGCGTACAGCTTTTACGAGTGCCGCGCGGCGGAAAGCTTTTACGGCGGCAAATCGCTCGAAAGCATAGGCGATTATGCGTTCTCGTTCGCAACGAGTATCGACCCGTCGGATAAAACCGAAACGCGTTTTTCGGATACCTTAAAAAATGTAATGATAACCGAAAACGTAAAATCGATAGGCAACAATGCGTTCTACGGGCAGTACGGTATAGAAAATGTGTTCTTTAAACTGTCGGTTAACGAGTTAACCGCATTATTTGACAACAGCGGAATAAATATTTCATACCTTACGCACGGTTGCCCCGAAGGCTCCACGGGCGAGTATTACAACAATATAAGCCGTTACCTTTACATTGCGACGCAGCCTGACGATCTGACTATAAATTACGAGGGGTACGGCTGGTTCTTCGTCGACGGCGAAACGCCGAAGCCGTGGTAAAAAGTTAAGCGAGGAAAGTATATGATTATCGAAAAATCCGAAGAAATTATCCGCAGTATAGGCAAAGTGCTTATAGGCAAGGAAGAAGTGGTCAAAAAGGTGCTTATGGCTATATATGCCAAGGGCAACGTGCTTTTGGAGGATACCCCCGGCGTAGGCAAAACCACGCTCGCGCTTGCGTTTGCAAAGGCGCTTGGGCTGGATTTCAAGCGCGTCCAGTTCACGCCGGACACAATGCCGTCGGACATAACGGGCTTCACCGTGTACAACAAGCAGACGGGCGAATTCGACTATAAGGCGGGCGCGATAGTATGCAATCTGTTTATGGGCGACGAAATCAACCGCGCTTCGGCAAAGACGCAGTCCGCGCTGCTCGAAGCGATGGAGGAAAACTCTGTCACTGTAGACGGCGTAACGCATATTCTGCCTAACCCGTTCGTGTGTATCGCGACGCAGAACCCCGTCGGTTCGGCGGGCACGCAGCCGCTGCCCGACTCCCAGCTCGACAGATTTATGGTAAAGCTTTCGATAGGCTACCCCGACTCGGCCGAGCAGGTTGAAATTTTAAAGAGCCATCAGGCGAGCGACCCGATAGATTCGCTAACCGCGATAACCGACCGCGACAGCCTGACCGAAATCCAGAATTATCTCGGCTCGGTAAAAATCGCAGAGGATATACTCGTATATATGGTAACGCTGTGCGAAAGCACGCGCAATAACCCGCTCATAGAGCTGGGCGTCAGCCCCCGCGGGCTTATAGCGCTTTCGCGTATGGTGCGAGCCTGCGCAATACTTTCCGAGCGCGACTACGTTATCCCCGGCGACGTGAAATACGTATTTGCGGACGTGTGCGCGCACAGGCTCATACTCCGTCCCCGCGCCAAGCTCGAAGGGCTTACGGCGCGCTCGATACTCGAAGATATCTTAAAAAATACACCCGTGCCCAAGATAGGCAGATAAAGGAAAAAATATGCTTTGGAAGAGATTGATTTATGCGGCGGCTTGCGCTCTGGCTGCCGCCGCGTTTATAGCTACGGACAGCGGCGCCGCGCTTTTTGCGTGCGTGTGCCTTTTAGCCGTACCCGCGGTTTCTCTTCTGATGCTTGCGATAGCGAAAAGGCTGATAAAATTCGATTTTTCCGTACGCGAATCGTGCATACGCGGCGGCGCGCTCGACATAACTATGCGTGCGGGGCTCTCGCCCCGATTTTTAGCCGGTGCGGTAAAGGTGACGGTGGACGTTGAAAACACCACCTTCCGTAAAAGCGAGCGCAGGGTCTTCGTTTTCAAGGACCTTTCGTTTGCGCCGCATAGCTACGACTTCGTCGGCGCCGATTCGGGCAGAATAAACGTACGCTTTGTAAACATAACACTCTTCGACGTTTTCGGTATATGCTCGCTTAAAATCAAATGCTCGCGCTTTGCCGAAAGCATAGTTTCGCCCGTATTATACGACGGGCTCCGCATAACGCTGGGCGCAAACGGAAGCGCGTCGCTCACGGGTGAAAACTCCCTGCCGCGCCGCGGCGGCGACCGCTCGGAAATTTTCAACGTCCGCGACTACGTTGCGGGCGACTCGCTCCATTCGGTGCACTGGAAGCTTTCGGGCAAATTCGATACGCTGAAATCAAAAGAATACGGCGCGAACGACGAAAACCGCACGCTCATTCTTGCGGATTTAAGCAGAAAAAAGACGTTCGGCGAAGCTTCCGACGAACAGCTGAACTGCGTGCTCGACGCCGTCGTTTCCATATCCGCTTCGCTGAAAGACGGGGGCGAGCCTCATTGTATAGGCTGGTTCAACGGCGGCGAGTACAACCGCGCCGAGGTTTTCGACGGCGACAGCTTCGTAAAGGCGGTGTATTCGCTTATGAGTATAAAGGTCGCGGAGGGTAATTCGGAAACGCTGTTTTATGCCTCGCGCACAAAACAGTGCTCAATATTCACCAAAATAATATTCGTCGCGCCCTCGGTGACCGCGACGGAGCTCAGGCAGTTTCCCTCTGCGGATATAACCGCGCTCGCCGTCGGCGAGCGCGACGGCGAGCTGGACGAGGGCGGAATAAAAATAATCGACGTTCCGTGCGCGCTTATCGAAAAGTCGCTCGCGTGTCGGGTGTTGTAAATTATGGCAAAGGTAAAGCAAAAAGAAATAATAATGAAAGCCGCGCCCGCGGCCGGCGACGGATTTTTAAACGTTGCGGCGATAACTTTTTTCTTCGCCGCCTTTTACCTTACGCTTTTTTCCGCACTCGGCAACAGGGCGGAGTTTCTCGCGTCGGTTTTTACGGGCGTCGCGTTCACCGCGGCATATTGCGCGTTCGGGCGCAAAAAATACGTAAAATACATAGTTTTTGCCGTGGCGGTCGTTTACACCGCTGTATGCGTCGCGGTTGATTTCTTCGGCTTTGTCGGCGGCGCGGCGGGTTTTTTCAACGCTGTTGCGCGTACGGCTAACTCGAATATGCACTGGGGCTTCGGCGGAATTGCCGCCGAGTACTCGGTATGGGGCGGATTTGCGTTTTCGTCCGTAATATCCGTCTGGCTGGGTTCAGCGACGGCGGCGGTAAGAAAAAGCCGTATACTAATAGCATTTTCCGCCGCGGTCGCCGTACTCTGGGTATTCCTCGGGCTTTATCCCGCATGGTGGGCGGCGGTCGCGCTCGCTTTTTCGTACGCCTTGCTGTGCGTTGCGGATAAGGGCCTCGATTTAAAGTCGGCGGGGGCGTACGCGCTCTGCGCCGTCGTGCTGTTCACGTCCGCCGCGGGCTGCTTTTTCTACGGCGGAAGCTCCGCTGTCAGGGGCGCGCGCGAGGCTGCCGTTTCGGCGTTCCGCCGCGCGGTATACGGCGGCGACAGCCTGCCAGAGGGCGACCTCAATAAGGCGGGGGCTATGCTTTCGGACGATGATATCCGCCTCGAAATCAGCCTTACGTCGCAGGTCCGCAATCTGTATTTAAAAGGTTTTTCTGGCGGAGAACTTTCGGGCGCGAAGTGGTCGCCTACCGACAGAAACGTTTACGTTGAGGACGGGTATCAGGGGCTTTTGGATTACGTCGCCGCGGACGGCATACCTTTTACGCAGTTCGCAAGGTATACCGCGCTCAACGGCGGAAGCGACAGATACGGCATAACGGTAAACAACGTGGGCGCAAACGGCAGATATATTTATTCGCCCTATACTGCCGAAAAGACGGGCGCGGGCGCGCCGTATTACGACGGTACCGTTCTCGCGAATATATTTTCGCCCAAATCGTATTCTTTCCGCGCATATTCGCGCAACCGTAACTGCGAGTGGATAAGTCAGGCGCAGTGGCTCAACCCCTCGGCGCAGCACACCGCGGAAATGAGCGCTTATCTTGAATACGAGGGGCAGTACCGCGCTTTCGTAAGCGATATATACCGTGAAATCGACAAGGATAAGCTTCGTGCCGTTTCGCCGCATATCGTTCAGGTGAATTCGCCCACGGTCAACACCGTCACGCAGCTCATACGCAGATACTTTCTCGATAATTTTACCTACTCGGACGTTCCCGACCGCACGGACGAGGATTTTATTACGGCTTTCTTCGGCGGGAATATAGAAAAGGCAAACGCGGCGTACTTCGCCTCGGCGGCGGTGTATATGTACCGCGCCTACGGGCTTGCCGCAAGATATGCAGAGGGCTATTTTATTCGCACGGAAAAGGTTTTGTCGACTTCGGACATAGTTGCCACGGGAAAAAATTCGCACGCATGGGCGGAGGTGTACTTCGACGGAATAGGCTGGCTGCCCATTGAAACGACGCCGACCTTCTTTTCCGAAGAGGATATGGAAAAACCTCCCGCGCCCGACGTGGATAATAAGCCCGACGAGCCGACTTTGCCGGATATCCCTCCCGAAAACCCAGACGAGGAAAAACCCGACGAACCCGATATCGGCAAAGAAAAGCTGACCCCGTCCGAAAAAGCGCTTTTAACCGCGCTCAAAATTCTGCTGCCCGTTTTATGCGTCGCGCTTGTGGTAATGCTTATCATGCTATCCGCACAGCTTAAAAGATTTGTCGTACTGCGCAAAAAGCGCGCCATGCTTCAAGCCCGTGGCGAAGCTTTCGGCAGGGCGGCGTATACTATCGTCAATCGCGATTTCCGTCGCGCGGGCGGGTTCTCCGTCGAAACGCTTGCTAAATTCGGCGTGGAGGAAAAGTACGTGTCAAGGTTTTCAAGCCTCGTCGAAAAGTGCGTTTACGGCGGGTACGAACTCAACGACAGCGAAAAATCATACGTTTGCGATTTTATCGAAGCCGCGGCTTCGGCAATGATGTCGGGCTCGGGCAGAGTGTGGGCGCTGTTTTACAGGTACTGGATTTGCGCAGGTCTTTAAAACTGTTGACAAGCGGAAACCCGTTTATTATAATTAATACAGTTAATACAGCTTTTAAAAGGAGAGAATAATGCTTGAAATCAAAAACGTAACCAAGGTCTACCGGACCAAAGGCGGGGTTGACACCAAAGCGCTTGACGACGTTTCGATTGCTTTCCCGGAAACGGGGCTCGTTTTCCTTCTGGGTAAATCGGGGTCGGGTAAATCCACGCTTTTGAACGTGTGCGGCGGACTTGACGAGCCGACTTCTGGCGAAGTTATCGTTAAGGGCAAAAGTTCGAAAAGCTTTTCGGGCTCGGACTTCGACAGCTACCGTAACACGTTCGTAGGGTTTATCTTTCAGGAATACAACGTTCTGGACGAGTTCAACGTGGAGGACAACATCGCCCTCGCGCTCGAGCTTCAGGGCAAGCCCAAGGATAAGGAAAAAATACATAAGCTTTTATGCGACGTCGAGCTCGAAAATTTCGCAAAGCGCAAGCCGAACACTCTTTCGGGCGGGCAGAAGCAGCGTATAGCAATCGCCCGCGCACTCGTAAAGGAGCCGCAGATTATTATGGCGGACGAACCGACGGGCGCGCTCGACTCGGCGACGGGCAAACAGGTTTTCGACACGCTTAAAAAACTTTCCGAAACAAGGCTCGTCATAGTTGTTTCACACGACAGGGAGTTTGCGGAAATTTACGGCGACAGAATCGTAGAGCTTAAAGACGGTAAAATACTTACAGACGTAACAAAAACCAACGTCCCGCCGCAGGCTATTGACGATAACGTTACGGTTATCGGTGGAAACACGCTCAACATCAAAAAGGGCAGCAAGCTGAACAAAGATAATATAAAGGCGATACAGGATTTCGTTTTAAGCTGCGACGGCGACGTAATCATAACCAAGGGCGAAAAGCAGATTGACAGCTTCAAAAAAGCAAACCGTATGGACGACGACGGCGCGACCGAAACCTTCGGCGACACCAAATCGGAGGATATCAGGCTCAGACAGTACTCGAAAGAGGACTCGAAGTTTATCCGCTCCCGCCTGCCTGCGGGCAAAGCGATAAAGATAGGCGCGTCGGGGCTTAAATTAAAGCCCATAAGGCTTATCTTTACGATTTTCCTTTCGTTAATCGCTTTCACTATGTTCGGTCTGTTTTCTACGCTTATGGTCTACGACGGCGACAGTGTAGCCAAAAATTCGTTTATGCAAAGCGGTTACGATTTTATCAATTTATCCAAAATGTATGAAACAAGGATAACCGACAGTTACGACGGACGGGACGATTACACGTACCAAAGTTATTCTTTTGCAAAATTTACGGAAAACGAATTGTCTGATTTTACAAAAACGTACGGCGAGTCGACTTTCGGATATTACGCTTACGATACTGAACTCGATAACGTAAAGATGAAAAACGAAAAAGGCGGCTACTATCAAGCCGGTTTAAGCAAATTCGCGTATGTCGCGCCCGCAAACGCTATGCGTAATAAAGTAACGGGTGATTATCCCGCAAGCTTAAACGAAATGTGCATAAGCAAATATCTTGCGGAAGTCTTGCTGACCGCTAATTCGGACGTGTACGCGGTCAAGGAAGACGACAAAGGCAATATAAGCTATGAAACGAAAGTCGATATTAATTCGGTAAACGACGTCGTCGGCAAAACGGTAGTTTTAAATTTACGCGGGGACCGTCAAAAGTTTAAAATAACCGGTATTTTCGACAGCGGCGAGATTCCGAAAAAATACGACGAACTCAAAAACGCAAACAGCGACGGCATGCTTTCGTATCAGTTTCAAAACTATTTGCGCAGCAGCGTGCATCAACTTGCGCTCGTTTCCGATAATTTTTATTCCGAATATTCGAAATACGGTATTTTCGATAACGATTCGGGCAACGGGTATTATATTAATTACTTCGATTACTGTAGGGAAAGTCTGCGCGGGGCTTATAAACGCGGACATTACGATTCGTACAACGATATCTGGATTGAAACCGAAGATATGAGCGAAATGGGGTTTAACAATTCGGTAAAAGTATACGGCGAGGGGGACAATCGTCTTGAAAGTCATTTCTTCGGCGCGGCGGATAAAACCTCGCTTACCGACAACGAATTAGTACTGGATATCGATAATATTTACGAGCTGTACTTAAAAGAAATATGCGAGTACGTTAAAACAAAATACGCCGCAGGCGATATCGCAGAATTCGGCGCAAAGCTTCCCGAAAAACTTAAAGAAAGCGACAAAACCGTCGACGAATGGGGTAGCGAATACTACGATACAGATTTCGGAAGATTTTACAACTATGAGGAATACGAAAATAGCTATAACGGGCGGTGTAAAGAAATACTGATAAATCAGGTTAGGAATATTATTTCGTTATATAGACAAGGGCGATACAACAGATATGACGAACAAGGAAATTCTATTACCGTAAAAGGTTCGGTTGCGGAAAGAGAAAATGCGCTTAAAACTCTTTTGAAAATTTTCGCCGATTTCAGACCCAAGCAAATGCAATTGAAGATAAACGATACGAGAACGGTTGATTGCACGGTAGTCGGCTTTCATGAAGTAAACCTCGACGGCAACAGCAGCGACAGCGGAATTTATATTTCGCAGACCTTTGCCGACGCTAATTTGCAGATAGAGAAAAATCACAATAACATAAAGATTGAAACAAATTACGTCCAGGAAAGCAACGCCGTATACAGCGGAATTTATGCACAGTATAACGGTACGTCTGACGTTACGGACGCTATATTCGCAATTATAGGCATAGAAAATAAAAAAGCCAACGACGTGGTTTATTCGATAAACGACCCGCTTTACGAATCTGTGGATATGGTAAACGGAATGGCGGAAACACTGTCTACCGTATTCCTCTGGGTCGGCGTCGTGTTCGCCGCGTTTGCCGCGCTTCTGATGTTCAACTTTATATCGGTTTCGATTGCAAGCAAGCGCAAGGAAATAGGTATCCTCCGCGCGGTCGGCGCGAGAGGGACGGACGTGTTCAAGATATTCTTCGCCGAGTCCGGCATCATAGTCGGAATTTGCACCGTACTCTCGCTTATAGGCACTTTCCTTGCATGTTGGTTGCTTAACGGAATTTTAAAGGCGGAAGCGGGGCTTGAAGTTACGCTTTTCGTGTTCGGCTTCGTTTCGGTGGGAATGATGCTCGGCATTGCGATTTTGGTTGCGTTTATCGCTACTTTCCTGCCCGTTTACTTCGCGGCGCGCAAAAAGCCAGTCGACTCTATACGGGCTCTGTAAAAAAAATAAAACGATTTTCAACGAAGGCCTTTCCTGAAAGGAAAGGCTTTTTCGTTAGTATAATTTGTTAGAAAAAACCTTACCTACACGTATTGACAAAATAAAAAACCGTGCTATAATTTTTTTGTACGGACACAAATAAAAACATTGATGCCCACCGGTACCGGTGGGCGCCGTTTTGAAAACGGCGCCTTAAAAACCTTTAAAAGAAAGGGGGATAAAAATGCGCATAGCCATTGTCGACGACGACGAAGAGTATCATGTAGACGAGAAAAAATTTATTGAAGAATACGCCCGCGAAAACGGCGAGGAGTTCGAGGTGACCGATTTTTACAGCGGTATGGATTTCATAACCGATTATAAGCCGCTTTACGATATCGTTTTCCTCGATATCGAAATGCCGCTTATGGACGGAATGACCACGGCGCGCAAGCTTCGGCTGCTCGACCCGAAAATCTGTATCGTGTTCATAACCAAAATGTCGAAATACGCGATAGAGGGGTATGAGGTCAACGCAATCGATTTCGTCGTAAAGCCGGTCAAGGGCTATAACTTCAAGGACAAGCTTAAAAAAGCGGTTGCGTACGTGCGTTCGCGCAAGGAAAAGGAAGTTATGGTAAGGGTTGACGGGCAGTATTACCGTGTGCCCGCCTCGCAGATTTATTTTGTCATGAAGGACAAAAATTTCCTCGTCTATAACACAACCCGCGGCGAATTGCGCGAGTACGGCACTATGGAGAACGTCCGCCGCGAGCTTGCGGAAAGCGGCTTTCTGATGTGCAACAGCGGCTGTATAGTAAACGTGCGGCTGATAAAAAAGGTTACGCAGAACAGCGTAATCATCAACGGCGAAGAAATCCCCCTTTCAAGGAGGAGGATAAAGGAATTCAAGCAGGAAATGCTCAGCTATCTTCGCGGCAACGTTAACGGGTAAAACCCGTCCGGGGGGAAACGCTTTGATTTATCAGAATATGTACGGCAACATGTATTACGTTGCTTACGGAAATATTTTCGCGACGGAGCTTTTAATCGCTCTTGTGTTTTTCGTCATATACCAGCCCCGCAGGAACTATTTTGTTTTCCGGGCGGTGCTAAGCGGGATTTTCTATTTCTTATTCGAGTCGCTTATCTGGTACGGTATCGTGAACATTTACGAAGCTCCGCGCTATATAAACGTGATTTTTTACTTCGCGTGCACATTAATGCTTGCCGCCTCGGCGCTTATTTGCTTTAAAACCAACCTTCTGGGCGCGGTATACTTCGCAACAGGCGCTTACGCCGTTCAGCACGCCTCGTACTCGTTCGGCAATATTATCCGCTACCTGTTTTCGGTTCAGCTTCCGCGTTGGGCGAACGTGCTTGTGTTCGACTTCGTAATCTACGTCGCGGTCGGCGTTGTGTTTTTCCTGATTTTCGTGTTTCCGCGCAGGCGCAAGTTCGGCTTCGATATCTTCGACGGGCGCGCGTTTTTGGTTTCGCTTATGACGCTTATTCTCTGCGCGATACTCAGCCTTTTGGTAGACAACTCTTTTGCGGGGTATATCGAAACGGGTATAGACGTCCGCCTTATGCGCGTTTACTGCGGCGCTTACGCGCTTATCGGCTGTATCGCCTCGATTATTATACAGTTCAGCTTTTTGAAAGAAAACAAGATTGCCGAGGAAAAGACCGTTTTGGACCAGCTTATGCGCTCGGAGCAGAAGCGGCACGAAATGTCGAAGGAAACTATAGAGATAATCAACGCGAAGTGCCACGATTTGAAAAACCAGATAGCCGTGCTCGGTAAAATGGACGACAAAAACGCGCGCAAAGCTTACATAAGCGAGCTTGAAAGCTGCATAGCCATTTACGATACCTCCGCCGAAACGGGCAACGCCGCGCTCAATATCATAATTTCCGAAAAAAGCCTGATTTGCGAAAAAAATAAAATTTCGTTCAGCTATCTTGTGGACGGGGCGAAGCTTTCGTTTATGAGCTCGGCCGACATAGCTTCTATGCTCGGCAACGCTTTCGATAACGCGATAGAGCGGCAGCTGAAAGAAAAGGAAGAAAACAGATTTATCAGTCTTTACGTAAAGGAGGAGGCGGGTTTTATCCACGTGCATATGGATAACTGCTGTACGGGCAAGCCGCAGTTTGAAAACGGACTTCCGCAGTCGGACAAGCACGACGCTTTAAACCACGGCTTCGGCACGAAGAGTATTTCAAACGTGGCGGGCAAGTACTCGGGCGACGTGTTTATGTGCGTCGAGGACAACAGATTTAACCTCGATATCCTTTTCCCCATCGAGGATTGACAAAACGCCCGCGGGTCAATGCGCCCGCGGGCGTTTCCATTAAATGGTAAAGAGTAAAATGAGCGAAAATTACAAAAAATGACCGTTTTTACTGGGTTTTTATCCATTTGACATAAAAATCGACCGTTTTTTAAGAACCGTGCGATAATTTGCGTGCAAGGGCGGGTAAAAACCGTTATTAGAAATTTTTTGGAGGAACTGATATGAAAACAAGAACAAAGCGTGTCGGCAAGCGCATAGGCACTACGTTAATCGTAGCAGGATTATGTACAACTATGCTTGCTTCGTCGATTCCGGCGTTTGCAATGGGCACCGTTGCGGACAAGGACAAATTCGGCGCAAGCGGCGGTAAGTATACTTCCGAATACGCGAGCATGGAAAAGCTTTCGGTTAAAACGAAAGAGACCAACGTCAAAGCCGTAAGCGAAGGCGTAATTATGCTCAAAAACGGCAATAAGGACGGCACCGGCGAAAAGCTGCCTTATGCGGATATGAAAAACGTCAGCTTGTTCGGCATAAGCTCCGACCAGTTCTGTTACGGCGGCTTCGGTTCGGCGGGCAGTAAGCTTGCGGAGGGTGCGGATATTTACAATTCGTTTAAAAACGCGGGTATATCTGTTAACCCCAAACTCAAAGAGCTTTATCAGAAGTACTCGAAAGGTCCCGTAGGCGCGGGCGGCGGCTTCGAAAACGCCGACTACTCCGACCAGGAGCTGGACGTTTCCCTCTACAAGGACGACGTAACTTCTTCTTACGCGCAGTATAACGACGCGGCTATAATCTTTATTTCCCGTCTGGGCGGCGAGGACGGCGACCTGCCCCGCGTAAACGTAGGCAAGCGCGTTCGCCCCGACGATTCGGGTGAGTTGAAGCCCGTTTCGGACGAACACTACCTCGAACTTTCGTACAGGGAAGAACAGCTTATCGACCACGTAACAAGCAAATTCGATAAAGTTGTCGTACTGTTTAACTCGGGTAACATTATCGAGTTCGGCGAGCTGGAAAACAACCCCAAAATCGACGCGATACTCAATATAGGTCAGACGGGCGACTTCGGCTTCGACGGCGTAATAAAAGTATTAAAGGGCGAAGTAAGCCCCTCGGGCAGAACGGTAGATATATATCCTGCCGACTTCACTCTCGACCCCACCTGGCAGAACTTCGGCGACGGCAGCCAGATTGACAGAAGCTATTTCGGCGACGATTTGAACCGCGCCGAAATTATATACGATTCCGCAAGCGGCTTACTTACCGAAGTTAAACGCCGCGGACCGAATAAGGGCGCGGGTTACGAGTATACCGAAAGGGAAAGCGCTAACGCCGCCAACCCCGAAGGCGGCGTAAACTATGACAGAGGCTATTGCGGACTCGAATACGAGGAGGGCATTTATCTCGGCTATAAATATTACGAAACTATGTACGGCGAAATCAAGGAAAACCACGTCGATTTGACTGCGGAAGCGACCAAAAAAGCGCTAAACAGCAAGGATATCCCCGCCGAATATACCTCCGCCGACGACTGGTACGCTAAAAACGTAGTATATCCTTTCGGTCACGGACTTTCGTATACAAATTTCGAGTGGACTTTCGACAGACTGACTTTAAGCACGGGCAGCACCCTTTCCAAGGATACGAAATTTACGGCTTCTGTAACCGTTAAAAATATCGGCGACGTAGCAAGCAAAGAGGTTGTCGAGCTGTATATGTCCGCGCCCTATACGCAAGGCGGTATAGAAAAGTCGGCAACGCAGCTTATAGGCTTTGCAAAGACCGATATAATAGAGCCGCAGGCTTCGCAGACGGTTGAAATCGAGTTCGACGCTTACGATATAGCCGCTTACGACTTTGCGGGCAAGCTCGGCACCCCCGGATACAAGCTCGAAAAAGGCGAGTACAAATTCGTTGCGGCGAAAAACTCGCACGACGCAATGACGACCGACAAATCGCAGACGGCAACAGTAGCCGAGAATATCGACCTCGACAAATCGCAGGCAACGGGTGTTACGGTAACCAACGTGTTTACCGACCGCGGCGACCCCAACGTGCATCATGACAAATGGAGCGGACACTATGAAAATTACGTCTATAACTACGCTACGATAAGCCCCACTATGACCATTCTGTCAAGGGCTGATATGATAGGCACATTCCCCAAAGCCGCGACGATGGCGGACAGAACGGTCAGCATCCAGGAATGGACGGCTTCGGCTGAGCCCGACGAAAACACCGTTTATCTTAAAGTAAATATTAAGGACGGCAAACCCGTTGACAAGAACGGAAAAGAGGTTACTCTTCCCGCAGGCTACACCGTAGGAGAAGACGGCAAGGTGCTTAGAAACGGTCAGCCGATACCTCTCACCGCGGGTAAAAACAATGAAACCCATTCGATTGTGCGTAATCCCGTTTCCGCACCCGAAAACACGAAAGCCAACTGGGGGGATATAAAATTCGCAACCAACCTTAACTATACTTTCGGTAATGCGGATAAAACCCTTCACCCCGAAGGCAACAGCGGAAACAATTGCATTTTAGAAATTAATCAGCCCTGGAATATCTGGAGCAGAGAAGATAAGATAATTCCCGACAGCTGGACGCAGGCAGCGGACAATAAAGGTAAAGTGGAAATCCGCCTTGCGGATATGATGGGTATTGACCCCTACGACACGGTTACGAAAGTAGTAAGCGACAATAATCTTATAAACGGCAAAACTCATGCGGAAGCCTGGGTGCTGTTTATGAATCAGCTCACCTACGATGAACTGGGTTTATTTGCAACGCAGGGCAATTTCAAGACCGAAGAACTTGCGCGTATAGGTAAAGAAATAGCCTGGGACGTCGACGGTCCCGCGTCGATAGGCAGCAACTCTTTTGACGGCTACATAACCGACGATAAGAGAGCGGATACTCCTTTAACCAGATTCTGGCTCAATTCGCAGTCGATTGCGGCTACGTGGAACGTAGAGCTTGCAGCCGAAATAGGCGAACTTATCGGCGAAGAGGGCATGTGGTACGGCTACAACGGTTGGTACGCTCCGTCAATCAATCTTCACCGTTCGCCGTTCGGCGGCAGAAACTTCGAGTACTACTCGCAGGACGGAGTTCAGGCGGGCTTGATGGTAGCTCCCCTCGTAAAGGGCGTGCAGTCCAACGGTACATACGTATATCTCAAACACTTCGCGCTCAACGAACAGGAAACTTATCGCTCCGACGTTATGACCTGGGCGGACGAACAGACCATACGCGAGCTTTATCTTAAACCTTTCCAGTACGCGGTAGTAAATGGCGGCGCGGCGGGCGTAATGGCGGCGTTCAACTTCATAGGCTCGGTCCCCTGCGTTGAAAACTATCCCTTATTAAGGCAGATTCTCCGTGAAGAGTGGGGCTTCCACGGTATCGTGGTAACCGACTATCGCGGCGCAGACCAGGGAAATAACGCATGGTATCACGCGCTTGACGTAGCTCACCGTGCGGGCGTAAACGTAGTACTTGCAGATATTTACGAATGGTGTACCAGCGGTACGTGGGACGCTACTCTCCGCGACGGCAAGGGCGGCGTTACCGGTACTCCCAGCTATAAAACGCATAGTGAACCCAAGTGGAACGAAGACGGAACTTATAATATAACATATAACAAAAAGACGGGTGAAATAAGCTATAAATCCACCCCTGCGGTAGATGCGGAAGGTAATCCCACGTTCTTCGATAAAAACGGTAATCCCGTTTACCAGACGAGAAAGAATCTTGAGACAGGCGCGATAGAATTTATTCTCGACGCAAACGGGGAAAAGCAACTCGTACAAAAAGTACCCAAATACGCAACGGTCAGCGTTTACGACGACGAATATCAGCTTCAGGTCAGCAACGATATGCAGTATTACTATTACAGAATTAACGCAATGGAGCTTCTGTACACGCACTGCCGCTCCAACGCTATGGATAACGGCGCGGACTTCCAGAAAAATTTTGTGGCGCAAAACCTGACATTCCCCGCGGGCGAATGGTCGAAGCAGACTATAAAATCTGGATTTGCGGCAGATGAAGATGTTAAATTCGAAGTGGTAAAAGACGAGTTGCCCGGCGGCGTAAGCTTCGATTTGAATACTTTCACGTTCTCTGCGCAGAAAAACGCGGAAACCGGTTCGGGGTCTATCACAATCAAAGCGATTTATGATACATGGGCAAGCAAGACGGTTAAATTCAATGTTACGATAGCCGAAAGCATCAAATTCAACGGCGCGCTCACACTTACCGACGAGGAGTACACCGCTAAGCTTTCGACAAGCTTCTGGAAAGACGCGGAGTTTACGGCAACGGGGCTTCCCGAAGGGCTTACGATAGCAAATGACGGTACTATTTCGGGTACGCCTACCAAAGCGGGCAGGTTTGAAGCGGTTGTTTCCTACGGCACGCATGCAACCAGAACGCTTACGTTTGTAGTCGGTAATGCGATTACGCTTGACGGAAAGGAGGCTTTCGTATTCGAAAATGCGGAAGCGGCCGACTTGGGAATTCCCGAATTAAATATCGACGGCGTTGAGTTCGTTGGTTGGGAACGCGACGGCGAATTACTCGCAGACGACGATTATATCGAAGCGGGCGACGTAATTACCGCTAAATTCGCCGCGACAGACCCCGAAATCGAGTTCAGGGTAAACGACGGTAAAATACAGGCTAGCATTAACGGCGGCGAGTGGAAGGACGTTGCAAACGTTGCCGACCTCAAAGGCGACAAGGGCGACAAGGGTGAACCCGGAGCCGACGGCGCAGACGGTAATGACGGAGCGCCCGGAGCGCCCGGAGCCGACGGTAAGGACGGCAAGGACGCGGAAGGCGGCTGCGGCTCTACCGTGAGCGTTATCCCCGCGGCAAGCATGCTTGCGCTTGCGGCTGCGGCGTACGTAATAGCAAGGAAGATTAGAAAGAACGGCAAATGAACTTAAATTGAATTAAACTCTCGGGCGGCAGAGGCGAATGAATTTTGTCTCTGCCGTTACGAAAGTTAAAAGGAGCAAAAACAATGAAAACGTCGTGGAAAGTGAAACTCGTGGCGGCAATCTCGGCTGTTACAATGCTGTTTTGCGGCTGTCAGATAGAATTGAGCAGAACGTGTATCAGCCATATCGACAGGGATACAAACGGCAAATGCGATAACTGCGGCACTAAAATGACGGCGGTACGGTACAACGTAGACAAAATATCAATAAAAACCAAACCGATTAAGGATTACTATGCGATAGGCGAAAAGCTCGATATAACGGGCGGCGTGCTTTCTGTAACGTACAACGACGGAACCGAGCCCGCTGAGTTTGCGTTCGATTCGGAGGGGGTTACCGTAAAAGAGCCGGATATGTCTATAGTAGGTATTAAAACCGTAGCGGTCAAGTACGGCGGGAAGCAAGCCTTTTACGATATAGAAGTAGGGCTGGCAAAATACACCGTTTCGTTCGAGCTCGGTTACGACGGCGGCGAGCAAATTCAGTCGCAGACGGTTACGGTCAACGAACATGCGGAAAAACCCGAAAATCCCCAAAGAGATGGTTACGATTTCGGAGGCTGGTTCACGGACGATAAATTCGAAAAAGAATTCGATTTCGGTCTGACCGCCATTATGAAAGATACGATAATCTACGCGCAGTGGTTCCGTAAATTCAAAGTTACATACGATATGAATTTTACGGACGGCGAAGACTATGTAACCGATTCGGTCGACGGAAAGATAGCGGACTATACCCCCGCCGAGCGCGAAGGGCATAAATTCGCGGGTTGGTTTTACGACCAAGCGTGCGACAATCAGGTTGACTACGACGAGCAGCTTACGGGCGATATCACCGTATACGCGAAATGGGTATCCGAAAGCGCGGCGTTCTATACGGTTACTTTCGACTACAACTATTCGGGCTGCCCCGAAAGCGACGTGGTCGAAGTGGAAAACAGCGGAACGGTAAAGCGGCCGCGTTCGCCCAAACGCGCGAACGTTACCGATGCGGGGCATCAGGCACAGGATTTCATATTCGACGGCTGGTATACGGATAAGGATTATAAAACGGCGTATAACTTCAAAACACCGGTTACGTCCAACATAACTTTATACGCAAAGTGGACGGGTACATATATATTCGAGGCGGAGTATGTAAGCTTAACCGATGAAAACGGGCTTCCTCTTGTGGGCGCGGGCGTATCCGGCAATCCGTCGGGCACGGGTATGATAATTAAAACCCCCGCGGACAACAAGGTCGGTGCAAGCGGCAAGGGCTGGGTTTCGTATCTGTACAGACCGGGGCTTTCGATAAGCTTTGTGATAAACTCCGATTCGGATGTCGACGACGTAAAGTTCGTGCTGCGCGCTTCGTGCGAGAGCAAGGCATATGCAATCGACCCCGAAAAGAACGAGGGCGCCACCCCGAGCGGCACGCTGTACTCGAAGTATACGATTTCGCTCAACGGCACGCCAGTAAACTACAAAACGGTCGAGTTTACCGCCGCGCAGCTGCGCGAACTCGAATCGGGCGAAAGAATGCCTTTCAGCGACTTCATTCTGATAGAGGGTATATCGCTTAAAAAGGGTATGAACACGTTCACGTTCATAACAGCAAACGAGCACGGCATGGGCGGCACCCAACCGGGAACCGCGCCCGTAATCGACTGTATTAAACTCACTACGTCGGCAGAGCTCGACTGGGAGCCCTTACTCGAAAATCTGGGCGGAAAAGAAAACTGAAAGGAAGTGACAACGTGATGATTTATTTAAAAAGTATTTTCAAATATAAGGTATCCCGTATATGGTTTATGGTATCTGTTTCGGTGCTTGCGCTGTTTATGGCGATAACCATAATTTCCGAAACCGTCCTGTTTGATTTCTTTATATCCTATCTCGGTATTCGCCCTACAAAAAACTTCGGCGGCGGCGTTTATTACACTTCCGATTACAAGGATAAGGACGACGCGTTTGAAAAGGCGAACGAGCTCAACGAAAGGATAAACGAAGAGGGAATTGTTCTTTTAAAAAACGAAAACAATGTGTTGCCCCTTAAAGATTGTAAAAACATTTCGGTTTTCGGTAAAAACTCCGTAAACCTTGCATACGGCGGTTCGGGCTCGGGCGCGTTCACCGTCACCAAGGAAACGCCTACGATTTTCCGCAGTCTGGAAGAAGCGGGCTTCAAATGCAACCCCGCGCTAAAAAGCTTTTACGAGAGCAAACAGTCGGGGTCGGGCAGGGGCGAAAACCCTACCATGGATAACGGCAGAAGCACGGTAGACGGCTTCGGCACGGGCGAAACGCCGCTGTCGAAATACACGCAGGAAGTAAAAGACAGCTACGCACAATACAACGACGCGGCGCTCGTGGTATTTACGCGAATCGGCGGCGAATCATTCGATTTGCCCCGTACCATGAAAAAGACGGACGGCGCGTTCGATGAAAAGGACCACTATCTCGAGCTCGACAGAAACGAGCAGGAGCTGCTCGTCGAGGTGTGCGCAAACTTCAAAAAAGTCGTGGTAATAGTAAACTCGTCGGCAACTATGGAGCTCGGCTTCCTCGACGGAACGGACGATAACGACTCGACGCTCGTCGACGGAATGAATGGTATATCCGCCAAAATAGACGGCGCGCTGTGGATAGGCGGCCCCGGATACTCGGGCATAATGGCGCTGGGCAGAGTATTGAACGGCAAGGTAACGCCCTCGGGCAAAACTATCGATACATATCAGAGGGATTTCACGAAAGACCCCACGTATCAGAACTTCGCGGACAACCTCGTGAATAACGGCAACCTGTATCTTATGGACGACGGCTCCAAGCCCTCGATTGCAGAGCACTATCTCGACTATGAAGAGGGGATATACGTCGGCTACCGCTACTATGAAACCCGCGGCTTTACAGACGGCGAGGAGTGGTATAAAAACAACGTGGTATTCCCGTTCGGATACGGGCTTTCGTATACGACTTTCGAGTGGACGCTTAAAGACGCGTCGTTCAAAGATAACGAAGAGATGAGCTGGACGGGCGAAAAAGATAAAGAGTTCAGCGTGACGGTAAACGTAAAGAATACGGGAAAAAACTACTCAGGTAAGGAAGTAGTGCAGGTGTACATAACCGCGCCGTATACGGAGGGGAAAGTGGAAAAAGCGCACGTAGTGCTAACAGGCTTTGCAAAGACGTCGCTGCTTGCCCCGGGAAAGGACGAGGATATAACGATTAAATTCAATGGCTACGACTTCGCTTCCTACGACTACGAAAAGGTAGCGGGCGGCGGGTACGTGCTCGAAAACGGCAAGTACGAAGTGAAGGTAATGAAAAACTCGCACGAGGTTGTAGCAAGCCGCACGTTCAATCTGACGGAAACGGTGAGCTATGCGACCGACCCTGTGACGAAGCACGAGGTTGTAAACCGTTACGACGACGTAAGCTTCGAGGAAAAGTACGGCATGGAAAGCGTGCTCAAACGCAGCGGCTGGGATACGACCTTCCCCAAAAACGAAGTGCTTTCGGGGTCGGATAAGGAGCGCACTATTACGCGCGAGTTCAACGACAAGGTCAAGAGCACCGAAACGAATAACCCCATTGCGACAAAAACCGACGTACCTATGCCCGAAGTCGCTTCTTCGGCTTCGCCCGCGGGTACGCTTGAAATGTTCCGTATGGTTCAGTTCGACGGCAATAACGAGGTTTTGCGCGACGATGCGGGCACGATTCTCGTCGACTTTGATGACGAGCGGTGGGACGAGTACCTCGATATCCTCACCAAAAACGAGATGATCGACTATGTGAGCAAAGGCGCTTTCAAGACGCTTGCGCTTAAAAGCATAGGTATGCTGCCCACGCTGTCTTCGGACGGACCCGTCGGCTTCGTGTACTTTATGCCCGCAATCGACGGCGAAAACCCCGTCTATCAGACGTGCTCCTATGCGGGCGAATGCGTTATAGCTGCAACGTGGAATGTGGAGCTTGCATACGAAATGGGCGTATCGGTCGGCAACGAGGGCATAATAGGCAACGTAAGAGGGGACGGCAGACCGTATTCGGGTTGGTACGCGCCCGCGGTCAATATTCACAGAACGCCGTTCTCGGGCAGAAATTTCGAGTATTACTCCGAAGACCCGTTTATATCCGGCAAGCTCGCCGCGCAGGTTATAAAGGGCGCGAGGAGCCGCGGCGTATATTGCCAGCTCAAACACTTTGCGGTAAACGACCAGGAAACAAACCGTTCGGGCGTGTGCACGTGGCTCACCGAGCAGTCCTTGCGCGAGATATATCTCAAACCCTTCGAAATAGCGGTAAAGGAGGGCGGCGCGCTGGGCATAATGTCTTCGTTCAACAGAATAGGCACTATGTGGACTGGCGGCGACTATCGCCTGCTTACGGAAATCCTCAGGGACGAATGGGGCTTTAAGGGCATGGTAATAACCGACTTCAATACCGAGCCCTTTATGGACGCAAGACAAATGAACTACGCGGGCGGGGACCTGAATCTCTGCAATATGAACAAGACCTGGAACCCGACTACCGCGGCGGATTTCACGGTTTTGCGTTCGAACGTCAAAAACGTGCTCTATGCAACCGCGCGTTCAAACGCAATGAACGGTTGCGGCGAGGGCGGATATTACATCACGTATATGGCGTGGTGGGAGGTTATGATTATGTGGGTCGACATTTGTCTGTTTGTCGCCGCCGTAATCTGGGGAGTGTTCGCCGTGCGCGTCATGGTGATACGCGTCAAGCGCGAGAGGAAGGAGCAGGCTCCGCTTCCCGCCGAAGATAAAACCGAATAAAATAAAGTGCAGGCGCGCCCCGACCGTTCAACCGGCCGGGGCGCAAAATATTTTTTTGAATTTTGATTTTATTAAAGTGTTGAGTTATCTGAAATAATGTGATATAATAATCCAAAACAAAAGATTGAGGAGCGTCAGATGATAGATATTTCCCTTATAGCCCAAACCGACCCCGAACTTGCCGAGGCTTTGAAGCTCGAACTTAACCGTCAGCAGAATAATATCGAGCTTATAGCAAGCGAAAATTTCGTTTCGCCCGCGGTAATGGCGGCGGCGGGCAGTCACTTAACCAACAAATATGCGGAGGGGTATCCCGCGCACCGTTATTACGGCGGTTGCGGATTTGTGGATATCGCCGAAAATCTGGCGCGGGACAGGCTTAAAGAGCTTTTCGGTTGCGAGTACTGCAACGTGCAGCCTCACTCGGGCGCAAGCGCAAACCTCGCCGTGCTGTTTGCGGCGTGTAGTCCCGGCGATACGGTAATGGGTATGAACCTCGCTCACGGCGGTCACCTTTCGCACGGCTCGCCCGTTAATATCTCGGGTAAATATTTCAACGTCGTGCCTTACGGCGTAAGGCAGGATAACGAACTTATCGACTATGACGAAATGGAAAAAGTCGCGTTGTCGTGCAAACCCAAAGTAATCATTTGCGGCGCAAGCGCATATCCTCGCGTAATCGATTTCAAGCGCATACGCGAAATATGCGACAAGGTCGGCGCGCTTATGATGGCTGACATCGCGCATATTGCGGGGCTCGTTGCCGCAGGGCTTCACCCCTCGCCCGTGCCTTATGCCGACTTCGTTACCACGACCACGCACAAAACTCTCCGCGGCCCTCGCGGCGGCGTGATAATGTGCAGGGAGGAGTGGGGCAAAGCTATCGACAAGGCTATATTCCCCGGCGTTCAGGGCGGACCCTTAATGCACGTAATCGCGGCGAAAGCCGTCGCCTTCAAGGAAGCGCTATCCCCCGATTTCAAGGCTTATCAGAAGCAGATTGTATTAAACGCCGCGGCTATGGCTGAGGAATTCGCCGCGCGCGGAGTAAAAATGGTATCCGGCGGAACGGACAACCATCTCATACTTTTAAATCTTACCGATAAAAACATAACGGGCAAAGAGCTGGAAAAGCTTCTCGACGAGGTACACATAACCGTAAACAAAAACGCCGTGCCGTTCGACGTGCAGAAGCCTTTCGTAACGTCCGGCATACGCGTCGGTACGCCCGCAATGACCTCACGCGGAATGAAGGAAGCCGAGGCAAAGGAAATAGCCCGCCTCATATCCGACGTGATAGAAAGGCGCGAGGGCGCTTTCGAAGAGGTAAAGGAAAGCGTAGCGAAAATTTGCAAGGCTTTCCCTCTGTATTCAGATTGCGTTAAATAAATTATGCGTTGATTGCGCAAGGATAATAATTATGAAAATCAAAATTACGGCAGATTCCACATGTGATTTAAGTAAAGAGCTGGTTGAAAGGTACGGCGTAGGCATAGTGCCTTTGCACGTCATTATGGGTAATAATTCGTATAACGACGGAGTGGATATTGCCCCTGAGGATATCTTCGAAAACGTGGCTAAGACGAACGTGTTGCCTAAAACCGCCGCGCCGTCCATAGAGGAATATGCGGAATTTTTCAAAGAAGTTCTGAAAACTCACGACGCCGTAATACATATAAATATATCTTCGAAAACTTCGTCATCTTTCGACAACGCTACCGCCGCGTCCAAGCTGTATCGCGGTAAGGTGTTCACGGTTGACTCGCTGGCGCTTTCAACGGGGCAGGGGCTGCTCGTGTTAAAGGCGTGCGACCTCGCCGCCGAGGACAGAAAGCCCAAGGATATCGTCGAGATACTCAACGCGCTTCGCCCCAACGTAAACACGTCGTTCGTTCCCGACGCGCTGGATTATCTTCATAAAGGCGGCAGGTGTTCGCTCGCCGCGCTCATGGGCGCGAAAGTATTGAAGCTTCATCCTATGATAGATATGAAGGACGGCAAGCTTTACGCCAAAAAGAAGTATATGGGCGGGATAGAGCGTTGCCTTAAAAATTACGTTTCAGACCTTGCGGCAACGTACAGGCATTACGATAAAACCCGCTGTTTCATAACTCACTCTTCGTGCGAGCCGGAGTTGGTGGCGAAGGTACGCGCGCAGGTCGGGCAAATGTTCGGGTTTGACGAAATTTTGGAAACGGTCGCGGGTAACGTGGTAACTTCGCACTGCGGCAAGGGTACCCTCGGTGTGTTGTTTATTTACGATTGATTTGAAATGGGCGCTTTACTTATTGCCGTAATTTATCTGTGTTTTATAAGTCTCGGCCTGCCCGATTCGCTTCTGGGCTCGGCATGGCCCGTTATGCAGACGGAGTTCGGTGCGCCGCTGTCGTTTGCTGGGCTGATTGCAATGGTAATATCGGCGTGTACGATTGTTTCAAGCCTTTTAAGCGATTTTCTTACCAAAAAGCTCGGTACCGGGCTCGTAACCGCGATAAGCGTCGTTATGACCGCGGTCGCGCTTTTCTGTTTTTCGATAAGCACGCAGGTGTGGATGCTGTTTGTGTTCGCCGTGCCGTACGGGCTCGGCGCTGGCGGCGTCGACGCCTCGCTCAATAATTACGTCGCCCTGCACCTTAAAAGCCGCCATATGAGCTGGCTGCACTGTATGTGGGGCGTCGGGGCGTCGATAAGCCCGTATATTATGAGCTTCGCGCTTACAAAAGGCTTGGGTTGGAGCAAGGGTTACCTTATAGTCGCGGTTATTCAAATAGCTCTGTCGGCGGTAATTTTTATAAGCCTACCGCTCTGGAAGAAGCGCAAAGACGGAGCTTCCGCGGAGGCGGCGGAAAAGCTTAAACCGCTCACGCCGGGGCAGATAATAAAAACAAGGGGTGCGGTAACCTGCTTTATATGCTTTTTCGCATATTGCGCGCTCGAACAGACCGCCATGCTCTGGGCGAGCAGCTATATGGTGTTTTTAAACGGCATAACCGCGGAGGACGCGGCAAAGTACGCAAGTCTGTTTTTCATAGGTATAACCGTCGGGCGGGCGATTAACGGATTTCTGACGGTAAAATTTTCCGATAAAACGCTGATACGCGCGGGGATAGTGATAATAACCGCCGGTATCGCGCTTATTATCGCGCCGTCGTTGCGCGGGCTTACCGTTGCGGGGTTTATAGTTATGGGGCTGGGCTGCGCGCCCGTGTACCCGTGCATAATACATATGACGCCGCAGCTTTTCGGCGAAGATAAGTCGCAGGCTATGATAGGCGTGCAAATGGCGAGCGCGTATCTGGGTTCGTGCTTTATGCCGTCCGTGTACGGCGCGCTGGCTAACGGTGTTACGCCCGCGCTGTTGCCCGCTTTCCTTGGGGTCTTTCTCGTGCTTATGGCGGTAATGCACGAAATCACGCAAAGGGCGTGTCGGGTAAAACCCGATAAACATGTCAATGATTGCGTATAATTTAACGTGAGGTGAATAATGCCCGAAAATCTTAAATGGCTCGAATATCTTCTGAGGATTTTACTCGCGATAGGGCTGGGCTTTTCCATAGGTCTCGAAAGAAAAATGCGCTTTAAAGAAGCGGGGGTGCGCACGCACGTCGTCGTAGCGGCGGGCGCGTGCCTTTTTATGCTCGTTTCTAAATACGGCTTTGAGGATTCGAAGCAGTTCGACGCGTCGCGTATCGCCTCGCAGATAGTTACGGGCATAAGCTTTATCGGCGCGGGCATGATAATATACCGCAAGCAGACCGTGCACGGGCTGACCACCGCCGCGGGTGTGTGGTTTACGGCGGGCGTTGGCTGCGCGGCGGGTGCTGGGCTTTATATAGTTTCCGCGGGCGCAACAGTGCTTATAATAGTCGTGCAGTGCCTTTTGCACATCAGGTGCAAATTTTTCCATAATAAACGCTATTCGCAAATCAAGCTCGTGTTCTCCGACACGGAGGGCGCGGGAGCAAAAATCAAGGAGCTTTTCGCCGTGGAGGAATTCGGCGAATTCAACGCCAAAAGAAAGGAAGAGGGCGTTCGGTTCACCGCGGTGATAAAGACGGATAAGCAGTTCGACGACGAATTTATCGCGGGTATTTTGCGCGATTATCCTTATATAATTTCCGTCGAACGCGTTTACGACGAAATTTAAGTCTTTCGATAAAATTTTATTTATTTTGCTTGACAGCCCGATTATGAAGCTATATAATTAATTTACAATTTAAAGTTATTCTTTGGGGCGGGGTGCAATTCCCCACCGGTGGTTATAGTCCACGAAGAACGCGCGTTTTATACGTCCGTTCCCGAATCGGCGAAATTCCGATACCGACGGTACAGTCCGGATGTTAAAAGAATTTCAAACGGTTTAAATCGTTTTGTTTCGCTCCGGATTTTCGGAGCGATTTTTTCAAAGAACGGCTTTAAAAATAAAATTTTAAGGAGTTCTTTTTATGGACCAGGTTTCTGCAAAACGGAGCTATTTCAGCTCGACCCGCATTGCGGTCATCGCAATGTTTGCAACTTTGGCGGCGGTATTGTACGTGCTCAATTTCTCGATTCCGTTCGCTTTTCCTTCTTTTCTCGAATTCAAATTTTCGGATATCCCCGTACTTATCGGCTCGTTTACACTGGGCCCCGTATCCGCGGCGATAATAGTAGTAGTCGAAATCCTCATTAAGCTGATTATAAAAGGCACCTCTACTATGTTCGTCGGCGAGCTTTCCGACCTGATAACTTCCTGCGCGTTTGCGGTCACGGCGGGCTTTATTTACTCGAAGAAGCGCACCTTCAAGGGAGCGCTTATAGGAATGGCTGTCGGTACCGCGGCGGAGGTAATTGTTGCCGTGCTTTTCAACTGGCTCGTGCTCGTGCCGTTCTACGTTCAGGCTTTCTTCGGCGGCAAGTGGGAGCCGCTCATCAATATGATGACGCCGCTTTTCCCGAACTGCACGAAAGAAACCTTCTACAATTTTTATCTCTGGGCGTCGGTTTTGCCTTTTAACCTTTTAAGATGTATGGTTGCGGTTGCCGTAACCCTGCCCGTGTATAAACGCATATCGTTGCTTATCAATAAATTCAATGCGAAAATCACCCCCAAAACCGAAGCGGATAAAGATATGTCGAAAACGCTGAACATAGTCAGCATAATTATAGCCGTCTCAATCCTTGTGCTTTTGGTCACATTCGCGCTTTTAAGGTACTTCGTATTCGAAAAAATGTAAAAAATAAAGTTAAACGGTAAATGCAAAACTTCTATAATATCGCAACAAAAGACTCACGACTTTATTGTCGTGAGTCTTTTGTTGCCCGGTGGTGAAATTATGGACGAGTAAATGAATTTGCGAACAAAAAATTTAAGAAATTATTAAAGACTTATATCTTGAAAAATGGTATAATCAATACGGAGGTGCGCTATGAAATATAATTGCCTTATAATCGACGACGAAAAAGTGCTTGCGGACAGCACGGCGGAGTACTTTAATCTTTTCGGCGTGAACACGGTTGCCGTGTACGGCGTGGACGGTTGCCGTAAATTTTTCAAGGAAAATACAGCCGAGCTAATACTGCTCGATATAAATCTGGGCGACGGCAGCGGTTTTGATTTATGCAAGGAGTTGCGGACGGCGACGAATATTCCAATACTTTTTATTTCCGCACGTACAAGCGACGACGATAAAATCGTCGCGCTCAATATCGGCGGCGACGATTATGTTCAAAAGCCATATTCTCTCGGAGTGTTGCTTGCAAAAGTCAAAGCCGTGTTAAAGAGGTTCGGACAAGCTGCAACTTGCGAATATGCGGACGGATATCTGACGGTCAACTTTGCAGCAAAGCAAGTTAGTGTAAACGGCAATGCCGTAAAACTTACTACGCTTGAATTTAAGTTGCTTACTTATCTTATAGAAAACAAAGGCAAAGTTATATCCAAAAAAGAACTGTTCGAAAAGGTTTGGGAGGATAAATTCACGGGCGACGGCACGCTGAACGTGCATATCCGAAGATTGCGCGAAGCCATAGAAATCAACCCCAACGAGCCGAAATACATTGTTACCGTTTGGGGCGACGGTTACAAATTTACGGGAGATAACGAATGAAAAAACAACTCTTTTCAGTCTGTTTTCTTCTCGTGCTCGTAGCAGAAATTGTCGCGCTTATCGTCTTTGCCGTGCAAACGCCCGACTTTTCGCTGGATTCCGTTGCGGTAAACGAAGTCGTACAATCGGTAACGGAAGATTTTAATGATTTTGAAAAACATAGTAATAGCACCGTCCTCGACTACGTAGTGTTGGATAAAAACGGCAACATACTCTACAAAACGAAGCCGGGGCTTTCCGAAAGCGAAAACGCGGCAATCTCACACAGGGATACAATGCTTGACGTTACAATCGACGAAATTGCTGTCGGCAAAGTTATTATTTATAATGACGGGGCGCAAACTTTACAATCGCAAAAGCAAACTGCCATTATTGTGTTATCGGTTGCAATCGGTATAAGCGTCGCAATTTGTATCGCGTATGCCGTTTATATGCACTATACGATAATAAGGCCGTTTGAAAAATGCAAAGGCTTTGCCGAGCGTATTGCAGGCGGTAATCTCGATATCCCGCTCGAAATGGATAAGCGCAATCTTTTCGGCGCATTTACCGAGAGCTTCGATATTATGCGTTCCGAGCTTAAAAAAGCACGTATTGCCGAAGCGCAGGCTAACGCAAGCAAAAAAGAACTGGTTGCAAAGCTTTCCCACGATATTAAAACGCCGATAGCAAGCATCAAAGCTGTTTCCGAAGTCGGGCTTGCCGTAACGAATAACGGAAAGGATAAAGCTAATTACGCTCAAATCATAGGCAAATCCGACCAGATAAATACGCTCGTTACAAATCTGTTTACGGCAACTCTCGAAGAACTTCAACAGCTTACAGTTACTCCTGCGAACATAGAAAGCAGTAAGGTAAAAACAATGCTTGAAAATGCGGATTATCTGCACCGTGCGGCTGTTCCCGATATGCCCGAATGTTTGGTTTATGCCGACAGTTTACGTTTGCAACAAGTGTTCGATAATATTTTCGCCAACTCGTACAAGTACGCAAAGACTGACATTACCGTAACGGTGCAAAAAACCGACAAGTATATCGTTATAGGTATAGAAGATTACGGCGGCGGAGTTTTGCCGGACGAATTGCCCGTAATAAAAGAAAAATTCAAGCGCGGAAGCAATTCGGCAAATGTCGAAGGCGCGGGACTGGGGCTGTACATTTCAGACTATTTTATGAAAGAGATGTGCGGAGAGCTGAAAATAGAAAACGGCGAACACGGCTTAAAAGTAACGGTTACGCTTGCTTTAAGCGGCAAGATTTAAGAAATATTTAAGAATTACTTAAAGACATTTAAGAATTAGAAACGGTACAATAGGCGTGTTAAAAGGAGGTTTTTATGCAACAGCAAATATTATTGAAAACCGAAAAATTATGCAAGACTTTCTCTAACGGAGGTCAGCAACAGCACGTTCTTAAAAACATTGATTTGAAACTTTATCAGGGCGATTTTACCGTAATAATGGGTGCAAGCGGCGCAGGTAAATCCACGCTTTTATACGCCCTTTCGGGAATGGATACGCCGTCGCTCGGTACTATTACGTTCGGCGATAAAGTAATATCCGATTTATCGCAGGACGGGCTCGCGGTATTCCGCCGCGACCATTGCGGATTTGTTTTCCAGCAAATCTATCTCATTGACGGAATGAGCGTTATGGATAACGTGCTTTCCGCAGGATTGCTTGTCAATAAAGATAAAAAGGCGCTCGTCGCAAAGGCTAAGGAATTATTTGCGGCGGTCGATCTTTCCGAAGAAACGCAAAAGAAATTCCCCACGCAAATATCGGGCGGCGAAGCGCAACGGGTGGGAATTGTCCGCGCACTTATAAACAGCCCTGAAATACTGTTTGCCGACGAGCCTACGGGTGCGCTCAATTCCAAAACGGGACTTGACGTTTTAGATACGCTCACCCGATTTAACGAGCAGGGGCAGAGCGTGGTTATGGTTACGCACGATATGCAGTCGGCACGGCGGGGCAACCGTATTCTCTATCTCAAAGACGGCGTTATTTTGGGCGAATGCAATTTGGGCAGATATTCGCACGGCGACGTGCAACGGCACGAAAAACTTTCCGCTTTCCTAAAAGACATGGGGTGGTAAAATGAGAAAATTATTTCTTATAGCCCGCTCCAATATGCGCAAAGCCAAAGGACAGACGGTTGCGATCGTCGTGCTGATTGTGCTTGCGTCCATGCTGTTAAATTTGTGGCTCATGCTGTCTATGGACTATAAAGCCAACTTCGACAGATACCATATAAAGCTAAACGCAGAACACGTTACGCTTTTGGTGAACGATACGGATAATGTGCCGAAATTCTTATCGCAAACGCTTGAAAACGAGCCCGAAGTAAAAGAATACTGTATGGACCGCTGTATGTATATGGTCGGCACATTCCCCTATAACGGCGGAATGATGAACGGACAGTTTATATTTATGGATAAGCAAACAGCTCTGTCACGCTCTATCGGCAAAGCCGAAATTGTCGAGGAAGGCAAATTCACGAGCGGAGTATATTTGCCCATGCTGTATAAGTCGGACGATTTTTCCGTAGGCAAAACGATTGAAATAACTATCGGCAGTCATCCCGTAACATACACCGTATGCGGTTTCTTCAACAGCGTAATGATGGGATCGCATAATTGCGCTTTAACGCAAATTATACTTACGCAGGATCAATACGCCGAACTCGAAGTATCGAATTACGCATTTCAAACAACACTGTGCTCAGTGCGTTTGAACGAGAAATCAACTAATCTTACCTATGAAGCCAAGATAAAGGCAATCGTTTCGGAGAATTTTCCTAATACGCAAATGGCGAGCAACTGTTACGATATCGTTGCACAATCGCGGTATATTTCGCAAGGAATTTGTTCGGCAATTATGAGCGTTATGGCGTTTTTTGTACTTTTAATTGCGCTTGTCGTTATCGTATCGAACATAATAAACTATATACAGGTCAGCATTAAAAATTTAGGCGCTCTCAAAGCCGCGGGATATACTTCCGGACAGCTCGTCTTATCTCTCTTGTTGCAATTTTTAGGGCTTACATTTATTGCGGCTCTTGTGGGCGTGGCGCTATCTTACGCGCTTTTCCCGGCGATAAATCTAATGATGATTGCGCAAACGGGAATACCGTATGCAATTCACTTTTTACCGTTGCCCGCGCTTATCTCGCTTATAATATTGGGAGGTACGGTTGCGCTCTCCGTTTGGTTTTCCGCCCATAGGATAAAAAAGATAGAGTCGATCGTTGCGTTGCGATCGGGCGTGCAAACACACAATTTTAAAAAAAACCGCGTTCCGCTTGAAAAAACGAAAGCCCCTTTAAATTTTGCGCTTGCGCTCAAAACTACGCTCTCGGGCGTTAAGCATAATATAACGGTTTGTATAACAATGCTCGTTCTCTCGCTCGTGGTTGTGTTTTCGGGACTTATGACTGAAAACATAATTGTCGATATGACGCCGTTTCTGAATTTAATCGTCGGAGAAACGGCGGATAGTGCAATTAACGTACAAACGGAAATAGAGGACGATTTTCTTGAAGTGTTGAATTCTGACAGCCGCGCGGAAAAGGCATATTTGTATAATTCTTTGAATGTATCGCACGTCGGCGGAGTGGAGCTTATGGCAACGCTGTGCGACGATTTTTCAAAGGTAAATAATCAAAGCGTGGTATTCAAAGGCAGATTCCCGAAATACGACAATGAAATTGCAATCGCCGCAAAATACGCAAAAGAGAAAGGCTTTGCAATCGGCAATGAAATAGAAATAACGGCGAACGGCAAAACCGAAAAATATCTTATAAGCGGTTTTACGCAAATTACAAACAATCTCGGCAGGGATTGCCTCTTGACAAGACAGGGTTACGAGCGATTGGGAACGTTGCAGAGCGTTACTTATTATATCAATCTCGTGGAAGGTACGGATATAGACGCTTTCAATGAAGAAATGAAAGGAAAATTTTCGGATAGCGTAAACGGCGTAATAAACGTTTTAGCTACGATTGAAGGCGTAGGCAGCGTTTATGTTTCTCTTATGACTATAATCGTAATTGCAATACTGGTGCTTTCGGCGATTATCATAGCGTTTGTGCTGTATTTGTTGGTGCGCACGTTGCTCAATAACAAAAAGCGCGATTACGGTATACTTAAATCTTTAGGATTTACAACCGGGCAACTCATTTTGCAGACGGCGCTTTCGTTTATGCCCGCTATTATCCTATCAACAGTTGTCGGCATAATTGTAAGCTGTCTTGTTATCAATCCGCTTATGTCGTTGTTTTTAAGCTCTATGGGTATTGTTAAGTGTACATTCAGCATCCCCGTCGCTTTCTCTACGCTTGCCGGAATCGGGCTTATCATTATATCGTTCGGCATCGCGTGCTTACTGTCGCTTAAAATCAAAAAGATAGCACCCCGCAACTTACTTGTCGGAGAATAAGAAAATAGCCTCACTGCCGTTTACGGGCAGTGAGTATGGCTGTGGGTAGCTGGATTTGAACCAACGAATGACGGAGTCAGAGGCTTAAAAACAAATTTTTCAACCACAATATATAGTGGTTATTAAACAAATAACACCACAATATCTGCTAATTTCGATGATTTTCAATTTTTAACTCCCATATTGCTCCCAAATGATTTTATGTCGTTTGGGGGCATTTTTTACCTTAATTTTGGAAGTTTTATCGCACAATTTTTGAATGACGGACTACAAACCACTTTTTCCGTCATTTAATGCCAATTTGGGAGTAACTCCCAATTTCCACAACGCCTTGTTGCTGATTTTTGGGAGTATCACTCCCAAATTTGCCGTTGCTCCCAAAAATTGTGAAACAATTAGGAAACAAAATAGGGACAAAAATCTCAATTTTGTTTCACAACTCGATACGGCTATTATTTGACAAAATTGGGTTAAATTATAGGCAACTATTGACAACATAATTAAAGATATGCTATAATATGTTATAATTTGATAGGTGTATTATGGAATTCTCTAAATTCTGCCTTGAAACAAGGCTAAAACTCAATTTAAGTCAGGAAATGTTGGCAAGAAAGCTAGACGTTTCATTTGCTACCATCAACCGCTGGGAGAACGGAAAAGCTCTTCCTCAAAAGCTGACTCTATACCGTTTTGAAAAGTTCTGCGAAGAAAATGGCATAGAATTTGAGGCAAACCTGACACTCTAAAGATTAACGTAAGAGGAAATCATTATGGAAACAAAAGGTGTTATTTATATTTTAACCAATCCGTCATTTAAAGATTACGTAAAAATCGGATATGCTGACGATATTAATAAAAGATTAAAACAATTAAATCGTAGCGAATGCGTTCCGTTTGCTTTTCACGTTTACGCGACTTATGAAGTATCGGATAGGCTTTCTGATATACAGATTCATAATATAATTGATAGCCTTAATCCCAATCTTCGCGCTATAGAAACTTTTGAAGGCAAAAAGCGTGTACGTGAATTTTATGCAATGAGCGCAGAAGATGCCTACAAGCTTCTTGAAGGCATTGCAAGAATTAACGGTTTAACAAAAAATTTAAAACGACATACGCCTTCATTGAGCGAAAAACAGGATGAAGAAACGGCGAATGAAATCAAAGAAGAAAGTATTGAACGACGTTCTCCGTTCTCTTTCTTTGCCTGCGGTATTAAAGTGGGCGAAGAAATAGTTTATAAAAATGACACG
>CANPBT010000001.1 GCA_947572415.1 uncultured Clostridia bacterium | reverse complement strand
TTTTCAAGTTTGGCATTTACCCGTATTGTTCGGTATATTTATTTTACTTTGCGGCTTTATTGCTCTACTATTAAAAATTAAAGTCAAAAGATAGATTTCCTTAAATAAAATTTCAATTTATCTTTGAAAATAATGTGTATTTAAAAAGCTCTCGAACGAAATGTCCGAGAGTTTTTTGTCTCGCTTGAAAGTGCAACTCTAAAAAATTTAGTTTTTTATTTCCCTATGGGAAGTGCGCTTTGCGCCGTCCGTTATTTTAATCAAATTTGTACTCGATATAATAAGTCGTTTTTTCGCCCTTTTTCAAAAGCGGCTTTTCGAACCCGTCCATATTCACCGCGTTGGGGCAGAACTGCGGCTCCAAGCAGAAGCCGTACCACTTGTCGTAAAACCCGTTTTTGCCGCGGCAGCGCGCCATCATGCCGCCCGTGTAAAGCTGCATGCACGGCATATCGGTATAGACCGTCATTTTAACGCCCGTCTTTAAGCTTTCCGCCCGTGCGGCAAAGCTGCCGTCGAGAATAAAGTTGCAGTCGTAGCCCGATATCGCCTTTACTTGTTCGGCGCCGTAATCCGCGCCCACAGCTTTCGGTTTGCGGAAATCGAACGGGGTATTTTCAACCTCCGCCTTTTCGCCGGTAGGTATAAGCTTTTCGTCGGCGGGGGTATAGTACGACGCGTTTACCGTAAGCATATTGCCGAGGCAATCGCCCGAGCCCTCGCCGTCGAGGTTGAAATACGTATGGCAGGTCGGGCAGAAAAGCGTATCCTTATCGCTTGCCGCCGCGTACTTTATCCCGAGCCCGCCGTCCGCCACCGTAAACGTTACCGTAAACGTCATTTTTCCGGGATACCCCTCTTCGCCGTCCGCCGCGATATAGCGCAAGGTCAGCGAATTCGCCGTATGCCCGAGCACCTCGAAAGCGCGCTTATCGAAACCGCGTCCGCCGCCGTGCAAATGGTTGCCGCCGTCGTTTTGCGTAAGCGAATAGGTTTCTTCGCCGAGGCTGAATTTGCCGCCCGCTATACGGTTTGCAACCCTGCCCACCGTCGCGCCGCAGCAGGTCGCGCTGGAAATATAGTCCGCTATGCCGTTAAAGCCCAGCGCTATATCCGTGCCGCCCACCGTAAGGCTCTGAATAAGTCCGCCGAAATCGCTGACGACGGCGCGAACGTCGCCGTCGCCTATTGTGTAAAGATAATGCTTTTTATTGTTGTAGGTATCGTAATATTTTCTTTCCATAAGCTTTTCACAGTTTTTCAACGGTAATTCCGTCAGATATTTCCGCATTGTAAATTTTACAGTCGTACCCTATATTCTTTTTATATTCCGCCGAAACGAATTTGACGAAATCGTCCACGCCGTCCTTATTAACGAGCGATACGGTGCAGCCGCCGAAGCCCGCGCCCGTCATCCTCGACCCGACGCAGGCGGGGTGTTTCTGCGCCGCCTCCGCGAGCGCGTCCAACTCCCTGCCCGTGACCTCGTACAGCTCTTTGAGCGATTTGTGCGACGAGTTCAACAGCCCGCCCAGCTCTTTTATATCGCCGCGCTTCATTGCCTCCGCCGCGAGCGCAACCCTCTCGCACTCCCCGACGACGTGCCTGCATCTGTCGTATACCTTGCCCTTCAAAAGCCCGCCGTGCTTTGAAAACATATCGGGCGTGACCTCGGCAAGACAGCTTACGGGCAGGACGGTCTGCAAAATTTCAAGCCCCGCCTCTGTTTCGGCGCGCCGCTCGTTATATTTGCTTTCGGCAAGGTTGTGCGGCTTGTTGCAGTTTATTATCACAAGCGAATAATCGCCCAGCCTGAACGGCACATATTCGTGAGTCACGCTCTTGCAGTCGAGAATCATTGCGCAGTCCTTTTTGCCGTTCGCCGAAGCATACTGGTCCATTATCCCGCAATTGACCCCCGCATATTCGCGTTCGGCGCGCTGCGCCGTAAGCGCTATTTCCCTTTTGTCGAGCGGTTCGCCCGCAAGCGTTGCAAGCGCGGCGAGCGTGCTTACCTCTATCGCAGCCGAGCTTGACAGCCCGCTGCCGAACGGCACGGTGCAGTCGTAAAGCATATCGCAACCGATAACCTTATGCCCCGCGGACTTCCACAAGTGCGCGCAGCCAGCCTGAAATTTAGCGTACTTTTCGTTTGCGTAGCTTTGCAGACTGCCGATATCCAGCTTAACCTTGTCGGGAAGGGTCGTCCAGCTTAAATTTATGCTATCGGTGCCGTTGGGGCGCACATATATCGTGTTTTTCAAAGACAGCGCGGCGGGAAAAACCTTGCCGCCGCAATAGTCTATATGCTCGCCTATTATATTTATCCGCCCCGCGGCGGTCACCTTGTAGTCGTAGCCTTTCATAATTCAAACCCCGCTTTAATAAGAAAATCTCCGAACCTCACGTCGTCCGCGAATACCGCGGTGTTTTCGAGTATGCGATAACATATGTTGCCGAGCTCCGCGCGCATAGCCGCGCCGACGTCCGCAAAGCTTCCGCTTGAAATAAGCGCCTTAGTTTCGTCGTAAACGAGCTTAAACCTGTCATATTCGGGGGGCAAACCGAGATTTTCGGCAATCAGCCGCTCTATTTCGGCAAGCTCCTCCTTGAGCCTGCCGGGCAGTATGAAAAGCCCCTGCGCCTCGATAAGCCCTATGCTTTCCTTTTTTATGGAATGAAATTCGGGGTGGGCGTGAAAAACGCCGTCGGGATACTTTTCGCTCGTTACGTTGCTGCGGAGTATTATGTTCATTTCATACCCCGCCGCCGTCTTTATTACGGTGGGGCTTATGGCGTTATGAACGCCGTCCTTATCCTCGGCAATCAGCCCGAGCCCGGGCACGGAGTAGCCCTCCCACGCCCTTCTTATCTTTTCCGAAACGCCGCAGATTTGCTCTCTGTCGGCGCTCATTATGCGAATTACAGTGCCGGGCCATTCTAATATACCTATCTTCGCCGAGGGATACTCTGCGTCTTTTACGTACTTTCTTATTTTAGCGCGGTGCAGGGGCAGCACCTCGCCGCCGCCCTGATAGTGGTCGTGCGCGAGCACGCTTCCGCCTATCCTCGGCAGAGGCGCGTTGCAGCCTATGAAATAGTGCGGAAACAAATCCACGAAATCGAGGAGCTTATAAAAGGTCGATTTATCCACGTGCATGGGGATATGCTCGCAGTTCACCGCGATACCGTGCTCGTTAAAATAGCCGTAAGGCGAGTATTGCCAGAACCAGGGCTGCGAGCCCAGCGTAATAGAAACAGTCCTTAAATTTCTCTTGTTTCTTGCGCCGAAGCCCTCGTTTTCGCGGCATATCACGCACTTTGCAAACCCGCCGTCGACGCTGTTGCCCGCCTTTGCCTTTTTCGGGTCGCGGAATTCCGGCTTCGCCTTATTGATTGTTACAACCAGTCCCCCGTCGGTATCGAAGCGGGGGTTTTTATCGAGCACGGCTTTTTTTACGTACATATTATTTACGCAGTAGGTATAGAACCAGTCGGTAGCGGCGCGGCTGCCTTCGCTTTTAAGCTTGCTTTGAAAGACCGCGTCCACGGCGGACGGCAAAAGCGAAAGCTCGCCGTATATCGCGTCCTCGAGCTCCGCGCCCTCCGCGCCGGATAAGAAAATTTCCGCAAGCCTGTTCTTCACGTAGAATTCGTCGCGCGCGTCGAGTCCGAGCTTGTTTTTCCCGTACTCCGTAAGTTCGTTTATTCTGTCCGTAAAATCAATCATTCGGTTACCTCTATTTCCGCTTCGCCTTTAAGCCCTTTGCCCGTTGCGGAAATTGTCACGGCGTCCGCCTCCGCCTTTATCACAGCGAGCGCGCGCCCGTAATACGTGTCGGTAAACGCGCCCGAATATCCGTCCTCGTTGTACGGGCAGGCGTGCCCCAGCGCGAGCAGCCTGCCGCCCGTAACGGCGACCTCGATTTTGCCACGCTCCAACGGCTTCACTTCGCCGTTGCCGTCGGTATACGCAAGGTTTACAAAACACACCTCGCCGCGCTTTACGCTGCCCTTTTCGGGCGTTACCGTAAGCCTGGTTTCGCCGCCCGCCGTTTTAAGCGAGTTGCGGCTCAGCTCCTTGCCGTCCCTGCCGAGGTTTACGGCGGTGATTTCGCCGTCGTAATATTTTACGTTAAAATCGAAACGGCAGTTTTTCTTGAACTTTTTCCTGCCGACCCTTTTGCCGTTGATATACAGCTCGACTATCGGAGCGCGGGAATACACCTCGACCTTAGCTTTTTTGCCGCACAATCCGTTCCACGACCACGAAGGCAAAGCGTTTGAAAACTTCCACGCCGACGGGGAATGCTTTTCCTTGGTGTGACTGACGGGCACGACCGCTATCTGCGGCTTATCGGTAAGCTCGAACGCGACCTGAGTATACAGCGCCTCGCCCAGCGGCGTGCCGATTAAATCCACCCTGCCGCTGCCCGCGGTAAGCCAGCCGACCCCGTGCAAAAAGCTCGGCGCGTATTCCTTATACTCCCAGCTGCCCACGCCGACCTCGCCGAGGTAGTCCATACCCGCCCAGACGAAATCACCTATGAGCGCGGGATTTTTCTTTGCGAACTCCCAGAAAGCGTACGCGTCCGAACAGAAGGTTTCGCTGCCTAAAATAATCCTTTCGGGGTACTTCTTTATGTCGTGCTTATACCGCTTTATGCCGTAGTTGTAGCCCGCCACGTCCATAACCGCGAAGCAGTCGCGCGTCTTTTTATCGCAGCCGGGGAGCTTTGCCATAGTCTTCATAAAAGAATCGCCCGTGAGCCCCGCAAGCGCGTTGAAAAATTCGCTGCCGACTTTTTTGTTCGGGTTTTTCTCGGCTTTCTTGTCCGAATACTGCCCGAAGCCCAGAGCGTAAAGATAGTTGAAAAATATGTTTACGCCCGTCGTTACGGGGCGGTCGCTATCGTATTGCTTGCAGACGGCTTTCATTTGCCTGAACAGCTCTATACCGCGCTTTTCGCCCGTTTCCGCAACCTCGTTGCCAAGCGAATACATTATTACGGACGGGTGGTTATAGTCCTTTTCGACCATATCCTTTATATCGCGAGCGTACCACTCTTCGAGGTAAGTAGCATAGTCGTACCTGTTTTTATGAATGTACCACATATCCGAGTACTCGTCCATAACCAGCATACCCAGCCTGTCGCACGCGTCTAAAAGGGATTTTGCGCAGGGGTTGTGCGCGGAACGGATAGCGTTGTAGCCGTTTTGTTTTAAAATTTTAACCTTTCTTTCCTCGGCTTCGGGGTAGCTTCTCGCGCCCAGAATACCGTTGTCGGAGTGTATACACGCGCCGCGGATAATTACTCTTTCACCGTTAATGCATAGCCCGTCGGTATGGTCGCAGGTAAGCGTGCGGATACCGAAATTTACGCTCTGTTCGTCGTCGTCGAAGAAAGCGCGGCAGGTATACAGCTCAGGCGTATCGACCGACCAGAGCTTTGCGTCGCGGATTTCGAGCGCGAACACGGCGTTGCCGCCGGTCTGCTCGCATGAGCCGGACGCGACCTCCCGCCCGTCCTTTTCGATAACGACCCTGACTTCGCCCACGCCCGTCGTCTGCACGGTTACTTCCACCGCAGCAGGGTAAAGCGAAAGGGTGCGTATCCTTACTCCGTTCAGGACTATGCGTTTTTTGTTACCGACGTACATATTGACGGGGCGGTAAATGCCCGCGCCCGAATACCAGCGGCTGTTGGGCTGGTCGGCATTCCTCGCGAGTACGCGAATTTCGTTTTCCCGACCGTATCTTAAATTTTTATTTGCGGTCACGTAAAAATTAGTGTAACCGTACGGGCGGAAGGCGGCTTTTTCGCCGTTTAAATACACTTCGGCGTTGTGATAGACCCCCTCGAACTCAAGAATTACGTCCTTATCCTCGTATTCTGCGGGCACGGAAAAGGTTTTTACGTATTCGTAATCCGCGCCGAGATACCAGCCGGTGTTTACGCCCGCCTCAGCGTCCTTCGTACGTTTTTCGTACATAGCCGCGTCGTGCGGGATTTCTGTTTCGCTCCATTCGCCGCCGTCTGTGCGGCGGTATTTCCAGTCTGCCCCGAAATCAATCTTAATCATAAAATTCACCTTTTTGTGCTTATATTAAAATTATATTGCATAATCATTATTTTTAAAATATTTTATTTTGCCCTTTTTTTTAATTTTTTTTATTTTAAAGAAGCGGGGGGCTTTTGGCCCGCCGCTTCCGATTTAAAGGAGAAAATTAAACTTCCTTGTGTAATCTGCCCGCAACCGTCGCAAAATATATAATTTCGAACATCTTTTGCTTCATTCTATCATTTTTATTACCCCATTTCAAGATATTATTTTACGCTTTTTGGACTTTTATTTACTTTTAATGTTGACTTAATGGAAAAATAATATTATAATTTTTATGTACGTAAGCAGTTGGTGACGATATGATTATTAATCGCGAGGAATGGCGGATACAAAAAGGCGCCTCGATATGGATAGGAAGATATAAAAACTCGCGCAATATGCCGCACTGGCATTACGAGTGCGAGCTTATTTACGTGGACAAGGGCGAGCTGAACGTGCTGTGCAACCGGATAAATTATCGCGTTGCGGCGGGGCGGTCGTTTTTTATCGACGGCAAAACCATACACAGCACAAACGCCGTCGACCCGGATACCGAAGTTACTATGATAGTTTTCGACGCGGGGCTTTTGGATTTTATAACCGGAGGACTTACCCCCGAATGCCCCGCGCTTAAACATTACTGCGATATCCCCGCGCTGTATTCAAGGCTTAAGAAGGAATATCTTGAAAAAAAGCAATTTTACCGTCGGCGAATGACAGTCGAGCTGACCTCCGCGCTAATAGACATTTTACGAAATGAAAAGCTTACCGAGAGAAAGGCGGGCATGAGCACGTCGGAGAGGGTTATCGAGCTTATGGAGGACGCCGAGCAAAACTGCGCCGACTACGACTTCGAAAGGGCGGCGAAATTTATGAATATGAACCCGACCTACTTTTCGCGCCTTTTCCACAAGCTTACGGGCATAACCTTTTCACAGTATTTAAATTACGTTCGCTGCGAAAGGGCGGTGAGTATGCTGAACGAAAACGCCGATTTGACCGTAACAGAAATTTCCTCGCGCTGCGGGTTTATGACGATTCGTAATTTTAACAGAACTTTCAAAAGCATTACGGGCTATTCGCCCAAAACCCTGCCCAAAGGCTTTGTTTTGACAAACAGATACGACACGCTGAACGAAACCAGCAAGAACCCTACTCTGAACGAGTGCCTTTTGCTCGAATCCTCAGACGCGTAAAAAGACGGCGGAAGCGCAATATGCGCTTCCGCCGTATCGATTAATGATTATTCTTCTTCGAAGCCGTGCTCTTCCTCGTCGTGAGGGTCGGGGAACATAGCTTTGTCGTATGCTATTCCGTTTTTGTCGTAATAGTCTTTAATGGCGGCGCGGATAGCCTCCTCCGCGAGTACGGAGCAGTGCAGCTTGTGCGCGGGAAGCCCGTCAAGCGCCTCGGCAACCGCTTTGTTCGTGAGCTCCAAAGCCTCGGATATAGGTTTGCCTTTGATAAGCTCGGTAGCCATAGACGACGAAGCAATCGCGCTGCCGCAACCGAAAGTGTTGAATTTAACGTCGGCTATCACGTCGTTTTCTATTTTCAGATAAATTTTCATAATGTCGCCGCACTTTGCGTTGCCGACTTCGCCTATACCGTCGGCGTCGTCAAGCTTGCCGACGTTGCGCGGATTTCTGAAATGGTCCATTACTTTTTCGCTGTATAAAGCCATAATATACTCCTGTTCACGGCGCATATTTCCTGCGGAAATATGCGCCGTGTGTTTTTATTTTTTGACACCTAATCAGTCGCTCGTTCACACTCGCGACAGTTTCCCCGTGAGGGGAAGCCTATTTTTGCGAACTATATCATATGTTTTCTTTCGCCTTTTTCAAGCTCTTCCCAGACGGGGGAAATGCCGCGAAGATACTCCACGACCTCGGGCACGGCTTTGAGTATCGCCTCCGCGTCCTCTTCGGTGTTGTATTCCGAAAGGCTGATGCGCAGCGAACCGTGCGCGACCTCGTGCGGGAGCCCCAGGGCAAGCAGTACGTGCGACGGGTCGAGCGAGCCCGAGGTGCAAGCCGAACCAGACGAGGCGCATATGCCTTTATCGTCGAGCAGAAGCAAAAGCCCCTCGCCCTCAATGCCCTCGAAGCAAACGTTTACGTTGGAGGGCAGCCTTTTTATTCTATTGCCGTTGAGCCGTGAATGCGGGATTTTCAAAAGTCCGTCGATAATCTTTTCGCGGAGCGCGAGCATTTTTTCGGAATTTGCGGGCATTTTTTCGCACGCTTCTTCCAGAGCCGCCGCCATCGCAGCGATACCGGCTAAATTTTCGGTGCCGGCTCTTCTGCCGCGCTCCTGCGCGCCGCCCTCGACGAAAGTGTTGAGCGGGATACCCTTTCTGCAATAAACCGCACCGACACCCTTTGCGCCGTGGAATTTATGCGCCGAAAGCGAAAGCATATCTATATTGTCCGCCTTTACGTCGACGGGGATATGCCCCACCGCCTGCACGGCATCGGTGTGGAAAACCACGCCCGCACGTTTGCAGACTTCCCCTATTTCGCGCACGGGCTGGATAGTCCCGACCTCGTTATTCGCATACATAACCGTAACGAGCGCGGTGTCGGGGCGGATAGCCCTTTGCACCTGCTCTGCCGTAACAAGTCCGTCGGAATGCACGTCGAGACAGGTTACTTCGAACCCTTCCTTTTCGAGTTTTCTGAGGGTGTGCAGTACGGCGTGATGCTCGAATGCGGTGGTTATGATATGCTTTTTGCCCTTCCTTGCGCCGTTGAGCGCGGCGGAACGTATACACTGGTTGTCCGCTTCGCTTCCGCCCGAAGTAAAGTAAATTTCCCTCGGGGAAGCGTTAAGGCATGCGGCTATGCGGGCGCGCGCGTCCTCGAGCGCCTCTTTCGCGACCTGCCCCGCCGTATGCAGGGAGGACGGATTGCCGTATATTTCCTTTAAATACGGCGCCATTGCGGCGATTGCCCTGTCGCTCATTGCGGTTGTTGCCGCGTTATCTACGTATACCGTTTTCAATTTTCTAATTCCTATAAAATAAGTATGATTTAATTATAATTTTTAATTCCTATTTTGTCAATAGGAATTAAAACAATTTACGAAAATATTTGAAATATTTTATCTCCGACGAGCATTCCTTTTTTCACAAGTGCGCACTTAAAGTGCGGTTTTGTCAATAGGAATTAAAACAATTTACGAAAATATTTGAAATATTTTAGTGCGCTCTTAAAGTGCGGTTTTGTCAATAGGGATTGAGGCTTTATATTATTTGTTTATCAAATCTTTCAGGGTTTTCGAGGTCAGAAAGTTCATAATAACTTCGTCCAGCTCCTTAAACAGCGGCAAGGTCATGCAGTTGCATGCGTTTTCGCAGCCGTTGTCAAGGCATTGCACGGGCGACAGAGTGCCCTCGCCCGACAACAAGATTTCCGCGACGGTGTATTCCTCGGGCTTTCTTGCAAGCTTATATCCGCCGCTTTTGCCGCGCGCGCCTATAACAAGCCCCGCCGCCGTAAGCTGAGCCGCGGACGCTTCGAGATATTTCAAAGATTCTTTCTGTCGCTCCGCAACGTCGCCGAGCGACACGTTGCCCTCGCCGTAGTGCACGGCAAGGTCTATCATAATTTTAAGCGCGTTTCTGCCTTTCGTGGTTATAAACACGTCAACCTCCGAACTCTATCATTTTATCTATCGATTTCACCGCTTTCAGGCGCAGACTCTCGTCCATGGTTATTTGCTCCCCGCCCCGCCCTTCGAGGCAGTGCAAAATGTCGTAAAGCGTGGTCGCTTTCATATTATTGCAAACTAGGTCGACAGACAGCGGATAAAAATCCTTATCGGGGCACCTGAATTGCAAGTGCTGCACGATAGCGTTTTCGGTGCCTATGATAAATCCGCGCTTATCCGATTTTTCCGCAAACTCCATAATACCAGCGGTGGAACCGACGTAATCCGCAAGGGCGGTTACTTCGGGGCGACACTCGGGGTGAACGAGCAAAAGCGCGTCGGGGTGCGCCTCTTTCGCGGCGAGCGCAGCGGCGCGTGTCACGTTGGAGTGAGTGGGGCACCCGCCCTCCAGCAATATGAAATTTTTTTCGGGAAGCTGATTTTTTACGTACGTGCCGAGGTTTATATCGGGTATGAACAGTATATTTTTCTGCGGCAGGGCGCGACAGATTTTGACTGCGCTTGACGAAGTTACGCACACGTCGGCAACCGTTTTAAGCTCCGCCGTTGTATTTATATACGCCACCACGGCGTAATCGGGGTGCTCCCTCTTTATCGCGGCGACCGTTTCCGCGCTGAATTGCTCCGCCATGGGACAGCCCGCCCGAGCGTTGGCAAGATACACGCGTTTATCCGGCGAAAGCATTTTTACCACCTCCGCCATAAACCTGACGCCGCACATCACTATCGTGCTCTGCGGCGCGGATTTAGCCTTTACCGACAGCGCGAAGCTGTCGCCCGTAAAATCCGCGACCTCGCAGATTTCTTCCGGCATATAGCTGTGGGCAAGAATACACGCGTCGTTCTCGCTTTTTATCTTTAATATTTTTTGCTGTAAATCTTTAATCATTGTAAATCCTATCCGATTGATATGAATTATATACGCTTGTAAAATTTTTGTCAATAAAAAAACGGGTGTCTCTGCGGCGCGGAGCGTATTTCAGTTGAGCGTCACGTCCTTTAAGCTTTCGTATTTCGCCGCGGCGACGCGGGATAAATAACGCGTGTCGTACCGCCCCGAAAAAGCTTCGTCGGACAGCGCTTTCGCCGTGAATATCGTTTCGACGGGAAATTTCAGATTTTTTATTTCACCGAGCATTTTCCCGCTCTGGCGCGTGCCCATAAAGTCCCCGCCGCCCCTTAGCCGCAAATCTTCCTCCGCTATTTTAAACCCGTCGGTGTTGTTTTTGATTACTGCAAGCCTTTCCGCCGCCTCCTCTGTATCCGCACCGCATAGTAAAAAGCAATAGCTCTTTTTGTCGCCTCTGCCGACCCTGCCGCGCAGCTGGTGCAATTGCGACAGCCCGAACCTTTCGGCATTGTAAATTATCATTGTCGTCGCTTCGGGAACGTCCACGCCGACTTCGATTACGGTTGTCGAAACGAGGCAGTCGTACTCGCCCGACTTGAAAGCCGCCATTACCTCGTTTTTTTGCTTGTCCTTCATTTTGCCGTGCAAGAGCGCGACGCGCACCGAAGGCATTTTCGCGCAAAGCTCCTCGTAAAGCTCGGTTACGGACATAACCGTCCCCTCCTCGTCGCCATCGATTTTGGGGCAGACGAAGTACGTGCGGTTGCCCTTTCGCGCCTCCGCTGCTACGTATCTGAGCATATCCCCGTACTTGCGTTCGGGAATAACCGAAGTGGAAATTTCCTGCCTTGCCGCGGGCTTATCCTTTATCGAGGTGACGTCGAGGTCGCCGTAGAATATGAGCGACAGCGTGCGGGGTATGGGGGTTGCCGACATGATAAGCACGTCGCACCCCTCGCCCTTATCCGTCAGCGAGGCGCGCTGCGCGACCCCGAAGCGGTGCTGCTCGTCGCACACCACGAGCGAAAGCTTTTTAAACGCGACGTCGCCCTGAATGACTGCGTGCGTGCCGCATACGATATTTATTTCACCGCTGCATATCCCCTGCTTAACCGCGCGTTTTTCGGCGGCGGGCGTAGAGCCCGTAAGCGCAGCCGTGCGGTATTCGGGAAAATATCTTTCAATAAGCGCAGCGTTCTGCCTTGCCAGAACCTCGGTCGGGGCTATCATTGCAGCCTGATATCCCGATTTGACCGCCATATATATCGCGGCGAGCGCAACGGCGGTCTTGCCGCTGCCCACGTCGCCCTGTAAAAGCCTGTTCATTTTATGCGGCGAAATCAAGTTTGAATATATATCCTCAACCGCGCCCTTCTGCCCTGCCGTGAACCTGAACGGAAAGCGCGCGACAAACCCGTCGAGCTCCTCGCGGGTTGCGCTGTAACGGTTGAGCCGCGCTTCGTCCCGCCCGCCCTTTATCACGTTGAACGCGGATATGAGCAGGAAATATTCTTCGAGCGCAATCCTTGCGGAGCCCTCTTCGACGTCGCCTTTGTTTTCGGGGCAGTGCACCTTGCGGTACGCCTCTTTCAGCGGCGGCAGGGAATATTTTTTTTGAAGCGGCTCGGGGATAAGGCTGTTGAACACCGTCTTTGAAACAGCCTGCCTGACCGCGGCGCGGACTACGCCCTGCGTGAGCGAGCCCGACAGCGGATATACGGGGATATAGCCCGTTAAAAAGGATTTTTTGTCCGCGCGCTCGAACGACGGGTTGACCATGGTACAGCCCATACCGTACTTGTTCTGAACCCTGCCGTAAAACAGATATTCGCCGCGACCCAGCTTAGACATAACGTAGGGCTGGTTGAACCATATAGCGGTGAAAAGATACCCGCCCTGCTGGCACAGCGCCTTTACGTGCGGGCGGCGGGAATATCGGTTGTATTCCGCGTTCAAAACCTCGCACGCGGTAAGCACCACGTCGTTATGGTACGCGTATTTCAGCTGAGTTACGCAGGTCATATCGAGGTAGTCGCGCGGGAAGTGGCGGCACAGCTCTTCGACGGTGTAAATATTGAGTTTGTTCAGGTCCTTTTCCCGCTTTTCGGAAACGAACTTCAAATCTGTAAGCTGCATAATAAATTTATAGGGAAGACGACGTCTTCCCTTCCTGTTTCCCTTGCCTTTTCATCAGCAAAATTACGTGAACTATTCGAGTGATACCATATAGTAATATACGGGCTGCCCGCCGTAATGTACGTCCACGTCGCACTCCGGATAAGTTTCGGTTACCTTTTCAACGAGCGCGTTTGCGTCCTCTTCGGTGACGCCCTCGCCGTAATACAGCGTAATCATTTCGTGGTCGCCCGTCTTTAACGCTTTAATGAGCGCAAGCGTGGCTTCCTCTATGCTGCGGCCCTTTGCGAGAATACGCTTGTTGTCAAGCCCGATAATATCGCCCTCTTTGAGCTTGAAGCCGTTCATAGTTGTATTTCTGACCGCATGCGTAACCATGCCCGAAGCGACGTAGTCTATCGCGTGGGTCATATCCGTCTTGTTTTCGGGGACGGAAGCGTCGGGGTTGAACGCAAGCGCCGCCGCAAAGCCCTGCGGCACGTTTTTGGTGGGTATGACGTGTATAATTCGGTTGGTGACGAGCGCTTTCGCCTGCTCCGCCGCAAGTATTACGTTTGAGTTGTTGGGGAATACGAACACGTTGGAGGCGTTGATTTTCTGCACCGCGTCGGCTATATCCTGCGCCGAAGGGTTCATAGTCTGTCCGCCCTCGATTACTCTGTCGCACATTAAATCCTTGAAAATTTCTTCAAGCCCCTTACCGGCACAGATTGCAAGCATGCCCATTTCCTTTTTCTCGGCTTCGAGCTTGGCTTTGAGCGCGCGATTCTCTTCGAGCATATTTTCTATTTTCAGTCTGTCCAGCTCGCCGAGTTCGAGCGCGTACGAAAGCGCTACGCCCGGCGTGTTTGTGTGCACGTGAACCTTGACGAGCTCCAGATCGCCTATACAGATTACCGAGTCGCCTATGCTCATAAGCTTTTCTTTAAGCTTGTCGATATCGGCGAGCGTGGTCATCTGTTTCAAATGTATAATGAAAAATTCGGTGCAATACGCAAATTCGATATCGCCCAAATCGAGGTTGACGATATCCGAGTTATCGCCGAACATGTCCTCGTCCTTTTTACCCTCCTGCGCTTCGGTGGGTATAGAATCGGTGCCGATGTCCTCGCCCGTTATCGCCGCGAGGAAGCCGCGCATTATCATCATAAGCCCGACGCCGCCCGAATCCACTACGCCCGCCTTTTTTAAAACGGGCAGAAGCTCGGGGGTTTTTGCAAGCGCCTCGTCGCCCACTTCGATGAGCGCCGTGAGGAACTCCACGAAGTCTTTATTCTTATTCGCGAGCTTGACTGCCGACTCGCTCATCATTCTGACAACGGTAAGTATCGTGCCCTCTTTGGGGATAGACACCGCGCTGTAAGCGACTTTCGTACCCGCCTCCATCGCCTTTGCGAAGGTTTTGGTATCGAAAGCGTCTTTCGTGTCCTTTAAAACGGAGCATATGCCCCTGAATATCTGGGATGATATAACGCCCGAGTTGCCGCGCGCGCCGCGCAGCGCACCCTTTGAAACCGCGTCGCAAATTTCTTGAAAGCGGTTCGAAGAACACGCGTTCATCTCCTTTATAGCCGACTGCATGGTGAGCGACATATTAGTGCCGGTATCGCCGTCGGGTACCGGGAACACGTTCAGGGAGTCTACCTTAGCCCTGTTTATTTCAAGCATTCTTGCACCGCTTGCAACCATCTTCCTGAACTCGGTGCTGTTGATGTTTTTCTGCATAATAAGATCCTTTTGTTCACAAAATTTTGTTGCACAAAATTTTCGTGAGATTTTTTTGTCGCGAAAACGCTTAACGGTCGAAATCAATCCGACCTTGCGTTTTCCGTCGTTATTATTTAAATAAATACACCCGAAAAAGCCTTATCGCTATATATAATTAAAATATATAGTATAAGGCTTACAATTTGACTCCTATAATATTCACATTGACGGTATCGACAATCATACCCGTGAATTTTTCCACTTTGTATTTGACGCTTTCTTTAAGCGACTCCGCCACTGCGTTTATTGAAACGCCGTATTTTATAATGACGTAAACGTCGATATAAATTCTGTCACCGGAAGTAACTACCTTTATCCCGCGCCCGCCCGTCTGCTTTTTCAAAAGCTCGGAAAGCGAATCGGTAAACTTTCTGGATACCGTATCGACAATTCCGTAACATTCGAGGGCAGCGTTTTTAGCCACCTTTGCGATGGCGGAATCGGATATTGATATTTTACCGAATACGTTGCTTGTGTTAACTGCCATAACTTTTTCCTTCCGCGGATAGGCCTGCAACAATACGCTTTTTACAAGCTTTTCCTTTTTATATTCTATATCAATTAATAATATTTTGCAAGAATATTTTGCAATTCCCTTAAATTATTTTGGAAAAAACAAAAAAAATTAAACTTTAACGCCGTTTTTGATTGATTTTTTATTTGCCGCGTGCTATATTAGTTAAGTCAATTCAGCAATCACACGGAGGTGTAAATATATGTCGAGAGTATGTACTGTCTGCGGCAAAGGTCAGACGTCGGGCAATAACGTGAGCCATTCCAAGAGAAGAACGAGAAGGACTTTCAAAGCGAACGTCCAGAAAGTATCATACGTTGCGGAAGGAAAAACCGTTACGGGATACGTATGCGCAAGATGCCTTAAATCGGTTGAAAGGGCATAAGTTTTATTTGAAAAGGGAAGCCCCGCAACTTTCGTTGCGGGGCTTTTATTGTATTTTTTTAACCCTATCAACCGCACACTTCTTCGAACACACGCGCAAAATTTTTATAGCACAGCTTTTCGAGAGTAGCCGCGCTTATACCGCGGGCTTGTAAATACTCAAAAAGGGCGGGCACCTTTTCGCATGTTTCGAGCCCCGGCGGAGCGGGTATGCCGTCGAAGTCGCTGCCCAACGCAACGACGCCCTCGCCGCCGACGTTAATTATATGTTGTAAATGAGCGAGCACGCGAGCGAACGTATCGCCGTCGCCTAGGAAATCCTTGCAATAATATATGCCTATAACTCCGCCGCAGTCGGCGATTTTTTTTATGAGCACGTCGGTAAGATTGCGCGAAACGCGGCACGCCCCCGCCGCGCCCGAGTGGCTTGCCACGGCGGGGATTTTTCTGCCGCTCAGTATTTCGTCCGCACCGCCGTCGGATAAGTGGGATACGTCCACTATTATTTTAAGCTTATCGAGCATTTCAACCGCCGCCCTGCCCGCGGGCTTTAAGCCGCGGCTTTCGCGCGCGGAAAAAATAGGCGCGCCGTCAGCGCCGAAGATGAGGTTTGGATAAGCGAACTTGTTTTCGTTATTCCATACGAGCGAAGCCATTCTTACGCCCGCCGAATACAACTCACCGAGGCGGGCGATATCTTCCAGAAACCCGAGATTTTCAACGGTGAGTATCGCGCCCGTGCCGCCGCTTTTTATGCAACGCCCGAGGTCCGCGCCGTTGAGCACGGGGATAAATTTTCCGTCGTTTACACATTTTTCGTAAAACGCAAGACAGCCGAAAAAATCGTTCGCGGCGGAGTCGCCCTCGGTAAAAATTGCAAAACACTGCGCCGCGCATTCGCTTTCATTGAGTTGAGCCGCGCCCGCCTGCAAACGGCGGTCGTCTACCGCTACGCCTCTGCCGCACGCGGCGGTAAGCGTATCGCAATGTAAATCGATATATCTCATTTGCGACAGATTTTCCTCAATACAAACCGCACGGGTCTGGGCGGTTTTATGCAGATAATGGTCATACCTCACCCCCGTTTATTATTACGAGCGCGACACCCTCAACCTCCACGAAAGCCCTGTCGTTTACGGCTACGTTGGAAATTCCTCGGCATTCACCGTAACCTATGACTTCCGGGTATGAGTATTTTAGCCCGCTACTGTCCATTATATGCAGCGGCGCGCCGAAAGGTAACACCGACAGGGTTTTGCCGCGGATTGCGTTCAACTCTATTTTGCCGCTCCCCGCGAAAATCACGCTGTCCTTATTTATCATACGGCATTTCACACCCGAGCTTGCCGCACGATACAAAAGGTGCAGGTTGCCGAGAAAATGATCCTCCCTGCCGCCTCCGCCGCCGTAAATTTCCAACTCGGTCACACCGGCGCGAATGAGCTTGAAAAGCGCGATTTCGCCGTCGGTGAAATTTTTTTCGGAGGGATATATTTCCTCCGGCGCAGGAATGGGTACCTCGTTGAGCGAGTCGAAGTCGCCCACGTTTTTATCGATACGCACCCTGCCCTTCGCCCAGGAATACGCGCCGTCGCAGCAGTATACGAGCGCGCCCTCGGCGTCAATCGCGTAAGGATACGGCTCGCCGTTTAATAAAAGTATGCCTTTCATATTTTTCCTCATCCGGCTTGCCCAAAAGGGCAAGCCACCTTCCCCTTTTGGGAATTATAATTCGGTTAAGCTTTTAACTCCGAGATGGTATGAGCCCAATCGCTTGATTTGAACACAGCCGACCCCGCTACAAGCACGTTCGCGCCCGCGTCGCGTATCTCTTTCGCGTTGCCCGAGGTAACGCCGCCGTCTACCTCGATATCCATATCGCCTTTGCCGATAGCAAGGGCATATTCCCGCGCCTTTTTTATTTTTTCCGTAACTTCGGGGATATATTTCTGACCGCCGTAGCCGGGAAAAACCGACATCAGCAAAACCATATCGCATAAGGGGAATACGGGGAAAATATTCTCGACGGGCACGTCGGGGTTGACAACCGCGCCGCACTTTACGCCGTAGGACTTAATAAGCGCGAGCGTTTCTTTAAGATAGGTATCCGATATTTTTTTGCAAGCTTTATAGTGCACCGTGATTATATCCGCGCCGGCCTCGGCGAAAAATTTAATTTGCGTTTTAGGGTGCTCTATCATAAGGTGCACGTCGAGCGGGAGCCTTGTTAAGGGGCGGATATTTTTTATCATCTGCCCGCCGAACGTAATAGGCTCTACAAAACTTCCGTCCATAACGTCGCAGTGAATCAAATCCGCGCCGCTCGCTTCGAGCTTTTTCACCGTTTCGCCCATTACCGAAAAGTCAGCCGACAGTATCGAAGGCGCTATTTTAACTTTCATAATTTTCTCCTTTTAAGTACCCTGCACGAAGCTGTCCGCAGGCGCCGCCCACGTCCGCCCCCATACTTCTTCTTACGGTTGCCGAAAGCCCGCCCTTTTCGAGCATGGCGGCAAACGCGTACGCCTCTCTGTCCGTCGCGGCTTTCAAACTCCGCTCCTTTACCTCGTTAAGCCGTATCAGATTTACGTGGCACGGCCTGCCCTTCAAAAGCGCGATAAGCCTCTCTGCGTCTGTTTTTTCGCAGTTTTCGCCGTCTATAAGCGAATACTCGAAAATATATCTTCTGCCCGTCTTTTCGAAGTAATATTCGCACGCCTTTAAAATTTCGGCAATCGAATACTTTTTCGCAACAGGCATTGTGCGGGCACGCCCCTCGTCCGTTGTCTGGTGCAGTGAAATGGTTAAATTTACGGGCAGCCCTTCGTCCGCGAGAGAATATATCCCTGGCACGACGCCGCAGGTTGAAAGAGAAATATTCCTCGGTGAAATATTTATGCCGCCCTCCGCGGAAACGTTTTTCAAAAACTTTACGGTATTGTCGTAGTTATCGAGCGGCTCGCCGCTGCCCATAAGTACGACGTTCGTTACGGCGCGCTTCTTTCCGTCGCCGCCGTGCAAAGCGTTCACCGCGAGAATCTGACAGAGGATTTCCCCCGAGGTGAGGTTGCGCACAAGTCCGCCGAGCGTGCTTGCGCAGAACTTACAGCCCATACGGCAGCCGACCTGCGTGGACACGCACTGTGTGTTGCCGTACTTGTACCGCATAAACACGCCCTCGATTACGTTGCCGTCGGCAAGCGAAAAAAGATACTTTTCCGTGCCGTCGGAGGAAGTCAGGGTTTTTATGATTTTAACGGGCACGTCCTCGTACTCGTTTAAAAGCGACGACCTCAGCTGCGGGGTTACGTTTATTTCGGAAATTTTTTTGCCGCGCATAAGCCCGTCGTAAAGCTGTTTTGCACGGAATTTTTTTTCGCCGAGAGAAATTGTTAAGTTTTCCAGCTCTTCGAAGCTTAAATCCTGTAAGATACTTTTCATTTTATAAGTTCGCACAACTGCGTGAATATCTCGTCCATTGCATCGGCCGACGGCATATGCCCCGAATTTTTAACTACTTTTACGGTCACGTTTTTATTATCGCGGCTTTCAACGGCATTCAATGCCGTTTTGGTGGAAGCAACCGCGTCGGTTTCGCCCTGCATAATTACGTATTTAACGTTAACTTCGTTTAAAAGCGGCGTTAAGTCCATATTCAGTATTTCGCGCCACAGCGTTTTGTTATATTTATAACCGTTTTTCACAACGGCAGAAAAATCTTTGAACGAATAGTCCGGACTCGTCAAAAGCCCCTTCACTATTTTACCCATCGGCGCGCGCGGCGAATTTTTGTTAAAATATGCGTCGGTATGCGTATTTAAAAGCTTGAACAGCTTTTTAAGGTTGTTTTCCAACACTGCGTATTCACAGTCCTTGCCCGTTGCAAGTATTTTTTGCACTCCGCTTTTAGCCTTTTTCGCTGCGGAGTCGAACAGTGCGGCAATTTCCTGATTGAAGAAAACGTTTTTTAATAGCTGACCGTAAACCAATACGCCGTCAATAATTTCGGGCAGGCGCGCGGCGGCGTTGAGGGTAAGTATACTGCCCCAGCTTACGCCGAATAAAAACAATTTATTATCGGGAAATTTTTGCTTTATTATCGAAACAAGTTCGCAGGTCATATCGACAAAGCTCCGTATAGTAAACCCGTCGTCAAGCTTGCGGTTATTTATTCCGCAACCTAACTGATCCCAATAAACCATAACCGCCCTGTCCGTCCATTCGGGGAAAAGCCCCCTGCAACCAACCGAAAAGGGCACCGGCGACCCCGGCCCTCCGTGCAGGGTTATCACTACGGGCAGATTCTTTGTTTTGCCTTCTATAAGCACTTTCTGCCTGTACCCGCCGAGAGTAAACTCCGCCACTTCGGATACTTCGCAGCTTTTTATGTAATTTTTCCTTGCTTTGTTCATAGTTGCTCCTTTACGAATGCCGAAACGAAAAATCCCGCGCCGAGGGAAATGTGCGGTAAAAACTGCAAGCCGAATTTTGTTTTTCTGTGCGCGAGCGCGCAGTCGGGGATTTCAAGTACGTATTCGGGGTGCTTTTTAAGAAACGCGAAAACTATGCTGTCGTTTTCCTCGGGCAGAACCGAACACGTGGAGTAGTAAAGCCTGCCGCCCGCCTTTACGTATCGCGAACAGTTTTCCAAAATGGCAAGCTGGATTTTATTCAGCTCCTCCACGCTCTCTTCCATGCGGAAATATTTTATATCGGGGTTTTCGTTTATTACGCCCGTACCCGAACAGGGCACGTCGCACAAAACCCCGTCGAACGAATTTTCGTATTCGGGGTTGAACACGGAGGAATCCGCCTGCACCGCCGTCACGTTATTTACTCCCATTCTGCTTTTATAGCTTTCGATAAGCTCAACTCTGTGCGGGTGCAGCTCGCACGCGGTGACGCTTTTGCACTTTGCGGACAAAAGCACCGACTTGCCGCCGGGGGCGGCGCACGCGTCGAGCAGTTTTTCGCACGGGGCTATAACCGAACAAATCGCCGCCGAACCCACCGACTGAAAGGTATACCCGCCCGACAGAAAATTTTCGTCGCGCACAAAGCTGTCGAAAATATATACGTTTTCAAAGGGGGTCGTTATATGCTCTTTTTTAAGATACTCCTTTTCGCCGCGGACAAAGCGCACGCACACGCCCCGCGACGGGGCGACTAATATATCCGCCGCCTCGCCCTTGTAGCTGCGCCTCAGCTTTTTGACGAGCCATAGCGGCGCAGAGCATTCCACCGAAAGTCTTTCGTCCGTTTTTTCGGGCAGCGGCGGGATTTTATAAGAGCGTAAAAAGGCGTTAACAAAGCCGGCCGCCCCGTCTTTGCCCAGCTTTTTTACGAATTCCACCGCGCTGTCCACGACCATATAGTCGTGCTTGTCCATAAACTCCAACATATACAGCGCGATTTTAAGTATAATCCTGACGGCGGATTTCGGGGGTTTTTTTGTGTTTGCCCCGATAATATGCGCGAGGTAAATATCCTTTTCCATTACACCGTAGCAAATTTTAACCGTGCGTGCCCTGTTTAATGGCTCTATCGGAGCGTCGGCTATCGCCTGCTTTAAATATTTGCCCTCTCTGTATACCTTGTCGAGTATTAAATACGGGTCGCATATAGGGTTAGTCAAGTATATCGCCCGCCTTTATCTTTCTGCCGTTAACATAGTCCGCCGCGCTCATTTTTTTGCCGCCCGCAGGTTGAAGCTCCTCAATGAGTATAGCTCCGCCGCCGCAGCCCACCGCAATACCGCGTTTGTCGGCGCATATTACCGCGCCTATTTCGCCTTGCGCATCGAAAGGCTGCGCCCTCAATATATTCAGCACGTTTCCGCCCTGCATGCAATAAGCGAGGGGTTCGGGGTTAAACGCGCGGATTAAGCGGCATATATGCTCGGGCGAACTTGAAAAATTTATCTTCCCGTCGGCTTTATTCACTTTTTTGCAAAGCGTGGCCTTTGCTTCGTCCTGAACGAGAAGCTGGGTCTGCCCGCTTTGAATAAGCGCGACCGCCTCGACGGCGGCTTCCGCGGAAAGAGAAGAAAGCTTTTTAGACAGCTCGCCGCAGGTCATATCGCCTATTTCGCAGCGTTTGACAAGCAATATGCCGCCCGTATCGAGCGACAGCTCGGTTTTCATTACCGTGACGCCCGTATGCGTTTCGCCCGCGGATATAGCCGACTGAATGGGCGAAGCGCCGCGGAACCTGGGCAACAGCGAGGCGTGCAGATTCCATACCCCTTTCGGGAAGCAGGCAAGCACCTCCTCAGTCAAAAGCTGGCCGTAGGCGCAGGTAACCATAATATCGGCGGCGAGGTTTTTGAGCTCATTTACGTGCTCGCGGATTTTTGCAAAGTCGTAGACGGGCAAGCCGAGCTCCGCCGCCCTCGACTTTACGGGGGTTGGAGCGAGAGTTTTTTTTCTGCCGAACGGCTTGTCGGGCTGGGTTATAACCGCAGCAACGCCGTACTCCTTAAATAGGGCTTCGAGCGCAGGCACGGCGTATCCCGGCGAACCCGCAAAAACTATTTTCATAATATACCTCATCCGTCTTACCCTACGCGGGCAAGACACCTTCCCCAAAAGGGAAGGCTGCAATAGTGTCAAGCTTCCCCAAAGGGGAAACTCCGCGAAGCTTGCGAAGCGGTGAAGGTTACATCACCTTCGTTAATCTTCTTCTATATCCACGTTGTAAAGTTCGTTCGCCCTGTCGGTGTATAAAACGCCGTCGAGGTGGTCGAGCTCGTGGCAGACCGCGCGCGCGAAAAACCCTACGGCGGTCAGCTTGTGTTTTTTACCGTAACGGTCGCGGTACTCGGCTTTGACCTTGTCGGGGCGGGTAACCGTACCCTGCTTGCCCTTTACCGAAAGGCAGCCCTCGGGGCCGGTCTGCTCGCCCTTGGAAAAAAGGATTACGGGATTGACCATTTCGAAAAACCCTTCCTCCACGTCTATAACCACAACCCGCTCGGGAAGACCTATCTGCGGCGCGGCAAGCCCCGCGCCGTTCTCGGCGCGGACCGTCTCCTTCATATCGTCCAAAAGCTTCCACAGCTTTTCGTTAAAGCTTTTTACTTCGGTACATTTTTGCCTTAAAACGGGGTCGCCCGTCTGCACTACAAATAATCTCGACATATGTCGCTCCTTAAATTATAGTTTATTGCCCCTCATCACCCGCTCCCGAGGGGAAGCCTTTTTTATGATAAGTTTACGGGATTTTCTTCCACGTAGACCAAACAATCGCCCGACGAATTCGCAACCGCGATATCGTAAATTTTTTCAAGCATCGCCTTGCTTTGAAGCCGCATTAAAACCTGATAGCGGATTTTGCCCTGTATCTTTTTTATGGGCGAGTGCATTTTGTTTAAAAATATAAATTCGCCCGGCGCGGCTTTGCGCAAATCCTCCACCGCGAAAAACACGCTTTTGAGGGTTTGTAATGCGGCGTCGCCGTCCTCGGAGGTAACCATAACCCTGCAAATCAGCGAATACGGAGGAAAGCCGGTGGCTTTGCGAAGCGCGATTTCGTTGTCGAAAAAGCCGTTGTAATCGTAACTCGCCGCGTAACGCAAAATGTAATTTTCCGGCGAATAGGTTTGAAGCACAACCTTGCCCTTATCGCCCGCGCGCCCGCTCCTGCCCGCAACCTGGGTTATGAGCTGAAAGGTTCGCTCTCCGCTTCTGTAATCCGAAAAGTGCAGGCTCATATCCGCGTCGAGTATACCCACGAGCGTTACCGACGGGAAGTCGTGCCCCTTTGCAATCATCTGCGTTCCGACAAGTATATCCGCTTGCCTTTCGGCAAATTTTTTGAGTATTTTATAATGCCCGTCCTTGCCGCTGACGGTATCGTTGTCCATACGCAGTATTCTCGCGGACGGAAAAAGCGACTTTAAATCCGCAACCACCCTCTGCGTGCCCGTGCCGTTATACAGTACGTGTCTGCCGCCGCAGTCGGGGCAGGCGGTAAGCATGCGGTATTTCGCGCCGCAATAGTGGCATTTGAGGCAGTTGTCCTCGCTGTGATATGTGAGCGTGACGTCGCAGTTTTCGCACTTGGCGACGTAGCCGCAGTCGCGGCATAAAACCGTGCGGGAGTAACCACGCCTGTTGAGGTATATAATCGCCTGATTGCCGTCCGACAGCGTTTTATCGAGCTCCTCTCTGAGCGCGAGCGAAAAACCCGTGTTGTTGCCCCGCCTGACCTCCTTGCGCATATCCGAAATTATAATCTCCGGCATGGGATTGCCGTTAATGCGTTCGGTAAGCGTAATCAGCCCGAGCTCCCCGTCCTTAGCCCTTACGTACGTTTCCACCGACGGGGTCGCGCTGCCGAGGACGAGCTTGGCGCCGTTGTACCTTGCGCGCATTTCGGCTATCTCGAAAGTGGAATAGCGCGGCGCGGATTCGCTGATATAAGAAGAGTCGTGCTCCTCGTCGATTATTATCGCGCCTATATTTTCAAGCGGGGCGAACACCGCGCTCCTCGCGCCTACTGCTATTTTCGCCTCGCCCGAGCGCAACCGCCACCACTCGTCGAACCTTTCGCCCGCGGAAAGCCCGCTGTGCAGGATTGCCGCCGCGCCGCCGAACCGCGAGCGCAGCTGTGAAAGCATCTGCGGGGTAAGCGAAATTTCAGGCACCAGGAATATGGCGGTTTTGCCGCGGCGGAGCTGCCCGTCGATTACGTTCAGATAAATTTCCGTTTTGCCGCTGCCCGTTACGCCGTGGATTAAATGAATTTGTTTATCCGAGCTTTCTATGCTTTCGAGCGCAGAAAGCTGCGCGGGGGTGAGCGTCTTTTTTTCGCCACCGCCCGAAAGCCCGCCGAACGGGTTACGGGTTATCTTGCGAGCCTGAATTTCAACCGCGCCTTTATCCGAAAGCGAATTTATCGCGCCTCTGCCGAATTTTTCGCAAAGGGGCGCAAGCTCGCACTCGCCGACCTCTTTTAAATATCCGAGCGCGGCGGACTGCTTTTTCGCCGAAGCGGGAAGCTTTATTTCGTCGGTCACGAAAACGGCGAACTTTTTGTACGCTTCGTGTACCTTACCCTGACGCATTTCGGACGGCAGAAACAGCCGTAAAGCCGCCGCTTGCGGGACGCGGTATCGCCGTGAAATGAGCTCGGTAAGCTCGAGGCACTCGGGAAGAATCGCGGGGGCTTCGTCGAAAACCGCCGACACGGGGCGGAGTTTTTCGGCGGGATATGAAGAAGCACGGCTTACGCCTATGACGAAGCCGTCCACCGTTCTGCCCCCGAAGGGCACCTTTACCCTGCTGCCAGCCGCAAGCGAGTCGGGGCAGGAATACTCGAAAATCCTGTCCACCCGGCTATGGGCGATATCTACTATTACCTTTGCGTACATAATAAAATTAAGTGTAATATACTGCGGCTTTCCCACCGAAAACCGCAGTATATTATTTCATTATCAGTCTTTTGTGCACTTGATTTTGCCGTCCGCTATTTCCTGGCAGGCGACCGATATCTCTTTGAGATACTCGTTGGGGTTGGGCCCCTGCGCCATATGGTGCTCCAACACCTGCCTTGCGCGCTTGGAAGCGACTACGCAGAGGCAATAGCGCGATACGGGCTGTTCGTCCGTACCTAATTTGTTGATCAGAACGTCAACGGAAGGTTGATTTATCATATATACTCCTTATTACTCGCGTAATTTATTTTTTATCGACTGATTTTATAATGCCGTTTATTTCGTCCACCGCGGCTTCGAGCTTATCGTTCACCACCGTGTAATCGTACTGCCCGCGTTTGGAAAGCTCGTACTCCATACGCTGCATGCGCTTTTGGATAGTGTCCTCATCCTCGCTGCCCCGCTTTAAAAGCCTTGCTTTAAGCTCTCGGGCGTTGGGCGGAACAACCATAATAAGCACCGCTTCCGGATAACTTTTTTTGACCTGCAACGCGCCGTCGACCTCGATTTCGAGGATAACGTCGTGCGTTTTGAGCTGCTTTTCGACGAAGCTTTTCGGCGTGCCGTAGGATTTGCCGAAATGGCGCGAGTACTCCAGAAAGCCGCCGTTTTCTATCATTTCGTCGAATTTTTTTTCGGTTATGAAAAAATACGAAACGCCCTCTTTTTCGCCGTCGCGCGGGGCGCGGGTGGTGCAGGATACGCTGAGCGCGTACCCGCCCGTTTTTAAAAGTTTTTTAACAATCGTGCCCTTGCCTACCCCCGAGGGGCCGGAAATAACTATAAGCTTGCCCATAATATACTACTCTACGTTCTGAACCTGCTCGCGCACCTTTTCGATTTCGTTTTTGAGCGCGAGCCCCAAACGGGTTATTTCGAGGTCGTTCGACTTCGAACAGACGGTATTCGTTTCGCGGTTGAATTCCTGTACGAGAAAATCGAGCTTTCTGCCGACAATCCCGTCCTTACAGATTTCGCGGAACTGAACAATGTGCGATTTGAGGCGGGTGAGCTCTTCGTCGATATTGCTTTTGTCCGTGAACACCGCAACCTCGTTTAATAGCCTGCCCTCGTCCACTTCCACGTTTTCGAGGATTTTTTTCATGCCCGACTCTAACTTTATCCTGTATTTATCCGCGACGAGCGGCGCGAGTTTTTCTATTTCGTTTACGTGCTTTTCGATGACGCGCATTCTCGAAAGCATATCCGCTTCGAGCTTGGCGCCCTCGACGGCGCGCATTTCGTTGAGTTTTGCGGTTGCCGCGTTAAGCGCCTCGGTAAGCGCGGCGACGCACTCGTCGTCGGCCGCGGAGCTTTCCTCCGCCTTTATTACCTCGGGGAAGCGCAAGATGCCCGTCACCGAAAAATCGTTATGCGCGTCGGGGAAGAGGGCGGCGACCCGCCTTGCCGCCTCGGCATAGGCGACCGCGGTGTTTTCGTCGAGGTAAAGACTGCGCGCCTTTTCGCGCTTGTCCGTAAAGTTTATATAAACGTCGGCGTGTCCGCGCGTAAGCTTTTCGCGCACCAGCCTGCGGATAAGGTCCTCGCACGCGGTGAAAACGCGGGGGCTTCTGACCGAAACGTCGAGATAGCGGTTGTTCACCGTCTTGATTTCGACGGTAAGCTCAATACCGTTTTGCTTGTACTCCCCTCTGCCGTAACCGGTCATCGACAACATAAAAATATGCTCCATAGCTATAAGATTGTCGTCGTTTTCTATAAACGAGCAGACCGAGGAAAACGAGTATTTTCGACGGGCGCGTACACAGACGTACGTAACCCGAGAAAAACGCAGTTTGACGAAGGTATGCGAAGTTTAGAGGAAACGACACTTTTAATTATAGCAACTTTTTTTTTAAATTACAAGCGTTAATGGGCGCAATATAAAATTTTTGCGGGGCGCTTGGTTATGCGCCCCGCAAAAAATCAATAATCGTTTCTTACTTCCGTATATATCCCTTTTGTCCGCGCCGTAACGACGTGATAGCTGTTTTGCATATTCACGTCGAAGAGCGAAAATTGCAGCGACGAGGAAGCGACGTCGCCCGTTATTTCCGAAAAGTACGCCATATTCCCCGCGCACATAATTATCGGCACGCCGTAAAGATAGGAGTACGCGCGTATCAGCACGGGCGGCATGGGGCTTTTCAGCTCCTCCATAACTACCGCGATAACGTTGCAGCCGCACATTGCCTGCGCCTTTATGCCGTCGGGGAAGAGCAGGTCGTTTTCGATACACACGCCTATTTTATAGCCCCCGACGTTGTACACGCCCAGCCCCGCGCCGCTTTTGTACTCTTCCTTGTCGATTACGTTGTTCATATCGGAGATGCCTAAAAGCTTGCCTCTGTCGGCGACCGAAACCGATTTTCTTATAACCCCGCGGCTTTTGGTGCGGCAGCCGCAAAGCACGCCGCATTTGAAAGTTTTGGAAAGGCGGGTCGCGTCCTCGAATTTATCGGTGTAGCCTTTAAGCTCGCTTTCGTAATCCACTTCGCCCAGACCGTTGAAGCCGAAAAGCGCGACGTCGCACTCGGGCAGAGATTTTATATCCTTGACGTTGCCGTCGGCAATCACACAAAATACCATACTGTATATTCTATTTAACTTTGAAAAAATGTGTTAAAAACAAAAGCACGCTCATACAATATTTCTGATATGAGGTGCTACGTGAAAAGATTTATCTGTGTTTTACTTGTAATATGCGCGGCTGCCGCCTTGATTACGCTTGCCGCCTGCAAAGAGAAAAAAGCCGAAATAAGCGAATATGAAATTTTCGCCTCCTACGACGCCGAGGCGAGGACGCTGAAAGGCACGGTGGATTTTACCTATTATAACGATACGGGGAACGAGATAGGCGACTTGAAGTTCAATCTGTACGGCAACGCATTCCGCGAAAACGCGCAGCACAAACCCGTTTCGCAGACCTATATAAACGCGGCGTACTATGCCGGCGTGAATTACGGCGCTATGACCGTGGACGGGGTTGAAAACTGCTCGGGCTGGAACGTGGGCGGCGAGGACGAAAATATCCTTACCGTAACGCTGTTGACCCCAGTATATCCCGAAGAGAACGTAAAAATAAAGATAAGCTACACCCTTACGCTTGCAAAAATCAACCACCGCACGGGCGTAACCGAAAACACGGTCAATTTAGGCAATTTCTACCCCGTGCTGTGCGCGTATTCGTCCGAGGGCTTCGTTGAGTGCGCCTATTACAGTAACGGCGACCCTTTCCTTTCGGAATGCGCGAATTATAAGGTAACTTTGGATTTGCCCCCCGAATATATCGCGGCGACTGGCGGAAAGCTTGAAAACCGCACCACCGCGGCGGACAGACAGAAGTGCACGTATACTTTAAGCAACGCGCGCGATTTTGCGGCGGTTATATCCGACAAGTTCAAAACGGTTAACCAGAACGTGAACGGGACGGAGGTTACATATTACTATTATTCGGATAGCGAACCGCAGACCGCGCTTACCGCAGCAAGCGAAAGCCTGCAATATTTCAATACGACGTTCGGCGGATACGAATACCCCGTTTACTCTGTAGTTCAGACGGGATTTTGCTACGGCGGTATGGAGTACCCCGGGCTCGTGATGATTTCCGACTCTTTGAAAAAAGACGACGGCATTTACACCGTCGTGCACGAAACCGCGCACCAGTGGTGGTACGCAATGGTGGGCAGCAACCAGCTTACAGACGCATGGCAGGACGAAGGGCTTGCGGAGTACTCCACCCTTATGTTTTTCGAAAATCACCCCGCATATTCGTTTACAAGGACGGGCATAGTCGGCGCGGCGACAAAATCTTACAGGGCGTATTACACCGTGTACAAACAGATTTTCGGCGACGCAGACACGAGCATGAACCGCCACCTTAAAGACTACGAAAGCGAATACGAATATACGAATATTGCGTACAACAAGGGGCTTATACTCTTCGATATGCTGCGGCAGTCGATAGGCGACGAAAAGTTTTTGGCGGGGCTTAAAAAATACTTTGCCGAAAATCAAGGCAAAATTGCCTCGCGCGAGCATCTGTTCGGCTGCTTCATAAGCGGCGGCGTAGACCTCGAAGGCTTTTTCAACTCGTTCATAGACGGCAAAATTGTTATATAGCGTTTTCAAAATAATCGGCTGCTTTAATAAAAAAAACCATCGCGCCGATAAGAAAAACGCAAAAAGCCGCAGCCAGCGCAATCATAATTATTTTGTGCTTTGTCCGCTCCTTTTCCTGTAATTCATACACGTTGAGGGGGGCTTCGACCGAACAGAATTTAAGCGAAAAATTTTCGTTTTGCGGCGCTATACAAATGTCGTTGCCCTCGCGGCTGAACGGTACGGGACAATTAATAATATACGGATACTCCGCATTGAGTTTTACGCTGAACTCTGCGGGGTATTTTTGCGCGGCGGCAAAACTTACACCGTACAGGTACGGCGAATAATTTCCGTTATATCCTATCCCCGCACTCGCCGAAACGGTAACACGCGTTTCGGCTTTCGGCGCAATACTGAAATTAAAAGTATTTATCCTGTACTCCCTGAACGATTTTATAAAGATATCCTCGAAGCATACGATATTTCCGGTGCCGTAAACTGCGTTTATCTGCGAATAAAAGTACTCCTTTTCGGGGTTGCCGCTGTTTAAATAATATTGCTCAAAAGCTTTGTAATAAAAATCTACGTACTCTTCACAAGTGATAAACCGTTTTTCGAAGGTGCAATTACTTGTGAAATTATTGTCGGCTTGGTCGCCTAAAATGAAAAATCTGAGTTCGTTACCGAGCGGCGTTTGAAGAAAAAGGAACTCCTTTCTTCCGGCTTCGGAAGAAGCGGTATAGTTTTCCGTACGGTCGAAAATAAGGCTTTGCCCATCGCCCAACTTCAAATTCACTAATATATCCGACTTCTCGGCAAACACCGTATAGAGCGTGCCGCACAATTCGCTTTCAAGCCTTGCGGGGAAAGTATCGGCAATTGCTTCCGATATCGGGTTGTCGTAATAAACGGTATAATGATACTTCCCGTAATTGATTTCGCCCTCGACCTGCCGCCCGTCGACAAAAACCTTCGGCGGCTGCATTTTGTAATAGCGCGAAATAAAAGGTATCGAAAAATCAACCGAACTATCCGAAGCGGCGATTATATACTCCGAGTCGACCTGCGCCTGATTATTTGCAAACAGGTTGTTATCCGTCAAATCATAACGCACCTTTCCGCTTACAACCGCTTGACCGTCGCCTGAATACAGCCCGTAAAATGGGAACGCGTCCATATAATCGAACGCGCGCGCAGTAATTGTGTTTACGGATAAAGCAACCGCACAAAACACAAATAAAGCAAAATAAACAATAATTTTCTTGAACAAATTTGTTTTCATTTTATTACACACTTATTGTATTTGGTCAAATATTAAAATACAATAGTATTTTTATAAAGTCAACTAATTTTTATATAATGGTATTGTGATTTTTGGAAATAATACTATTATGTTAGGTGAAAGAATAAAACTATTGCGTACGGCGCGCGGAATAAATCAAGTAGAATTATCGGAAGCTTTAAACGTAACAAAGCAAACTGTTTCAAATTGGGAAAACGATAATATTCTGCCGTCAATCGAAATGCTTGTAAAAATTGCAAAGTATTTTAACGCTTCCTGCGATTACTTACTCGGATTGGATAACGAAAGAGTAATTAACGTAAGCGAACTTACAGAACAACAAGTTGCGCATATCGTTGTTTTGATAAACGATTTGAAAAATAAATAAATTATGAGCAAATACATAAAAAGCCTTTCGGACAACCTTAAATTTTTAATGGGTGAAATGTCTGTAAGCGAACTTGCGGAAAAAGTAAAAATTCCGCAACCTACTTTATCCCGATATATTTTGTGTCAACGGCAAATTACTTTGGATAATCTTGTTGCGTTAGCCGATTACTTTAATGTTGATATAGATATTTTGGTCGGCAGAAAAGAGTTTTAAGGGCTACCCTTACGGGAAGCCCTTTATTTTTAGCACTGAGATGTTTTAACCGACCGCTAGCAGGCTTCCCCTAACGGGGAAGCTGTCACGAGCGCGAGCGAGTGACTGATGAGGTAACGCTTTACTCCTCATTCGTCCGCGCCGGCGCGGACACTTTCCCCAAAGGGGAAGGCTATTTTACCTTTAACAAATCGCTTGCCAAAATAAATATAATGGTATATAATTAAGTCAAATATGAGATAAAATATCCCTCATCCGTCTTTGCCTCCACGGCAAAGACACCTTCCCCCTTTCAAGAGGGAAGGCAAGTCAAGGATAATATACGTTTACAAGGATACTTAAATGGACCCAAGTAGTAATTATTTTTTACAAAACGAATAATCCGTAAAATTTCCGTACAAATGAGCTTTGCCTTGTATATGCACGGAATTTTCCGTGCATTATTTTTTTAAGGTGAAGTTATGGTTAAATACTTTATTACCGGCGACGGACGCGCGCCCGAGCAAATCGAACTTTTCAAAGAAAAATGCTGGATTGACCTTGTCAACCCCAGCGACGACGAGTGCGAGGACGTATCCAACTACACGGGCATACCCGAAGATATGATTAAAGCCGCGCTCGACGAAGAAGAACGTGCGCGTACGGAGTTCGACGACGGAAACAACATGTTTATCGTCGACTGCCCGCTTATCGAGGACAACGACGGCACGGACGGGTACTCCACCCTGCCGCTCGCCGTGATTTATAACGAAAAGTGTATAGTCACCGTCTGCCTGAAAGGCAACACGGTTTTAAAGGACTTTATTACGGGAAGAGAGCGGGTGCGCACGGATATGCCCCTGCACTTTACGCTTACATTCCTTTTGAACAACGCAAAAAGGTTTTTGTACTGCCTTAAACAAATCGACCGTAAAACCCGCCGCATTCAGTCCGAAATGGAAAAGACTATGCGTAACTCGGAAATTATTCAGCTTCTGGATTTGCAGAATTCGCTCGTATACTTTTCCACTTCGCTGAACTCGAACGAAAGGGTGCACGAAAAGCTATTCAAAGTTCAGGGCGTAGCCGCGCGCGAAGAGTATATGGATTTGTACGAGGACGTCATAATCGAGGGTAAACAGGCGATAGAAACCTGTAACATTTACAAAAATATTCTCAGCGTGACTATGGACGCTTACGGCTCGGTCATCTCCAACAACGCCAACGACACGATGAAAAAGCTTACCATAATAACCATTCTGCTTGCTATACCCACTATGATTGCGGGCTTCTGGGGAATGAACATGCCCGTACCGGGGCAGGACGGATACGCGTTTTATCAGACGGGTTGGTTCTGGCTGGTTATGGGGGCGACCGTGGTGCTGACGGTGGTTATAGGGATTTTCCTTTTAAAGGGCAACCCTTTCAGGAAGCCGTTGAGACAGAAGAAGAAAAAGAAAGACAAAAAACAACCGCGGGAGTGAATTTTAAGCCGATATGCCTTTACTTCAATACGTGTGCAAAAGCTGCAAAAAAAGCTTTGAGGAATTAGTGAAAAGATACGACGAGCCCGTTACCTGCCCCGACTGCGGCAACCCCGCCGAACGGTGTTACTGCGGGCAGATGTTTTCCGCGACGGGGAAGCAGAGCAAAAAATGCAGCGGCAATTGCAAAACCTGCGGCGGCTGCCGATAAATTAATAATAAAGAAAGGAGCTTTCACTCTGCGTGAAGGCTCCTTTTTATTGCGGCGGGAGGATAAACAAAAAAATTTTTTTATTTGCGTATATATTTTTTCAAAGCAGGCAATAACGCTTTACGTAAGGAGGACAGAAATGCGGTTTTTAAAGCTGTTATGCGTAACCGTCGCAGCGGGCGCGCTTATTACAACGCTGGCGTGGTTACCTGACGGGCTGTGTTTTAAAGGCGGCGAAAGCTACACTTTTTTTTGCGGCGACACCTCAAAAGACTGCAAGGAAGTGACTTTCGGCAACTCCGCCGCGGCAAGCCTCGGACGACTGTCTTTAAGCGACGTTTGCGGCGAATGCGCGTTTTATTCGGAGTTCGACCTCGACGACTACCTCAAAGGCGTCAACGGTGAAATCGTGTTTGTGGAAGAGCTTTCCGACAGCGTAAATTATTATTGCAAAGCCGACCTGCCTTACTCCGTTATTCTCTACGGCGAGGAAATTAATTTACACGTTTCAATTAAAGACGACGGCGTAAAGGCTGCCTCTCCGATAATTTTCGGCGGATACTGAATAAAATTCAATAATACCGTCAATATCATTTTCGAAAGGAGTTTATTATGAAAGAAGAAAACAAGAAAAGCAAAAAGAAACTTTTACTCTACTATCTGATTCTGGCAGCCTGCCTGCTTGTAATCGCAGCCGTCACCGTAACCGTTATCTTCACCGTAAAGGGCAACACTAACGATATCCTCGACAACAAGCCCGGCAACGGCGACGTAAACAAGCCCGATGACGGAAATAAGCCCGACGACGGAAATAAGCCTGACGACGACAAAAATCCCGACGACGACAAGCCCACCGGCTCGGATACAAGCTTTATGCTGCCTGTAAAGAGCGCGGCAGTTACGTCGAAATACGAATTCGTATACGACCAGACGCTTGACAGGTACTGCGTGCATCAGGGCATGGATTTCGAGGGCAAAGCCGGCGACGAAGTTTGCGCGGTGCTTGACGGAACTGTTACGAAAGTGGTTACCGACCACATCATCAACGAAAACTACGTGACCATTACCCACGCCAACGGAATTGCAACGACCTATAAGTATATCAACGCAAAGTCCGGGCTGAAAGAAGGCGACAAGGTAAAGCGCGGCGAAGTTATAGGCAGCATTGCCGAAGCGGGCGGTATGGAAATGAAGCAGGGCGAACACCTGCACTTCGAAGTCAGCGTCAACGGCAAAACCGCAGACCCCGACGACTACCTCGATATTCTCGAAAAATAGATAAATCTTCCCCCTCTCTCCATTTAAATAAATCCGCGGGCGCCGAAAAGGCGTCCGCGGATTTTTCGTACGTGTTAAATCATATTAAAAAATGTTAATTTCGTTAATTTGTGATAAAATATTACAGCAATAAAATTTTAAACTTGTTAATTAACATTTATTTTACTTATAATCATATAATAGTGTTAGAAAGTAACATAAATTAAATTTTAAAAATTTTTATGAATGTTATTGACTAACATTTTAACAAATGCTATACTACAGGTACAAAAACAAAGACACAAACAAAACGACCAAAAGGAGGGTATATTATGAAATTTATACAGTGGTTACGCTACATTAACAGTCTTTTACACCCCAACCGTCACAGCAGATAAAAAACGAAAATATTAAAAAAGGAGTATCGATATGTTCAGATTTTGCGACGAGTACGACGAGTACGAAAGAAACGACGAAAGAGAAAAGGAAAAAGAAAATAACCTTAATATGTTATACTTTTATGCAATGAGTATGCTCATGAATTCCAACAGGTACTAACCGACGCCCCGCCCAAACAGGCCGGGCGTTTTAATTTAACTTTATAGCCGCTATTTTCTGCGGCGTTGCGCCCGAGTAGTTTACGACGGCGCAATTTTTTATTACGGGCGCAGGCGCGTGTAGATAGTCGGTAAGACATTTCACGTTTATCCCCCTTTCTCTTGCCGCGCTTTTGATAAACTCCTCCGAGGGCGCTTGGGGGAACTCCGCAAGCAAGTGTAAGCCGCTGCCCGTATCGTGTATGCGGCACCTGTCGCCCAGCCCTTCCGCCGCGGCGTAAATTGCCTGCCTGACTTCGCGGTAGCGCGTTCTGAGTCTGCCGATATGCCGCTCGAAGCACCCTCCGTCAAGCATGGCGGCAAGCGTCTTTTGCTCGAACAGCGGAACAACGCACGCCGAATGCCCGAACAGCGCGATATACCTTTCGTACAGCGCGGGCGGCAGGACCATGTAACCCATTCTCATAGACGGCGCAAGACTCTTTGAGAATGTGTTCATATAAATAACTCTGTCGGGGCAGATACTGTGCATGCTTTGAAGCGGCTTGCCCGTCAGCCTGAACTCGCTGTCGTAATCGTCCTCCACCACGTACCCGTCCGCCTCCCTGGCAAGCTTTAAAAGCTTTGCCCTTTCGGCGACGGGCATCACCGCGCCCGTAGGAAACTGGTGCGATGGCGAAACGTGAAAAACGCTCGCCCCGCTTTCAGCCGCCGCGACGCAATCCATGCCGCTTTCGCCGACGGGGATATAAACGCACTTGGCGCCGTTGAGCGCATACGCGGCCGAAATTTTACCGTAGCCCGGGTTTTCCACCGCAAACGCAGCGCCTCTGCCGAGAAGCTGCACGATTATCCCGTACAGATACTCCGCGCCCGCGCCTATAACCACGTATGCGGGGTCGGCTTCTATACCGCGCGCACGGTAAAGATAGCCTGCCACCGCGCGTTTAAGCTCCGCGTCGCCGTCGCACGGCACGCGCTCCAGAAGGTGCTCGCCGCAGTCGGAAAGCACCCTGCGTATAAGCCGCGCCCACACCGAAAACGGGAAAAGCTCGGTCGCAGTACCCTTTACGAAGTCCACCTCGTACCTTTCGGCTTTTACCTCTTTCACGGAGGCCACCGTCCGCTCTCCGTGAAATCCCGCGTCGACCTCCGCCACGAAATAGCCGTTGCGCTCTTTCGAAAATATGTATCCCTCGGCAAGCAGCTGCTCGTAAGCCGTCTGCACGGTAATCACGCTGACGCCGAGATTTTCCGCCAGCGCCCGCTTCGACGGAAGCCTCTGCCCGCTTTTGAGTCTGCCGCACAGCACGTCGCTCCTTATAAAGCCGTAAAGCGACGCATATTTGTTTTTGCCATTTAAATCGTACGTAAGCATAATTCACCGTTTTTTCTGGTATTATAAAAAAGTATCAAATTGATTATTTTAATAATATCAAAAGCAGAGTATAATTGTCAACGTATGAAAAACGGAAATACGATTTTTGCAACTAAATGGATAACCTATACGGCAATGCTTACTGCGTTGACCGTCGCCACGGCGGCTATACCGCCCGCGCCTACGCCGTGGGGCAACGTGTACTGGTGCGACGGAATTATCTTCCTTACCGCCTATCTTATGGACCCCTTCGCCTCGTTCATAGTCGGCGGGCTGGGTACGCTTTTATACGATATGTGCTTCGGCAACGCCGCTATGGCGCCCGTATCGCTGATAATACACGGCGTACAGGGCGCGGCGGTATCCGCGCTTTTGCACTGTGCTTTTAAGGGGCTTGCAAAAAAGCGCGAGCCCGTCTGGGCGGGCATATCTTCGGTTGCGGGCGCAATAGCCGTAATAGGCGGGTACTTCGCGTTCTACTGCCTCATAGCGCCGCTTATATATCCCGATAAAAATTACGGGTATGCTTACGCTTCCGTGCGCGTGGTAAGAAACGTGTTGCAGGAAGTTATCGGGATAGCCGCCGCGCTTACGGTGTGCTACGCGACCACGCTTAAAAAACAGCTGGCGAAAAGCAATCTTCTGCCCGAATTCAAAAAGGAGCGCGGACTTTAAAGTCCGCGCTCCTTTTATTTGCCGCCCGTCTTGTACGCGCCCGAACGGATATCGTTCAAAATGCCGGTCGTGAGTATTTTCTTTTCGGAGGCAGCTTTGAAGTCCTCCTCCGCCTGTACGATTACAGCCTGCAACACGGTATAAAAATCTTTGAACCCGTTCGACAGCAGATAATACGACAGCGACCCGGGCACGGTGTTTATTTCGCTTAAATAAATTTCGCCGCCGCTGAGTATGTAATCGAAGCGGACTATGCCGCGCATATTCAATTTCGAATATACTTTTTCGGTTATGGCTTTTATTTCGTCGGACGTTCGCAAGGGTATATCCGCGGGCAAAACGCTCTTGCCGCCGCCCGCATACTTGTCGTCGTAGCTTAAAATATCCCCGTGCGCAAACGCCTCCTCGCACTCCGAAGTTACTACCTTGCCCGAAGCATAGTATGCGGCGCAATTGATTTCCCTGCGGTCTTTCAGGAACTGTTCGATTATAACCCCGTCGTCGTAAATAAACGCCGAGGAGAGCGCATTTTCAAGCTCTTCGCGGTTTTCGACGCACTCTATGCCTATGCTCGAACCGAGCTTCGCGGGCTTAACTATCATAGGATAGCCGAGCTTTTCCGCCTCGTCCAAACCGGTTGCTTCGCGCATATATACGTACGAAGCCGTTTTTACGCCCAGCGAAGCGAGCACGAGTTTGGTGAAATATTTATCCATAAACGCAGCCGACTCGAACATACCCGCGCTTGCAAGCGGAATCGCGTTGAGCGCGAAAAGCCCGCACACGCCGCCGCCCTCGCCCCAACCGCCGTGGCAGCAGTTGACCGCAACGTCGACCCTGACGAATTTTTTTGGGCGAAGCCGCTTATTCAGCGCATATATGCCGCCCTTTGCAACAATCGCCCGCGGGAAAGCGGTATACTTGTCACCCTTGAAATTGTCGATATCGGCAAGCCCGTCTCCGGTATAAATATCGCCTTGCCGCGATATATACAGGGGTATAACCGTGTTGCCCGCGTTTTTTAACACATTTGCCGCCATCGTGCCCGTAATTACCGAAATTTCGTTTTCGTTGGATATTCCTCCGAATATCACCGCAATATTTCTCTGCATAAAAAAATTCACCTCCGCATTTATTTTTTTAGCTTTGGTGAATTTAATTTATTAATTGTATCAATAGACGTCGGGCAGGTCGTTCAGAAACAAAACCGTATCGCCCGCGGATATAATCGTTTTAATCTCCTCCTGCGCGGCGGCAAGCGTGGGCTTTACCCTGAGCTTACCCTCATCCCCGCCGTTTTCGAGATAGCCTTTTTTTACGGGCGTAACCAAAGTGTCGCCGACGAGTATTACAAAATCAAGCCCCACAAGCGCTTTGCCCAGCTCGTAATTTTCCTTTTCCTCAAGCACGCCCAGCTCGACGAGCCCCGGAGTCACGACTATCTTCGCGCCGCCGAAAAGCTGCAAAACGCCGAGCGCGGCGCGCGCGCCTTTCACGTTTGAATTATAGCCGTCGTCGAGAATATTCACCCCGCCCGAGCTTATAAGCTGTAAGCGGTGTTCGATAAAGTCAATGCCGCTTATTGCGTCGGCTATTTCGTCCGCGGTCATACCCGCAAGGTACGCCGCCTCCGCTGCGACCCCGATATTGTACGCCGAGTGTTCGCCCAAAAGCTTTGTGTGCGCCGCGACGCTTTCGCCGCCCAGCGTAAGGGTAAAATCGGTGCCCTCCGCCGTACAGGCTATATCCGAAACGCAGCCGCACTTTCTCTTGTCGCAGGGGTATTCCTCGAACAAATCGAAGCAGTCCGCCGCGATTACCGCCGTTCCCTTTGTGGCGGCTAGTATTTCGCCCTTTGCCTTGACGATATTTTCAAAGGTTAAAAAGCTTTCCATATGCTGGCCGCATATACCCGTTATAATCGAGATATCGGGCGGGCATATTTCGCACAGCTCTGCAATGTCGCCGACGTGCCGCGCGCCCATTTCGGCTATGAATATATCGTAGTCGCCGAGGTTTGCGTTATTCACCGCGAGCGCGACGCCTATCGGCGTATTGTGCGAACGCGGCGTAGTGAGCACGCGGTATTTTTTCGATAAAATGGAGTTTAGAATGAACTTCGTGCTCGTCTTGCCGTAGCTGCCCGTTATGGCTATAACCTTTATATCCGACGCGGCAAGCTTTGCTTTCGACTTTTTTATGAATTTATTGTTGTGCGGCACCTCGTAAATTTTAGCGATACAGTTGGAAAAAAGAAGTATGAAAAGATTCAAAAGCGGCAGCAGCGCGAGCGCGCAGTACCTCAGCCGCGTGAATACGGAGTTGCCCCATACGTAATCCGCGAAATTTAAAAGGGTTACGAAAATATACGAAAGCAACGCGGCGACAACGAAATACACGGCGTAAAGCCTTTTGAAGCGCGGGGTTAAAGTAACCTCCGAGCGGAGCGCGATTTTTTTGTCCGCAACCAGAAAGATTACGAAAAACAGCGCGAAGGGCGCAAGGGAAATCACCGCCGCCCACTCGCCCGCAAACGAAAAGCAGAGCGCTATGACCGCCGAAGAGAGCGCGCACAGAAGCGCGAGCAGCGCAAACCTTTCGTAAGCGAGGTTGCCCTTCTTTTTCAGCCAGCCGAAGTATTTGCCGCCGCTGTATCCGCACGACTGCAAAACCCCCGCCTGCCTGTAAGCGGCGGCGCACAGCATAACCGCAAAGAAAAGCGCGATAACGACGCATTCAATTGTCTTTGAAACCGAAATAAAGATACCCATTTTATTTTTCCGTAAAAAATTCGTATACAGTTTTATTGAAAGCTTCGGGCTTTTCCGAAAAGCAGAAGTGCCCGCCGTCGGCAATAACAAGGCGGCTGCCGCTGATAAGCGAATGAAAAATTTCACCCTCCTCGCCCGACGGGGTCACCGTGTCGTTTTTCCCGTAGACGAGCAGCGTTTTGTTTTGCACGCCCGCCGCGTATTCCCTCAAATCTTCGTTTACAATGCTTTTATAGCTCTCGCGCATAAGCGGCGGAAGCGCGCGGTACTCCGCGCTGCCGTAATGCTTTTCCGCAAATTTCGGGAAGAGCCTTTTTACCCGTCTGTACGCCTTCACGCGGCGCAGATATTCGACTGAACGCGGCTTCACCAGCCCCGCGCCGCCCGTAACCACGAGCTTTTCCGCAAGTTGCGGCCTGCCGCAAAGATATTTGAAGGCAACGCGCGCCCCGAAAGAATGGGCTATTATATGCGGCTTATCGAGCTTTGCCGCCTTTACGAAGCTTTCAAGCCAGCCGCAATAATCCGAAACCGACCACGCTGCCGTGAGCGGCGCGCTTGCGCCGAAACCCGGAAAGTCGGGCGCGGTCACCTTGAAGCTTTTCGATAAATATTCAATCTGATAATAAAAGCTTTGCTTGCTCGACATATAGCCGTGAAGCAAAAGTACGTCCTTTCCGTCGCCCGCGCGGACGGTAGATACGTATTCGCCGCCGATAAAAATAGGTTTACCTCATAACTCTCTGGTCATAACGAGGCAGTCCTCGCCGTCGGGATAATAGCGGGTGCGCGCGTAAACGCCTTTAAAGCCGTTTTTAAGGTACAGCAGCATCGCCGCCGAGTTGGAAACGCGCACTTCGAGGAATACCCTCGCCGCGCCCCTGCGCTTAGCCTCATCGCACAGCGCGTTGAGCAGCGCCGCGCCCACTCCGCCCCTGCGGTAAGCCTCCGCAACGGCGACGTTGCCTATATCAGCGCTGTCCGCCGCGACCGTTACTCCGCCGTAACCGGCGATATCCCCGTCGTCGTCGGCAAGTATGCCGATAAAGCTTTCCGTGCCGAAGCTCGAAGCGAGCATACGGTAGCTCCACGCCTCGTCGCCGAAACACTCCTTTTCAAGTTCGGATATGCGCAGAATGTCCTCATACTTCCAGCAGCGTAAATTCATCTGCGCCCCTCCTCCGCCTGCGACTTCCTTACGTACAACGCGTTCAGAGTATCCGAAACTTTATGCGCGTTCAGCCGCGCCGCGGCGTAAAGGCAGGCGCCCGCGTCGAGGCGGGTATAATTTTCGAAAGGAAGCGCCTCGAAGCCGTACAACGGCTTGCCGAACGCTGCGACCTCTTCCGCACTCACGTACGCGGGAGGGGAAACCACCTCTCCGCCATTGCCGTAGCCGCATGCATAATAATGACCGTGCGCCGCGTCTATGACCGTATAAAAATTTTCGTCTTTGACATTATATGCAAGTAAATCGAACGAGGTGATTGCAAGCAGGGGCTTGTCCGCCCCGGCGGCAAATCCCTTTGCCGCAGATATACCTATTCGTATACCCGTAAACGACCCCGGCCCCGTCACCGCGGCAAAAAAGTCGCATCCGGCAGGCGAGAGCTCCGATTCTTTAAGCGCCGCGTCTATTACGCCCATAAGCTTTACCGAGTGCTGCATGGCGCAGTCGTCCAGATACTTTAATACCTTTTTTTCACCCTTAACCGCAAGCACGGTAAGATACCGCGAGGAAGTATCTATCGCAAGAAAGTTATTCATATATGATTTTCCTTTCCCCCTCACCCGTCTTTTCTATCGTAACCGTTTTTACCCTTTCGGGCAAAACATCCCGAATATTGCAAGCCCACTCTATAAGACATATCCCGTCCGAATAAAAATAATCGGTGAGCCCCAGCCCCTCCGCCTGCGCGCCGTTTTTGAGGCGGTAACAGTCGAAGTGGTACAGCCTGCCGCCGTAGTCGTTCATATAAGTGTAGGTCGGGCTCAAAATTTCGTCGTCTATACCTAGCGCGTTTGCCACCCCTTTCGCAAAGACGGTTTTGCCCGCGCCCATATCGCCGTTTAAAACAACGACGTCGCCGGGGTTAAGGGTATTCGCATATTCCCCCGCGAACTTAAAAGTATCCTCGGGGCTTCGGGATAAGAAAACTGCCATACGGTTATTATACCCCGCACGGCAATTTTTTGCAATAGATTTTAAGGAATTTTTACGACCGCCTTACGTATTGCACATATCGTCGTCGCACAGGCACTCGACAATAAGACTTACGCCCGACATAAAGCCCGTTTTAAAGGCTGCCCTTACGAACTCGCAATTAGCCGCAAGGTTAGCGTCGGCAAAGTTATTTAAACAATCGATTTGCTCTTTATTGAGCGTAATTTTAGGTGCTTATCACTATTGTAGGCTTCCCCTAACGGGGAAGCTGGCTTTGCCGTTAAGGCAAAGACTGATGAGGTAAAATATTAAATTAAAGCCTCATTCGTCCGCGCCTGCACGGCGCGGACACTTTCCCCGAAAGGGGAAAGTTACAATATTGATTATTCACTATTTAATCAAATCCTTTATTACCTCGCCCGCGATAATAAGCCCCGCTACTGAGGGCACGAAAGCGATGCTTGCGGGCACGCTTTTGCCGTTTTCGCCACGGCATATTGCGGGGGCAACGGGCGTTTCGCGCGAAAATACTACCTTTACGCCGTCTATGCCGCGCCTACTTAATTCCCTGCGCATCACCTTTGCAAGCGGGCATACGGAGGTTTTCTTTATATCCGCAACTTCGAACGCAGTCGGGTCGAGCTTGTTGCCCGCGCCCATACAACTTATAACGGGTACGCCCGCCTTTACAGCGTTTTCGATAATCGCGATTTTGCCCGTCACCGTATCGATTGCGTCCACAATATAGTCGAAGCAAGAAAAATCAAAGGGCGTTTCGGGCAGATAAAAGAGCTTGTGCGCGGTCGCCCTGCAATCGGGATTAACGTCGGCAATACGCGATACTGCGACGTCGGCTTTGTATTTGCCGACGGTGCTTTTAAGCGCGAGAATCTGTCTGTTGATGTTCGATACCGAAACGACGTCGTTATCGATAATATCCAGCGCGCCTATGCCCGAACGCGCCAGCGCCTCTATCGCATAGCCGCCTACGCCGCCCGCGCCGAACACCGCCACGCGCGAAGCCGAAAGCTTTTTAAGCCCCGCTTCCCCTATTAAAAGTTCCGTCCTCGAAAATATTTCCATAACGACATAAATATAATGGGAAATTGACAATTTGTCAATCAGTATGTTAAAATATTTTTATGACAATACGTGAAAAGCTGATTAAAATAAGAAGCGACAGCGGGCTATCCCAACAGGAGTTTGCCGATAAGTTAAACGTAGCCCGACAGACGGTGACCCGTTGGGAGGCGGGCAGAAGCACGCCCTCCTCCGCGCAGATACTGAACATATGCAACGTGTTCGGGCTCGACGCGAACGAATTTCTGGAAGGCGGCATAAAACCAGGCGAAGCAAACGCGAACGAGCTGAGGTTGCAGAAAGCAAAAAAGCTTTTGCCGTTTATCGCGATTGCCTGCGCAACCGTCGCGGCTATAACGGGGCTTATTATAACAATAATTTACTGCGTTAAGGACGCCGCGTACGACACCACCGCCACGGTATGGATAATTTCGGTGCCGCAGAACACGCCTATGATAGTGCTGTCGGTATTTTTAGGCGCGTTTATAATCGCGCTTGCGGCGCTGTTTGTTTATCTTCTGAAAAGGGGTAAAAAATGAAAAAGTTTTTAACTGCCGCAATCTGCGTGCTTGCCGTCTGCGCATGCATTTCAAGCGGCTGTAAGGGCGGCAAAAACGCCTTTGCGTTTATTTCCGTGAGAATGAAAGGCAACGGCGACGGCACCGTTTCCGCGGTGGCGCAGAACGAATTTTCGCTTTTCAGCGACAAAATACCCGTAACCCTTTCGCTTTATTGTTGCGAAGAGTACACGACCGACACCGAAAAAATGACGCTTGTATCCAGAACGGAAAGCGAGGGGCTCGGCGCGTACAAGACGCTCGATATAACGTGGCGGCTTACGGAGGAAAGCTATCTTTTGGCGCGGCTCGATTACTCGGTGAACGGCGATAAAAAATTTATTTTAAGCGACTCGGTGCTTTACGGCGCCGACGGTAAAAGGAAATAGATATATACCTCATCAGTCACTATTATTGCCTTCCCCCAAGGGGGAAGGTGTCTTATTCGTAGCGCATCGAGAATAAGACGGATGAGGTGAACGCTATTTACTTACAAGTAGCTTTTGCAACCGCTTTATTTTTAAAACGAAAAAAGTTTTGTCCTCCGCGTTCAGCCGCCGGTACTGCCTGTACAGCGCGGGCAGTTGCCTGTAAACAGTTTTGAAAAACACGTTGAAGTCTTTGGTGTCGAGCGTGTTCAGGGCGCCGTAAACAAGCTCCACCACCCTTTCCCGCTCCTTGAACGAAAGCTCGGTTATCCACCTGTTGACAGCCCTTTCGATACGCACCGACGAGTGCGTTCTTTTTTTAAGATATACAAAGTCGTCACCTTTGACCGTCCACGAAAACGGGTCGTGTTGCAAAAAGCCGAAGGCGCGGCTTTTTATTATGCCGAAATTATTCCTCCTGTCCAGAAGCGCGCCGACGAAAGAGGATTTTGGCACGATTTTGATTACACTCTCCGCGCAGACCTCGCCTATAAACCCAGGGCCGTCGAAGTTGTACACCGCCTTTATCCTGCGCCGCGCGGACTTGTCGGCGTGCGCCGCGGAGTACTCAGCCAGATTGCCGCCCTTGGAGTGTCCGCCGAGATAGAAATTCGCCTCTGGGAATTTTTCCGCTTCCCGCGCGAAATACTCCGCCGCCGCGCTTTGCGCGGGCACGGGATAGCGGCATATCAGGTTGAAGTCCTCCTTCCAGCCCGTAAAAGACGGGTCTGTGCCCCTGAACGCAAGGAAGTATTCGTTTTCGGAAATTTTGACGCACACCGCCGCAAACTGCTTTTCGAGCTCGTCGTCCTTTTCCGAAACGAAGTCGCAAAGCTCCGCGGTTTTAAAGCGTTCGCTTTCGGTCAGTTTTTTAAAAAACATTTTGCTCGTTTTGAGTTTATACGCTTCCGCGTACATCTTTTCTTCGGGCAGAATCCCGCGCCCGACAATATCCTTTAACGCCACGCTCTCGCCGCTCTTTAAATAATCGGGAAAGCTGAAATAAGCGAGCCAGCACAAGACAAGCGCGTCCACACTGTTGAACGGGCTTTCGGCGAAAGTCGATTTCTGTTTTTTTAAATAGGTTAAAATATTCATAGCGGTACGTACCCCGTCTTGCCGATAAGCCTTTGACCCTGCTCCGACAAAAGCCAGTCGATTAATTTTTTCGTGTTGCCTTGCGGCGCGCCGCTAGTTATCGCGTAAAAGTTTACGGTAAACGGGTAGCTGCCGTTTCGGATATTTTCAACGGAAGGTTCCGCGCCGTCGACTTTTAAAAACTTCGCGTCGGGGTTGGGGTACATAGTGTTGCCGAAAAACCTGTACGTATACCCGAGCGCGGGCTGAACCCCCTTCCACTCAACCGAAACCTGTTTCATCAACGAGTTCGTGCCGATGAGGTCGTCTGACGGCAACGGGCGCGGCGCGTGTATGGGGAGCCCCTTCATAATGCCTTGCAGCCCCGTCTGACTGCCCGAGCCTTCGGGGCGCTGAAAAGCGATTATCCTGCCGCCCTCGCGCCAGCCGAGCGTCGCCCATTTATCCGTTTTGCCCGAATATATGTTGCGGATCTGCCGCGTCGTGAGTCCCTCGACGGGGTTATTCTTGCCTGCGACGAATACGAACGCCTCCCTGCCTATGGGCGTTAGCACGAGTTCAACGCCCGCGGCTTCGGCTGCCGCCCGTTGCTTTGCGGAAGCCGAAGCCGAAAAAATCACGTCTCGCTCGCCCGCGATAAGCGCGTCGAACGCCTTTACTGTGTTTGTGAACATTACCTCGCCGCCGTACGCGCTTTCATCGTAAATTGCCTGCGCCACAGCGGAATATACGGGATACAGCGCGAGCGCGCCGTCCATTACGGGCAAATCGCCGTCGAGAAACAGCTCGGGCTCTTCGCCGAGCTTCACCGCCAAAGTGTCCTCCTTAAAGGGCGCATACCCCGATATATCCCCGTCCGAACCCACAGAGTTATCTATTTCGGCAACCCACCAGCTGCCGCGGAGAGCGGTCGGGAACAGCGCCGAAAGCAGCGCGATAAGCACGGCAAGGCAGACGGCGAGCGGCGAGGTGCGCTTCGAATATCTGAGCCATATGAGCGCGGCAACGGCGCCCACCGCCATCAATACGAACGCCACGGGGATTACCCCCACAATATTATCGAGCGAATTGATTTCTGTGAGATATTCGAAGCGGTAAAGCACGAAAATTCCCGCAGCCGCCGCGGCGGCAGTCGCAAGGGCGCGCAATATTATGAAAAATACTTTTAAGCCCTTCATATGTCACATCCAACGAATGTACGCCACGCCCGTACTGAAAAGTATGACGAGCACTATTACCGTTACCACGGGTATAACAATCGCCGCGACCGACATAGCTATTCCCTTTGCGCCTATTTCCTTTTTGCCGAGGCACAGCGCGCAGATGCCCGCAATTATCGCCCCGAACGGCAACACCACCGTCGCAAGAAAGAAAAGCAGCGAAAGCGGAAAAAGAATAAACGTATAAAAACAGCCCAGCCCCAACAAAAAGCAGCCGACCGCTGCGATATCAAACCCCAACGCTATTTTTGGCAACCGGCTTTGCCCGCCCGAATTATTTTCCATAGTTCTACCTCCATTACAATCATTATACGGTGCGGGCGATAATCAAACAAGAACAACCGTGTTACAACCCCGCAACACATGCGTTACAATCCAAAAAAGCTTCCCCACGGAAGCTTTTTTTGTTACAGTAACAACGGTATTCAATACTGTTAAAAAAATTTTTAATCGGCGGCGAATCCATAACGGCGTAAATGTTTTCGCCTATCAATCTTCCGTTTAAAAATCTGAACATACCTTTATCCTTTGTTTAATCCGCAATCGTATGTATGCGGTTAATATTGTCAAATACATTATATACCTCGGAACTGTTTATTTGCAAGTAAATTTTTCCGAGGTATATTAAATTTTTTATAGGAGCAGTATTATGACAATATTAATAAGCTTTGCCGAACGATTTGCCGATTTTATAGCAGAAAGCGGCTTAACACAGAAACAAATTGCTGAAGCGACGGGACTTACCGAAACTTCCGTAAGCAACTATATCTCCGGAAAAAGCGAACCGTCGTTAAAGGCATTAGTTTCAATTGCGGACTATTTTAAATGCTCCACCGACTATCTGACAGGTAAAAAAGAAACAAGTGAAGAAAAAATTTTTAAACCTTGTCCTCCGTTTTCAACCCGTCTTGTTTATCTGATGAAGCAAAAACCTTGCTCGGGTTACAAACTCTGTAAAGACGCAAAAATTCCACAAGGAAGTTTTTACGATTGGAAAAACGGCAAAACCGAGCCTAATTTATTTAATATTGACAAATTAATAAATTACTTTGATTGTTCAATGGATTATTTGCTCGGACGAGAAAATTAAAGTAAAAACACGAATTATAAAATATTTTGTCGAATACGACTTTTATTTAAAATTTTTGTTTTTTTGTTTGTAATATCGTACGGAATATGTTAAACTGTAAGCACCACAAAGCTTACAATTTAATATATTTACCGTGAAAGTGAAATACTGCAAGGTATTGCACTTGCTTTTTCGGTAAGAAAATTGTAAGGTTTGTGGTGAATCTCTAACAAAAAAGTGCAATTCCGGAGTGTACTTCTTTTTTAGAGGTACACTTTTATTTTTTAAGGAGCTTACATAAATGCAGTACGATTTTACCGAACAAAACAAAGCGGAAAGGATTACCGAAATCAATGCGGAGCTTGAAAAACTCGACAAAAAGTTAAAAAAACCCGAACGTACCGTAAACGACCTTATACGGCATATTGAACTTTTAAAAGAACTCAATGAAATTTAAACAGCGGCGGAGCTTTTGCTCCGCCGCTGTTTATTTACTGTTCGTTTTCAAGATAATTTATTTGTTCCGCCGTAAGCGTTATATCTGCCGCGGCGGCGCTGTCCAAAACCGTTTGCACCCTGTTGCTGCCCGTAATCGCAAAAGCGTTCAGCCCCGAATTTATTACGTATGAAAGAGCTATTTGCGCGACGGTAAAACCCGTTTCCCGCGAAAGCGCCTCCAAACGCCTGAGCCTTTTTGCGTTTTCCTCCGACAAAAAGGTAACGCGCATAGCGTGCGGCATACTCTTCGACGTGCGCTTTATATCGTCGCCTCTCACCCTGCCCGACAAAAATCCGCCGCCCAGAGGCGAAAACGCGAACAGCGGCAAACCGGTGTTTTTATACCACTCCCGCTCGCCGGCGTGCTTTTCACCCGTGACCGACGTACAGCCTATCCACGTCCACCGCCCCGCAACCGCAAGCGAAAAATGCGGCTCCGAAACGGTAAACGGCGCAAGATTATGTTTTTCGGCGTAGGCGTTGGCTTCCTTTATCCTCTCGTAAGTCCAGTTAGAAACGCCGAAAGCTTTTACGTAACCTTTGCTTTTGAATTCGTTCAAAAGCCCGACAAACTCGCCCGCGGGTACTTTCGGGTTGTCGCGGTGCAAAAGATAAATATCGATATAGCCGCAGTTAAGCGCGGTTATTGATTTTTCGAGGTCGGCGCGTATGCACTTTTCATTAACGCGATTGTTTCCGAATAAACCGTGAAGCGCGCCCTTCGAAATAACCGTAACGTCGTCGCGGATACCGCGGCGGTTAATCCAGTCGCCCAGCGTCCATTCGCTTGCCCCGTAGCCGCGCGCGGTGTCGAACGAGTTTATCCCCGCCGAAAATGCCGCGTCAAGAATTTCGTCGCAGTTTTTTCCGCGGCGCATAGCGTTGCCAGAGCAACCGAAAATAATTTTTGATACGGGCTTGTTACAACCGCTTACTTCGGCAAATTTCATTAAAGGTTATCGTTTAAAAACTTTTCCGCTTCGCTTTTCGACATATATCCCAGAGTTTTCGCTTTCTGCTCGCCCTTGTCGAAAACCGCAACGAAGGGTATCGACATTATGCCGTAGCGCGCCGCAAGCTCGTGATTTTTATCCACGTCGCATTTTACGAATTCCGCCTTATCCCCGAACTGCTCGCTTACCGTATCCATTACGGGTGCAAGCATCTTGCAGGGGCCGCACCAGGTCGCGTAAAAATCGCATACCACGGGTTTTTCACCCTTTAAAAGCTCGTCGAATTCCTTAACGTTTATTTCTTTTACCATAGCTCCTCCTATTGTATGTATGAGTAAATTTGTGTTGTTTTAACCGCGGACTGCGTTCCGTCTTTCATATTTTTTAAAGTAACTTCGCCGCTTACAATCTCGGTTTCGCCGATAACGGCGACGTACTCCGCACCCAGCTTGTCCGCATATTTGAACTGCGCCTTTACGGAGCGGTTCATAAGGTCGCACTCGGCATTTACGCCTTTAAGACGTAACTCAGCCGCTATTTTGAAAGCCGCTGCGCGCGTCTTTTCGTCCATACCCGCGATATATATTCGGGGCTTTTGCCTTTCGGGGAAGGCTGCGCCCGTGTTGTCCATAAGCAGCATGAGCCTTTCGATACCCGCGGCAAAACCTATAGCGGGCAGGGATTTTCCGCCCAGCTCCTCAATAAGCCCGTCGTATCTTCCGCCGCCGCAAACGGTGCCCTGCGCGCCGATTTCGCCGGAAACAAACTCGAACACCGTACGCGAATAATAGTCTAACCCGCGCACTATGCGGGGGTTAACCGTATAATCGATACCCAAATCCGTCAAAAGGTTTCTGACTCCGTCGAAGTGCGCCTTACATTCGGGGCAGAGATAATCTGTGATTTTCGGCGCGGCCGCGGTAAATTTTCTGCAACCCTCTTCCTTGCAGTCGAGCATACGCAACGGGTTCTTTTCAAACCGCGAGTTACACGTTTCGCACATTTCGGCAAGGTGGGGTTTAAAATATCCTTTAAGCGCGGCGTTATACTCGGCGCGGCAGCTTTTGCAGCCTATCGAATTTATTTCGAGCCGCGTTTTCACGCCAAGCTTTTTTAAAAACGTAGACGCCGCGAATATGACTTCCGCGTCGGTGTGATAATTTTCGGAGCCGAAAACCTCTATGCCGAACTGGTGGAACTCTCTGAGTCTGCCCGCCTGCGGCCTTTCGTAGCGGAATGCGGGCGTAACGTAAAAAGCTTTAAGAGGCATGGGCGAGCTTGCAAGTCCGTTTTCGATGAACATTCTCGCCGCGCCCGCCGTGCCCTCGGGTTTGAGGGTAATGCTTCTGCCGCCCTTGTCCTCGAACGTATACATCTCTTTATTGACTACGTCGGTTGTTTCACCCACGCCGCGGCTGAAAAGCTCGGTATGCTCGAATGTCGGCGTGCGGATTTCGCTTATGTTGAAAGCGCGGGCAACCTCGCGCGCGGTATCCTCGATATACTGCCATTTATAGGAATCTGAGGGCAGAACGTCCTTCGTGCCCTTGGGTATATTTATCATATAAAAATCCTTTCGCTCAAATATTTTGCGAGCAAATTTTTGTGAACTACAGCACGTATTTTTTCAAATCGCGGTTCTTGATAATATTTTCAAGATGCTCTTCAACGTATCTGGCGTTGACGTCGACCTGAACGACGGGATAATCGTTGCCGCCCGCGTTATAGGAAATATCCTCCAAAAGCCTTTCCATAACGGTGTGCAGGCGGCGCGCGCCTATGTCCTCGCTCGTCGCATTCACGTCCTCGGAAATTTCGGCAATCTTTTCGATTGCGTCGGGCGTGAAATGCAAATCGATATTATCCACCGCAAGCAATGCGGAGTACTGCATAGTAATCGAATTCTGCGGCTGTGTCAGAATATTGATAAAATCCTCTTTCGTCAGGCTTTGCAGCTCGACCTGAATAGGGAATCTGCCCTGAAGCTCGGGGATTAAGTCCTCCACCTTGGATACGTGGAAAGCGCCCGCGGCGATAAACAGAATATAATCGGTTTTGACGGGGCCGTATTTGGTCATAACCGTACATCCCTCGACAATGGGCAGAATGTCGCGCTGAACCCCCTCGCGCGAAACGTCAGCGCCGTGGTTGCCCTTGCCCGCGATTTTATCTATTTCGTCGATAAAGATAATGCCGTCGTTTTCCGCGCGCCTTATGGCTTCGGCGTTTACCGCGTCGTTATCGATAAGCTTATCCGCTTCCTCTGCGATAATAAGGCTCTTCGCTTCCTTTACGGTGATTTTGCGCTTCTTCTTTCTGTGCATGCCCATACCGCTGAAAATCGAGCCCAGATCAATCGCCGCGCCGCTGCCGGGAGAAAGCTCCAAAGGCTTGGGCACGTCGTTCACTTCTATCTCTATAACGGTACCGTCGTATTTGCCCGCGTGTATATCGTCGACGAGCTGCTGCTCGAAAACCTCTTTCGCGGTTTCGCCCCGTTCGCTTTTACGGGCTTCCGCAAGCACTTTTGCAATTTTGCGCTCCGCCGTGGCGGTAGCGCGGAAGCTCACTTCCGCGGTCTTTTCTTCCTTGACGAGGCGTATTGCGCACTCCGCCAAATCTCGCACCATCGACTCGACGTCGCGCCCGACGTAGCCAACTTCGGTATACTTCGTCGCCTCGACTTTAAGAAAAGGCGCCTTGACGAGCTTAGCAAGCCTCCTTGCTATTTCCGTTTTGCCGACGCCCGTAGGGCCTTTCATAATAATGTTTTTGGGCGTGATTTCTTCCTGTAATTCGGTGGAAAGACAGCTCCTTCTGTAACGGTTACGAAGCGCGATTGCAACCGCCTTTTTCGCTTCCGCCTGCCCTATGATGTGTTTATTGAGTTCGTGAACTATCTGCTTGGGTGTCAAATCCATAGATTTCCTTTCTCGCTCAAATGCTTTGCTACGCAAAACATTTGCGGCGAATTTTATTTTTTTGTCGTAAAGCGGCTTAACGGTTGAACTAAATTCAACCTTGCCGCTTTTCGGCATTATTCATTTTTATAGCCTTCCCATTGGGGGTATGTGGCTTTGCCGTGAAGGCAAAGACGAATGAGGTATTTATTTGCCTTAAAAAGTTTTAACGCGAAAGCCGTTTCGCTTACTTTTTGCGGCGTATTATATAGTTTCTACCTTAATGTTATCGTTAGTATATACACAGATTTCACTTGCAATTTTAAGCGATTTTTTTGCTATTTCTTCTGCGGAAAATTCGGTATTCTGATACAGTGCGCGCGCCGCCGCAAGGGCATAGTTGCCGCCGCTGCCTATCGCCGCTATTCCGTCGTCGGGCTCTATTACTTCACCCGTGCCGGAAACTATAAGCATAGTGTCCTTATCGGCGACTATCATCAAAGCTTCGAGCTTTCTTACGGCTTTGTCCGAACGCCAGAGCTCGGCAAGCTCCACCGCGGAGCGCATAAGGTTGCCTGAAAATTTATTGAGCATACCCTCGAACTTCTCGCTCAGCGAAAACGCGTCCGAAACCGAACCGGCAAAGCCCAAAACGACGTTGCCGCCGTAGATACGCCTTACCTTGGTCGCGCTGTTTTTGAATATTACGCTTTCGCCCATGGTCACCTGACCGTCGCCCGCTATCGCGGTTTTGCCGTCCTTTTTTACTCCGCAAATAGTAGTTGCATGAAATTCAGTCATAATAACTCCTTGTACGCTTTTATGCTTTTCAACGCGCGTTCCGCAAGGTACGCATAGCGCTGCTTTTTGTCCTTTATTCTTTTTTCGGCGGGCTTTAAAATACCGAAGTTTGCGTTCATAGGCTGGAAATTTTCCGTCGCCCCCGATATATGCGCCGACAACGCGCCCATAACCGTAGTATTGTCGGGGATTTGCGGCTGCCTGCCGTTGATTTTTTCAAACATATGTATTGCGGCTAAAAGTCCGCTCGCGGCCGATTCGACGTAGCCCTCGACGCCCGTTATCTGCCCTGCGAAGAACACTTCGGGCTTACTTTTCAACGAAAAATCGGCGTTGAGGCACGCGGGCGAATTTATGTACGTGTTGCGGTGCATAACGCCGTACCGCAGGTACTCCGCATTTGCAAGCGCGGGTATCATCGAGAACACGCGCTTCTGTTCGCCAAACTTCAGATTCGTCTGAAAGCCGACAAGATTATACGCCGTGCCCTCTTTATTTTCCTTACGAAGTTGCAGCACCGCGTAATACTTATTGCCGTCCTTGTCTTTAAGCCCCACGGGCTTCAACATGGCGAACCGCAAGCTGTCCTTGCCGCGCGCCGCCATAACCTCGACGGGCATGCACCCTTCGAAAATTTCTCTCTTTTCGAAGTCGTGCAAAATAACTTTGTCGGCGCATATGAGCGCGTCAACGAAACTTTCGTACTCCTCTTTCGTCAGAGGACAGTTGATATAGTCGTCGCCGCCCTTGCCGTATCTGTCGCCGTAAAAGCACTTTTCAAAATCTATGCTCTCGCGCGATACTATGGGCGCGGAAGCGTCGTAAAAATTCAGTCCGCCCCCGCATATGCCTCGGATATCCTCGGCGAGCGCGGCTGCTGTAAGCGGGCCGGTGGATATAATAACCCACCCGTCGGGCACGCTTGTAACTTCTTCGCAAATTACAGTTATATTTTGGTTTTCTTTAATTCGCCGCGTAATATGCCGCGCAAAAGCCTCTCTTTCGACGGCGAGTGCACCGCCCGCGGGCACCTTGCTTTCTTCCGCCGCTTCGAGCATAACCGAACCGAACACGCGCATTTCCTCTTTTAAAAGTCCGCACGCGTTGGTGTACGGGTCGCTGCCTTTAAGCGAGTTCGAACATACGAGCTCGCCGAAATTTGTATCCGAGTGCGCGGGCGTAAACGAACGGGGTTTGATATCGTACAGCTCAACCCGTACTCCGCGATTTGCGAGATACAGCGCCGCCTCCGAGCCGGCAAGCCCCGCGCCTACTATCTTAACCTTCATTTTCCGCGGCGGGCGCTGCTTCGGAATAGTCGCAGTTCTTATCCGAGCACTTTATTTTTTCGCCACGCCTTATAAGGAATTTCCCGCACTTGGGGCACTTGCCGCCCGTGGGGATATCCCAGCTCAAAAATTTGCATTCGGGATAGCCCGTACAGCCGTAATATATCTTACCCGTTTTCGAGCGCATTCTGCGCATGGGCTTGCCGCAGTCGGGGCACACTCCCTCCGTTTTTTCTGCGGACGTAGCCCCGTCCTCGGAGGTCTGCGGCCTCTTCGTGCCGCATTTGGGGCATTCGAGGAAGTTGCCGTATCTGCCCTTTTTAAGCAGCAGGTAAGTGCCGCACTCCGTGCATTTTTCCTCGGTGGTCTTTGCGTCGATAGGCAGTATCGACGAGCACTCGGGATAGTTGGGGCAGGCGAGGAATTTACCGAATTTCCCGCTCTTTACAATCATATTCGCGCCGCACTTGGGGCAACGCATTTCCGAAACCTCAACTTCGCTTTCGCTGACTATGTTAGAGCATGCGGGATAATTCGAGCAAGCGAGATACTTGCCGTATTTACCCGTGCGCCTTATCATGGGGCTGCCGCACTTTTCGCACTTGACGTCGGTAGGCTCGTCGCCCTCGGTGGAAGCCGTTTTAAGCTGTTCGGCAAATCCGGGATAAAAATCCGCGATTATTTTATGCCAGTCGCACCCGCCCTCTTCGATTTTGTCGAGGTCGTCCTCCATATGCGCGGTAAAGCCGACGTCCATAATGTCGTTAAAATACTTGACGAGCATATCGGTTATTTTGTACGCAACTTCGGTAGGCACCATATATTTGCCGTCCTTTTCGACGTAACGGCGTTTTGTGAGCACCGAAATAATCGAAGCATAGGTGGAAGGTCTGCCTATGCCCTTTTCCTCCATCGCTTTGACGAGCGAAGCGTCGGTATACCTCAAAGGCGGCTTGGTGAATTTCTGTTCTTTGTTTAGCTCGATTAAATTTACCGCGTCGCCCTCCTCGACGGGGGGAAGAAGCTTGGCGCTCTCTTCCTCGTCGTCGGCTTTCGCCGCCTCCTGATACGCCGCGAGATAGCCCGCAAACAGCATCGCCTTGCCGCTCGCTTTGAACGTGTACCCGGCGGATTCGGCGTCGACCTGCATAGAGTTATATTTTGCCTCCGCCATCTGCGAAGCTATAAATCTGTCGTAAATAAGCTTGTATACGTTGTAGTGTTTTTTATCAAGCGCGTTTTTAACGCTTGCGGGGGTAACGGCAAGGTTAATGGGGCGAATTGCCTCGTGCGCGTCCTGCGCGCCCTTTTTGGTCGCGTAATAGTTGGGTTTTTCGGGCGCGTACTCCTCGCCGTATTCCTTTTTAATGAATTCGAGCGCGCCGTCCTGCGCCTCTTTCGAAACGCGGACAGAGTCGGTCCTGATATAAGTAATCAGCGCGATATGGTCGCCGCCCACGTCCATACCCTCGTACAGATGCTGTGCGACAAGCATTGTTTCGGGCGAGGTCATACCGAATTTATTCGACGCGTCCTGCTGTAACGACGAGGTCGTGAAAGGCGCGGGCGCGTGCTGCCTGGTTACGCCTTTTTTAACTTTGGTTATGGTAAACGGCGAATTTTTAACCGCTTCTTCAACCTTGTCGGCAAGCTCCTTGCCTATGCTTTCGCCGTTCTTTTTGCACTGGTACACAGCCTTGAAAGGCACGTACTTGGCCGCGGTATCCTGCAGCATAGCTGTAAACGTCCAGTATTCGTCGGGGACGAACGCCTGAATTTCGCGCTCTCTGTCGACGATTAAGCGAAGCGCCACGGACTGTACTCTGCCAGCAGAAAGTCCGTTCTGGATACGGTTGTTCAAAAGGGGCGAAAGTTTATACCCCACGAGTCTGTCCAAAACCCTCCGCGCCTGCTGCGCGTCGACGAGGTTATAGTTTATTCTCCTCGGGCAGGTCAAAGCGTTTTTGACCGCCGTAGGCGAAATTTCGTTGAATTCTATCCTGTTGTCGCCGTTTTCGTCGAGCCCTAAAACGGTCTGCAAATGCCAGCTGATAGCCTCGCCCTCGCGGTCGGGGTCGGTCGCAAGATATACTTTGTTGGCTTTCTTCGCCTCCGCTTCAAGCCTCTTTATAACCTCTTTTTTGCTTGGCGTGATTTCGTATTTGGGTTCGAAGTTGGAAGTTATCCTGACGCCGAGCGTCTTTTCCGGCAAATCACGAACGTGCCCGCCCGAAGCGTCGACCTTGTATTTGCCTTTTAAATACTTTGAAATTGTTTTCGCCTTGGACGGCGATTCGACGATAATCAAATCCATATAATAGCCTCTCTATGATAGTTAAATAACCGAATACCTGTTTCCGCCCAGCCTTACTATAAGCCCCTTTATCTCAAGCGAGGACAGCAAGGGGATGAGGCGGAACGACGGTTTGCCGAGCTTTTGCGCAATCTGCGGCAAAAACGCCTGACCCGTACTTTTTATTACGTTATACACCTCGTTTTCCTCTTCGGAAAGCCGAGGTCGGTTTTGCGTATTACAGTCTAAACCATATTTAAGGAATATGTCAAGTATATTTTCGGTAAGATAAGCCCCGTTTTTAATAAGCGCGTTGCACCCCGCGCCCGCGGGCGAACCTATGCCGTAAGGAAACGCGAATACGTCTCTGCCGTAGTCCGCGGCGTAATCCGCAGTAATCAGCGCGCCGCTCTTTTCCGCTGCGGCGACTACCAGAACGCCCCTCGAAAGCCCGGCGATTATTCTGTTGCGCACGGGGAAGTGATAGGGTTTACATACCGCGTCGGGCGGATATTCGGAAATAAGCAAGCCCTTCCCGGCAACGGTGCGGTAAAGGTTTGCGGCGCTTGCGGGATAAACCCTGTCGAACCCGTTTGCAAGCACGCAGATTACTTTCCCGCCGCAGTCGAGCGCGCCGCATACAGCCGCGCTGTCGGAGCCGTCGGCTACGCCGGAAACGACGGTGAAAGCAAGCGTAAGCTCACCCGCTATTTTTTTACAGTCGGCAAGCGTCTTAGGCGAAGCGCGCCTGGAACCGACTACGGAAAAACAGTTTGTTTTAAGTAAAGATATATCGCCCTTACAATAAAGCATTACGGGCGGAGACGGAATATTTTTAAGGCTGTCGGGGTAGCCGTCCGAAAAATACGTTACGCATTTTACGCCCTTTTCGGCAAGCCCGCGCAAAACTCCGTCACGGTACGCGCGGTCGTAAAATTTACCCGACACATTATTATATACGCCGTCGGAAAGCGTTTTAATCAGAAATTTTTCGTGTTTTTTCAAATCGATATACGGATTTGTAAAATCGGACAGCAATACGCGCTTTGTTTCGTAAGTCAGCTCATTAAACCCGGAAAGGATAATTATATCCTCTTCGTATTTTTCGTACCCGCTCATTTCAGGTCGCCGCTGCGGTACGACACCGCTTCGAGAATATGTTCGGGGCGGATATTTTCGGAAAAATCGAGGTCGGCTATCGTGCGCGAAACCTTGATTATCCTCGAACGCGCCCTCGCCGAAAGATTGAGCGTTTCAAACGCGTTTTTGAGTATGTCCTCGCATTCCGCGGAAAGCCTGCAATATTTTTTGACCTGCCTCTCGCCCATACCCGCGTTTACGTCCATTCCCTCGCCGTCCAGCCTTTCGCGCTGAACCGCACGGGCGCGCTCCACCCGCTCTTTTATTTCCGCGCTCGTTTCCTCGCGCTCATCCGAAATAAAATCGTCGTAACTTACCCCGTCCACCTCGACGTGCAAATCTATTCTGTCTAAAAGCGGGCCCGAAACCTTGCTTTTGTATTTGTGTATCTGCGCTGGCGTACAGCTGCACTCACGCGAGGCGGAGCCGTAGTTGCCGCACGGGCAGGGGTTCATGCTCGCGCACAAAATGAAGTCCGCGGGGAATGTGACCGCGCCGCCCGCGCGCGTGACTGTAATCACTCCGTCTTCAAGCGGCTGCCGCAGACATTCGAGCGCGTGGCGGGAATACTCGGGCAGCTCGTCCAGAAAAAGCACGCCTTTATGCGCCTTCGAGGCCTCGCCCGAACGGATTTTTGTACTGCCGCCCCCGCAAAGCGAAACGGCGGTAGCCGTATGGTGGGGCGTGCGGAAAGGACGGAGCGTAACTATACCCTCATCGCCGAGCTCGCCCGCGACAGAGTGTATCTTTGTAACTTCGAGCGCTTCTTCGAAAGTCAAATCGGGCATAATCGTCGGTATACAGCGCGCAAGCATGGTCTTGCCCGTACCCGGCGGGCCGTACAAAAGAATATTGTGCCCGCCGGCAACGGCTATTTCGAGTGCGCGTTTCGCGGCCTTCTGTCCCCGTACAAACGACATGTCAGAGTTATAAGAACGCGATGCCGCAGCGACGGAAAAGCTGCGCGGTTTTACGGGCGCGAACTGCTTTTCGCCCGTGAGAAAGGCTACTACCTCGGAAAGCGAGGATAATGCGTACACCTCGATACCCGCGATATAACTTGCCTCGTTCGCGTTCGCGGCAGGGATAACGAATTTTTCAAAGCCTCTGTCGCGCGCGGAAATGAGCACGGGCAATATGCCTGTTACGGGGCGAAGCGCGCCGTCGAGCGCGAGCTCGCCTAAAAACACGTAACCGCAGTCCGCGGCGAGCTGGTCGCTCGCCTTTAAAATGCTTACCGCAAGGGGTAAATCATACTGCGAGCCCTCTTTTTTGACGTCGGCGGGCGCGAGATTTACGGTAATTTTATTGACGGGAAAGCGCATCGCGCTGTTTTTTATCGCGGAGCGCACCCTTTCCTTGCTTTCCTTTACCGCCGCGTCGGGCAAACCGACAAGGTCGTAGGCAACCATGCCCTTATTTATATCCGTTTCCACCTCGACGGGGATACCCTCTATCCCGTTCAGCGCGAAGCTGGTTATTTTAGATAACATATCATAAATCCTTTGTAAATTATAAAAGTGTTGCGTTATAAGAAGCAAGAAAGACAAGGAAAGCGAGCCGTTTTAAGGGCGCATACATGAAGTATGTAACCGAAAAAACGGCGATGCTTGACGAAGTGTTGCGAAGCTTATTATAACGCAAAAAGCTCTTGCGCACAGCAAGAGCTTTTTTATTACACATTATTTCGCTTCCGCAATTTTTGCCGCCTTGCCGGTAAGTCCGCGCAGGTAGTAAAGCTTTGCCCTTCTTACCTTGCCCTTTCTTACGACGGTTATCGAAGCGATTTTCGGGGAATGAACGGGGAAAGTCCTTTCGACGCCGACGCCGAACGACATTCTGCGTACCGTGAAGCTTTCACGTATTCCGCCGTGTTTTTTGGCGATAACCACGCCCTCGAAGTTCTGAATTCTTTCTTTCGTACCCTCGATAACCTTAAAGCCTACCTTTACGGTGTCGCCTACGTTGAAAGCGGGCACTTCCTTTTTCATATTTTCTTTTTCGATTGCCTCAACCAAACCTTTCATGACTTTTACTCCTTAATAATAACGTGGCATTCTTGCCCTGAAAAGGACAGCGGACTGCCCGAAGCCGAAAACTATATTAACAAATATTTTACGAAAACGCAACTCATTTTAAGGGGTGTGTCGCAATTTTCACAAAACTATTTTTTACTTACTACATTTAGCAAAAACGCAGAGATACGAGCAGAACGCAGCGCGCGAGCATTTGCGCAAGGAGTGTACAAAGACGTACACGACTAAACAAAGTGCAGCGCAACAAAGTTATGCGAAGTATATATGCGTTTTATATTATTTTGGAATACCCGTACGAGTTGACTACCGCGTCCACCTTCAACCCCTTTTTGCACATAGGGCAATCCTGCGGGGGATAAGACACGTAGCCTTTAAGGTCTTTTGCACCGAAAAGCTTGACGACGGGCACGTCGCACGCGAATTCGCCGCCGAACACGGTCGCCGCGCCGACGGGCGTGCCGCCGTAGTACCTTATGCCCTCTACGCCGCTGTTCACAGTTTGACCGGTTGTCGCCGAGGCCGTAAGCAGCAACACGTGGCAGTTCATAACGTACGGCAGGAAGTTATCCCTTAAAATCAGCTTGTCCTCGACGAGCTCGGGCGTGATTACCGCAATGTTCTGGCGGGCGTTTACCCCCGAGTGCGACAGATAATTCGCCATAAACGCGCCGACCATTTTCATACGCTCCAACGTGATAATGGTGTCGACGGGCACGCCGGTGAAGCTGTCGGACAGAATTTTTGCCGCAGCCTTCGCGCTGTCGAGTCTGGATTTTACGTCCGTCATATCCAGGCAATGGCTGATATGCGAGTGCTTTGTTGCAAAGTGTCCAGGGATTATCCTGACGCTTATCTCGCGGTTCATGTGCGAAAAAATTTCGTAAGCTCTCTTTTCCATAAAAATTACTCCTTATCATTATTCTAATTTTAACGCCGAAAAATTGCAAGCGCGGATTGATTTTTGCACATTATAATCTGAAAATTTTTGCAATAAAGTGTGCAAAGCATCGCGAAGCTCGCACGCGCGTTAAGCAATTTTACGACAATAACAATCTCACGAAAAATTTGCAACGCAAATTTTTGTGAACTTAATAAAATGCATTTTCAATATGATTAATCGTGCCTTTAAAAATTTCGATTATGTCGAAGCGTACCGTGCAATCGATAGCCCGTTCGTAAAAAAAGTACTTTGCCGCCGAAATATATCTTTGTTTGCGACTGTAATTCACCGCTTCCGACGGCGCGCCGAAAACGTCTGAAAGCCTTGTTTTGACTTCTATGAACGCAACCGTATCTTCCTTTTGCGCTATGATATCCACTTCGCCGAACGGGTTTACGTAGTTACGCTTCAAAATTTTATAGCCGCCGCGTTTTAAATATTTTACGGCAAGCTTTTCGCCCTTTCTGCCCAGCTTTTTATTTGCGGCGTCGCGCTCTTCTACTGCCATCTTTTCGTAAAACTCCTGCGATGGATAGCGCATATCCCCGTGCGTTCTATCGCGCGAATATGTATTTCAGTGCCGTAACCCTTGTTTTTTGCAAAGGCGTAGTCGGGATAAATTTTATCGTATTCGCACATAAGTTTATCTCTGTAAACCTTAGCGACGATAGACGCACACCCTATACTATAGCTTAACGAATCGCCCTTGACGACGCATCTCTGCGGTATGGATATATCAAGCTTCATATTGCCGTCCGTAAGCACGAAATCGGGCTTTGCTTTAAGGCTTTCAACCGCATTTTTCATACACAGCCGCGTCGCCTGTAAAATATTGATTTCGTCTATTATCTGCGGTTCGACGCGGCATATGGCGTATGCAACCGCATTTTCGAGTATAATTTCGGAAAGCCGTTCGCGTTTTTTTGAGGAAAGCTTTTTGCTGTCGTCGACGCCCTCTATGATTTTTTCGAGCGGCATAATCACCGCGGCGCAGACTACCGGCCCCGCCAAAGGACCTCTGCCGACCTCGTCGACGCCGCATATGCGGGCATAACCGTCTTTTATAAGCTGTTTTTCGAATTGAAGCTTATCAATCATAATTTAAAACTTTCCGTAAGGTCTGCGGGAGTATCGAGAGTAATTCTGCCCAGCCTGCCCTTTCTGAAATCGTCGATAACGGCGCGTTCGGCGCGTTCGTAGTCGTACTCGCCGCCGCGCAGCATAAAGCCCCTGCGCCTGCACACGCAGTCGAGCATTTCAAGCTTTTCGCCGCCCGTAACGCCGTACCGCTCCTCGAGCCGCGCGGGGTATTTTTCGTAAAGCTCGCCGAGAAGTTCGAGCGCGATATCGTCCGGATCGAGAATATCGTCGTTTATGCTGCCGACGAACGCAAGGTGCAGGGCAAGCTTTTGGTTGTCGAACGCGGGCGGCATTGTGCCGGGGGTATCCAGAAGCTCGAACCCGTCAAGCCTTATCCACTGTTTTCCGCGGGTCACGCCCGCCTTGTCGCCCGTGACAGTGCGTTTAGAGCCCGCCAGAAGGTTTATAACCGTGCTTTTGCCCGTGTTGGGCACGCCCACCACCATAAAGCGGAAAACCTTTGTAAGCCCCTTTGCAAGGCTTTTTTCGCGCTTTTCGGCAACGAGCCTGTCTATCGCAGAAGAAATTACCCTTTTCGAGCCCGCGTTCGCCGCGTTTATTTTGACGGCGTTGCCGCCCAAAAGCCGCATTAAGTTATCCGCGCGCTCGTCCGCAAGGTCGGCTTTGTTGAGCACGTACAGTACGGGTTTGTTTCCCGCCATTTTCAGAAGCTTGCGGTTGAACGAAGCCGCGGGGCAGCGCGCGTCGAGCACGTAAATTATGCCGTCGGCAAGCGGCACGGAAGCCTCCATCATGCGCATTGCCTTGGTCATATGCCCCGGGAACCATTGAATTTTTTTCATAAAACTTTATCTTTTTTTTATTAAATTTTCTACCGTGCTTACGTAAAAAAATACCATAAGAACGGGAGCTATTAAAAGGGGCAGAAAAAAACCTATTACGTATCCGAACCTGAACGACTGTTCAAATGATTTTTCGCTCAACCACTCAATCAGATATACGTATGCTGGAGCAACACTGAACGCCCAGAGCGGCAAAATAAAATAAGCACATGCTTTTTCATATATGTTAACTTCGTAATATTCCGATTTAATTCCGAAATAAGCGGCTAACACCGCGCCCACTGCCAGCGCGAGCGCGACCGCGGTAGTTATCAGCAACTTTTTCATAGCTTTTTTTCCAACAAATCGGGTCTGCGTTTTTGGGTTAAAATACCGCTCTGCTCTCTGCGCCATTTGTCTATATCCGCGTGGTTGCCGGACAAAAGCACCTCTGGCACGCTTACCCCCTCGTAAACCGCAGGGCGCGTGTACTGCGGATATTCGAGCCCGTTTTCGCCGAAGCTTTCGTCCACGAGCGACTTGTCCGAAATCACCCCGTCGACGTAGCGGGCTATACAGTCGCAAACCACCATCGCGGGCAGCTCGCCGCCCGTTAAAACGTAGTCGCCTATCGAAATTTCCTCGTCGATATACAAATCGATTATTCGCTGGTCGACGCCCTCGTAATGCCCGCAAAGCAAAATAAGGTGCTCGTAGCCTAAAAGCCCGAACGCCTTGTCCTGTTTGAAAGTTTGTCCCTTGGGCGAAAGGTAAATGCGGTGAGCCCTATGTTTCGGGTCAACCGCCTTTATCGCCGAACCTATCGGCTGGGGCATCATCACCATACCTGCGCCGCCGCCGAAAGGATAATCGTCGCACTTAAAGTGCTTGTTTTCGGCGTAGTCGCGGATATTCACCACTTCGATATTGAGTTTTCCCGCCTTTACCGCCCTGCCTATCACGCTGCCGAAAAGGGGCGCGAACATCTCGGGGAAAAGCGTTAAGATAGTAATTTTCACAGAGAAACTTCCCTGAACCGTTTTTCGTTTACGGTAATTCTGCCAGACGCCGTGTCCACTTCGGAAATCACGCCGTCCGCCGCGACAAAGGTCAGGTTTTTTCCGCCCGCGTCAAGCGTGTAAACATCCGTTTTCGCGGGGGTAACCTCCGTAACTCTGCCGATAAAATCGCCGCGCTCGCCAAACACCTCGCAACCGATTAAATCCACTATATAATATCTGCCGGCGGGTAGCTCGGGCATATCCGAACGCTCCGCAAGCATATCCTTGCCGCGCAGAAGCTCTGCGGCGTTTCTGTCAGCCACGCCTTTGAGCCCCATATAGGCGAAATCGCCCTGAGCGCGTACGGAAAGAACGGGGTACTCGGCCCCGTCGATAAAAAGCTTTTTCAAGCCCTTCAGGTCCTCGGCGGAGTCCGTCAAAGCCTTGACTTTAACTTCTCCGCGTATGCCCTGCGGCTTTAAAATTGTTGCAACCGTTAAATATTCGTGCATAAAATTCAAATAAATTTACGGCGCGCGCAAAAATGACACTTTTTGCAAGCGCACACAATTTGCGCATACCTGCGCCTCGGCAGATTGAATTTGCGCGACTAAATTATATGTTTGCCCTTATGGTCGCGCAAAGAAAGGCGGAGCCTTTCAATTCACGAAAAATTTACTTCGCAGAATAGAAGTAAATTTTTGTGAACTCAATTTTTTTCCTTAATTTCTAATACATATTTCTTGCTTTCGCGGGGCGTAGCCGCTTTTACGAGCGTGCGCAAAGCTTTTGCTATTTTACCCTGCTTGCCTATTACCTTGCCCATATCGGACTCGGCAAGAAGAACGGTAACCTCGATAGCGTTTTCCTTTTCGTCGACCTTGTACTCGATTTCTTCCTTTTTTTCGGCAAACTGCTCTACTACGTATCTGATTAATTCCAACATATATTACTCCCTCGGCGCGGAAATACGGGATTATTGCGCCTGTCCTATATTAGCCTTTTTTCTTCTTATCGTTGGTTTTGGGCGCAGAGAGCTTTTTAGCGGGCTCCATTGCTCCGACCTTTACAAGGTAGCTTTTGACCGTTTCGGTAGGCTGAACGCCCTTAGCAAGCCATGCCTTTGCTTTTTCGACGTCGATGTTGATTTCCGCAGGGGTTTTAAGCGGGTCTACGTATCCGACTTTGTCGATATACTCGCCCGATTGCGCCTTGCGCGAATCGATTACAACTACGCGGTAGAAAGGTGATTTCTTGTCGCCCATTCTCGTCAATCTCATTTTAACTGCCATTTTTATTACTCCTTTGTGCCGTCAGGCAATACTAAAAAATTTTTTATTGATTTATTTAACCGAAAGGCAAACGGCGTTTGCCCGATTTAAGCTGCTTCATAAGCTGTTTGGTCTGGTCGAACTGCTTTAAAAGCTGGTTTATTTCCTGCACGCTCGTGCCAGAACCCGCCGCAATCCTCTTCTTCCTCGATGAGTTTATTATAGCCGGGTCGACCCTTTCGCGCTTGGTCATTGAAAGTATAATAGCTTTCGTCCTGTCTATCTTGCTTTCGTCAATGTCGTCGGCTTTCACCTTGCCGCCCATGCCGGGCATCATCGCGAGTATCGCCTGCGCGCCGCCCATCTTCTTCATGCTTTCGAACTGCGTCAGATAATCTTCCAGAGTGAACGTGTTTTCGAGCATTTTTTTCTGCATCTGCCTGGCTTGCTCTTCGGTGACCGCTTCCTGAGCCTTTTCTATAAGCGTCAACACGTCGCCCATGCCGAGTATACGCGAAGCCATACGGTCGGGATAAAAGGGCTCCAGATCGGTGAGCTTTTCACCCACACCCACGAATTTTATGGGCTTACCCGTTACGGCTTTAATCGAAAGGCATGCGCCGCCCCTCGTGTCGCCGTCGAGTTTGGTAAGGATTACGCCCGTAACTTCGAGCCGTTCGTTAAAGGTTTTTGCAACGTTTACCGCAACCTGACCCATCATCGAGTCTACGGTTAACAGGATTTCCGACACCTCGACGCCCTTTTTGATGTTTTCAAGCTCCTGCATCAGCGCTTCGTCTATTTCGAGGCGACCCGCCGTATCTATAATCACCGTGTCGAAACCCATCGATTTAGCGTATTCGACGGCCTGCTGCGCGGTTTTTACGGGATTCTGCGTGCCCTTTTCGAACACCTCGGCGCCCGCGTTTTTACCGACCACTTTAAGCTGGTTTATCGCCGCGGGGCGGTAAATGTCGCACGCGACCAAAAGCGGCTTTTTGCCGCCCTTTTTCAAGTTTACGGCAAGCTTTCCGCAAAGGGTCGTCTTGCCCGCGCCCTGAAGCCCGCACATCATAATGACCGTAGGCGGCTTGGGCGCCACCGTAAGCTTCTGGTTGGACGAACCCATCAAAGCAATAAGCTCGTCGTTGACTATCTTTATAACCTGCTGCGCGGGATTGAGGCTCTTTATTATTTCCTGCCCGACCGCCTTTTCGGATACGTCCGCGCAGAATTGTTTGGCAACTTTTACATTTACGTCCGCTTCTAAAAGCGCCACGCGCACCTCGCGCATTGCCGTCTTTATTTCAAGCTCGGTAAGTCTGCCGCGCTTGGTAAGTTTAGAGAAAATATGATTTAATCTTTCGGATAACGATGAAAATGCCCCCACAAAAAACCTCCTTACGGATTTTTCAACCGCTCTTCCGCTTTTTCGGAATAGTCGTATTTAAGTATTCCGTCAAGCCTTTCTATATCTTCGGTAAACTCGGGGTGAGCCGACTTAAAGCCTTCCGCCCACATGCCCGCGTCCGTCCGCAAAAACGATTTTTCCAGACAGATTACCCTTATACGCTTTAAAAAACGCAACTTTTCTTCATACTCTTCGAGCTGTTTTTTGCAACCGGTAAGACACTCCGAAACCGCCTGACGGCTTATACCCTTTTGCTCCGCGATTTCGGTTACGGTTAAATCCTTATTGAAATATAAATCCGTAATTTCCTGCTGCGTCCTGGTCAGAAGCCCGTTATACGCGTCCCACAAGGAAATAAAAGAGAATTTATCCATAACACTAATAGATTTTAACCGTTTGTTTTGCTTTTGTCAAGTAATTTTACTTAACAAAAATTTTTATGCAATTTAACATATAAATTTATTAATTAACAAACTTTTACCGCACGGATTATTAAAAAAATTTATATTGACTAAAAACAGCGCTTATGTTAAAATTTTTGGGTAATTGATTTAAGGGAGTGAATTATGAGAAAAGAAATCGACGGCGTTATATACGATACGTATTTCGCAACAATCGACAAAAAATTCACCTACGGTGCACCCGGCGACCCTTACGGCTATGAAGAGACTTTGTATATTACGGACGACGGCAGATATTTCGTTTACACCTACGGAGGAATACATTCAAGATACCCCACCGAAAACCTCTTCCCCATATCCAGAGAAGACGTAAGGGGCTGGGTATTATCACACTGACGGCAAACCGAAACGCCCGCCTGCATTACTTGCAGGCGGGCGTTTATTTTTAATTTTGTTCCGTTTCCGCTGTTTCGGGAAGCATTTCGGGGGCGTTGCCGTTGCCGCCGTCGGATTTTTCTTTTGCGTACAGCACCTTTAAAAGTATGGGCGTAAGCACCGAGGATACGAGTATTAAAAGCACGGTCATAATCATGAACTGTTCGGGCAGCCCCGCAGCCATGGCGGTCGCCGTTACTATCAGCGCGACTTCGCCGCGCGCCATCATGCCAACGCCCGCGATTCCGCTTTCGCGCCAACCGTACTTGAAGCACTTTGCAACCGCGCCGCAGCCTATGACTTTGCCGATAAGCCCCATAAGCACCGCTAGGAATGCGAACAGGAAAATCATACCGTTAAGGCCGAGGAAAGATATGTTGCTTATACCTATGTTCGCAAAGAACACGGGCGCAAACATCGTATATGTATTGACTTCTATCTTTTTATCCGTGTACTCGCTTGCACGGTGAACGGTTGAAAGGATAATACCCGCAAGGAAAGCGCCGGTAATATCTGCCACGCCGAAAACCTCTTCCGCCAGCCACGAGTAAAAAAAGCATACTACCAGCGAGAAAACGGGGATACGGTGAGTTGTGGGCCACTTTTTATCTATCCATTTGAAAAGGTAGGAAATGCCGAAGCCCAGACCGATAGCCACGATAAAGAAAGCGACTATCATTATTATCGTGCCCCACCACTGCGCTTTAAACCAGGCAAAGCCCGTTAAATCGCTTGCGTCGCCCGCCTTTGCCATACCTGTCACGACAGAAAGAACGACAATGCCTATAACGTCGTCGATAATAGCGGCGGAAACTATTGTGGTGCCCAGCTTACTGCTTATTTTACCGAGTTCCTTTAAAACCGAAACCGTAATCGCAACCGAAGTAGCCGTAAGAATTGCACCGATAAAAATGCAGTTGAACATATTTTCGGTGCCGAGCCCGAGGTTACCGAACGGCAGGGAAATCAATATACCCAGAACCATGGGCACCGCCACGCCGACGCACGCGATGAGCGTTGCGGCAAGTCCGGTCTTTTTAAGCTCCTGCAAGTTTGTTTCGAGCCCCGTCGAGAACATCAGCAAAAGCACGCCGATTTTCGAGAAAATGGCAAGCCCGTCCGTACCCATAGAGAAACCGTCGCCGTTTAAAAGAAACAACGCTTTGTACGAAGCGGTGCCGTCGGCTTTATTGAGCCCGATAAGCGAAAACCCGCAAAGCTCGCCGAAAATTGCGGGGCCTATGATAATGCCCGCGATTATGTAGCCGAGAACCTGTGGAAGACCTATCTTCCTGAATACCAGCCCCAGAACCTTAGTGAACAACAATATGATAGCAAGTATGATTACAAATCCCAGACCGCTGTCAATGGAAAATACTCCCTCTACTCCTTTCATAATTATCTCCCGTAAAAAAAATTTATTGATTTTAGCGTCAACCCATTATATGCTTATTTTATAATAATGTTAAGCGATTTGACGCGGTTTTAAATTTTTTTAAAAAATTTTTAAAAAACCCCTTGACAAACCCGAAAACCGTGTTATAATAAAGGTACAAAAGGAAAATAACTTACAAGAAATGTTTGACGTCAACATTAATATGAGGTAAGCTATATGAAATACAAGTAGCCGCGAAAGCGGGACACGGTTTAATTTTTTAAGAAGCCGGACGAGGCTTCAAGCGGTAAGGGGAAAAAGCAAAAAGTTTATGGGAGGTAAATAAAATGATTTACTTTGCCAGAACGGTAGAAACTAAAGGAAGGTAAACTCCGATGTACAAGTTTACGAAAGGGACTTAATTCAAGCGCGGTTTGATTTTGAGCGGATACGTCCGCGCGGTTTATAAACCATACTATGCTTTGTGAGCGCCGCCGTGAATGCGGTTCCTGCCTACAATTGAATACACTACCACCTCCCCCGTGCCGACGTACCGCGCACGGGGGATAAAATTATAGTAGCCGCCACTTTGCTGCGGAAATCATAACGGATACTTGATTTTCCAAGGTTCAAGCTCTTCGACAACGCTTTGTGTAGTGAATTTTCTCTCAGCCGCAGCCATTTGATTTGCATTTTTTTCCATTGTACTACTCCTTTTTTATATTATAGTTTAGCAACGCCTAATTGTCAAGCATAATTTAGGCTTTGCCTAATATAATATATTATACTTATGGAATTAAGCCTTGACGAAAAAATAACCGCCAACCTTAAAAACGAAATAGAAAATTCGGGTAAAAGAAAAAGCGACATCGCAAAAGCTATCGGCGTAACGAAACCGACTATTTCGCAGTACTGTTCGGGGCGGGCTCAACCTACCTTAGCTACTTTATCGCGCTTGTGCAATTATATAGACTGTTCCGCCGACGATATTTTAAATATTCCTAAACATTAATTCTTAAAATCAGGCTTCCGCCGAACGGCGGAAGCCTGATTGATTATTTACAGCCCCTCCAGCTCGTCCAGCGACAGGCTGAACGCGGGGATAAAGTTTTCGAAAAAATATTCGGCTTCGGGGATATTGCGGGAGCGGATATCCTCTTCTATGCTCTTTTTGGCTTTTGAAAACTCGTTGTTGCCGCAGCGCAGCTCTTCAAGGCACTTTACGTATGCCGAAAATCTGTCGGCAACCTTCATAAGCGTATATTCATAACAAGCGGTATCGGGCTTCAGGTACGCTTCGAAGCTTTCGCCAAGCTCGCGGGGGAGGGTGTTCAACAGCTTGTCGCACGCGCGCTCTTCGAGGCTTTTATACGCGCCGTTTATACTGCTGTTGAAATATTTTATGGGCGTGGGCAAATCGCCCGTCATAACCTCGCTGCACTCGTGATAAATTGCGTACAAAGCCGCCTTTTCCGCGTTCGCCGTGCCGCCGAAAATACGGTTGTTGATAACCGCCAGCGCATGCGCAAACATTGCGACCTGCTGGGAATGCTCCATAATATTCTCGTCGCGCACGCTGCGCATAAGCTGCCAGCGCTTGATGTACTTCATTCTGTCCGTGAAAGCAAAAAAATCGTAACTCATAGTGACAGTATTATAATACAAATTTTTGTAAATTTCAATTGACTTTGAACGTGTTTTTAATTATAATTTAATTACGCTTGAAAAAGCGAACAAATTTAATATACCGTCGGGGGTGCCTCATATACCCACGCAACTTACTTTGACAGCCCGTAAAGATACGAGCAGGTCAAGGCGCACGCGGCTTTTATGCAAGGAGTGTACACAGATGTACACGACTGAATAAAAACGCAAGTGCAACGAAGAGATGCGAAGTATATCTGCAGGCTGAGATTATACCCTTTGAATCGGCAACGTAATGGTTGAGCGATAGTACAAAGAGATGATTTTGCGTTCCCCTTATAGGGGAGCGCTATATTTTTACGACGGTAAAAGGAGTTTTTATGTTTCTTTCTTCCCAGCTTCTCGCCGTCAGCGAAAAGACGACGGACATCGTAACGTGGATTTCTATCGGAGCCATTGCGCTTTTAATCGTAATCCTCGCCGTAATGTGTTTATTCGGCAAAAAGTTTTCCACTAACGAAATCGCATTCGCGGGCATATGTATCGCCGCTTCGGTCGCACTGTCCTTTATCAAGGTTTCGCCCGTGCAGTACGGCGGCTCGATTACGCTTGCGAGAATGGTCCCCCCGCTCATCTACGCGTATAAGTTCGGGCCGATTAAAGGCACTCTGGCGGGTATCGTCGTCGGACTTTTCGACTTTATCACGAACCCGTATATACTTACGCCGATGACTTTCGTTTTAGACTACGTACTCGCGTTCGCGAGCATAGGGCTTATGGGCTTCGCGCCGAAGTTCGGCAAGCTGCCAGTTACGGCGAAAGTTGTTTTGGGCACAACGCTCGTTTACGTTGCAAGATTTACATTCCACCTTATATCCGGCTTTATCTACTTCGCGCAGGACTCTATATGGGTGGATTTGCCCACGCCGAATATGTTCGTCTACTCGTTTATTTACCAGTGCGTGTATCTGCCGGCGGACTGCGTTATCGCGGCAGGCGCGATGTACGCGCTCGCAAAGACGAAAGCGCTTGATAAGCTTTTCGCTATTATGGATAAAAACAACAAGCAAAAGCCAACAGCCGAACCCGACGCGGCACAAAACCAACCCGCCGAAAACAATTGAATAAAAGCGGCGCGCCTTTCAAAAGGCGCGCCGCTTATTTCAGCAGTGCATAAACTGTAACAGGTCGACGAGCACGGCAAAGCCGAGGATAAAGAAAAATCCCACGGCGTGAATAATCGCCTCGACCTTGCGCGGCACGGGTTTTCTGAAAATCCACTCTATAAGGCAGAATATAACCTTGCTTCCGTCCAGCGCGGGTATGGGCAGCAGATTGAAAACCGCGAGGTTTACGCCTATATACGCGGCGATTTCGAAAAAGTTCTGCACGCTTTGCGATGCGATTTCGGAAGTGAGCTTTATCGTAGTGACGGGCCCGCCCATCGCCGAAAGCCCGAGATGCCCCGTCAGAAGCTCGCCCAGCACCTTGAAAATAGTACCGGCTATTTTAAACGAGTACACAAACGACCGCCCTATCGTTTCGAAAAACCCGAAGCGGTGACTTTCGACGCCTACCGCCCAGTAGTTCGCGTTTTCGCCCTCGACAATCCCTATGCCCAGCGCGCGCCAGAGCTTGCTTGTTTCCGCCGAGTTTTCAAAATCGCAGTCGGCGCGGAGCTTTACCTCTATTTTATGTTTTTCGCCGCCGCGCAGCACAGTAACCGAAACGCTTTCGCCCTCGCGCTTGCCGTTTAAGGCCGTCATAAGGTCGGTTGTGAGGTATATGCCCTTGCCGTCGACGTTGGTAATAAGGTCGTTTTCGCTGAGACTGTATTCGGCGTAAACGCCCTCGGCGGGCGCGACCGCGCCGACCTTGAAAAGCATCTGCCCGAACGACAGCAGTGAAATTATTATAAGCAGCAGCGCCAGCAGATAATTCATCAAAGGCCCCGACACGAGCACTATTATTCGCTTCCAGGGCGCCTTATTGTTAAAGCTGTCGGGGTGCTCCGCCTCGCCCTCCTCTCCGTCGAACGCGCAGAAACCGCCGAGCGGAAGAATACGCACGGAAAAAGCTTCGCCCGTCTTTTTCGACGTGCGCTTGAAAAGCTTGGGGCCGAAGCCTATGGCAAACTCGTTGATTTTGAATTTTAAAAGTTTGCCCGCCGTATAGTGCCCGAACTCGTGCACGGTTATCATAGCGAGCAAAATAAGTATTGCAAGAATCACCGCTAAAACGGTATTCATTACAGAAGAAACCGAGAGAAGTAACATTTAATTTTCCTTATTACAGGCTTCCACTTCTTGGAAGCTCCGTGAAGCGATTGCGTAACGGTGATGAGGTTGCCTTATTGCCTCATCCGTCTTTACCCGACGGTCAAGCCGCCTCCCACGAAAGGGAAAGGCTGATTATGCGGAAGCAACGCGCCCTATAATTTCCCGCGCGGCGGCACGCGCCGCTTCATCGGCTTGTTTAAGCCGACCGAAGCTTTCCGCTTTATCGTTTACGGTTTTTTGCACAACCCCGTCCACTACGCGATAGATATCCGTAAAAGATATTTCGCCTTGCAAAAACGCGCTCACCGCGACCTCGTCGGCGGCGTTGAGCACGCACGGCATTATCCCGCCGGCCTTGCCGCATTCGAGCGCAAGCGCAAAACACGGATATTTCCCATCGGGGAGCGGCTTGAAATCGAGCGAAAAAACAGTACCGAAATCCATAGGCGCGACGGAAAGCGAAAGCCTTTCGGGATAGCTTAACGCAAGCTGAATGGGCAGCTCCATAGTGGGGTAACTCATCTGCGCCATTACAGCCCCGTCTGTAAACTCCACAAGCGAGTGAACGACGCTCTGCGGCTGTATTACCGTTTCAATATCGCGATACGGCGCTTTGTAAAGTATATGCGCTTCGATTACTTCATATCCCTTATTCATAAGCGTTGCGCTGTCAACCGTTATTTTTTTGCCCATTTTCCACGTCGGGTGAGCGAGCGCCTGTTCGGGCGTCACACCCTCGAGCTGTTCGGGCGTAAAATCGCGGAACGCGCCGCCGCTCGCCGTTATTATGAGCCTTCTGAACTTCGCGTTTCCGTTAAAATTCAGGCACTGCCAGATTGCCGAATGCTCGCTGTCAACGGGCAGAATATCCACGCCCGCCTTTTCCGCAAGCGGCATAACCACGTCGCCGCCGCACACGAGTGTTTCCTTGTTGGCGAGCGCAAGCGTTTTGCCCGCTTTAATCGCCGCGAGGCTGTAACCGAGCCCCGCAAAACCGCCCGCGGCGTTGAAGACGATATCGCAGCCCGCAACCGCTTCTTCGGGGATTACACCCGAAGAAGCGGTTGCGCGGTATTCGGGCTTCAATTGTTCGGCAAGCCTGTCGAAAGCTTCGCTGTCACGCCCCGCGACAAGCGCGGTTATTTTGAATTTATCGGGATATCGCCCGATTACGTCGATAACCTGTCTGCCTATGCTGCCCGTACAGCCTATAAGTGAAACTTTTTTCATTTACTATTATACCCGAAATTTTTTATTTAATGACAAAAGCTCCTTTCGGAGCTTTTTTGTTAATAGAAATGCGCACAATAGGCTTCCCCTTACGGGGAAGCTAAAATACGGTCAAACTATAACAGCATTAATGCAAAACTAAGCAAGATTATAGTCCCGCTGAAGAGCATGCTGTCGAATCTGTCGAGTATTCCGCCGTGACCGGGCAGCAGATTGCCCATATCCTTTATGCCGCACTTACGCTTTATCCAGCTTTCGAAAAGGTCGCCCGCCTGGTCGAATATCGCCGTTACGAAGCCTATGAGAAGAAAAGCCACAACAGCGGGGATACTGCCGGAGTAAACGAGCGGCGTTTCAAGATATCCGCCCAGCCACACGTACAGATAATACGCGCCGATTGCGGCGACCATGCCGCCTAACAGTCCGCCTATTCCGCCTATTACAGTCTTATTCGGGCTTATTTTAGGCGCGAGCTTGTAGGGGAGCCACTTTTTGAAGAGAACGCCGAAGATAAGCGCGGCGCTGTCGGTAATCATTATGACGAAAAACATTAAAAGTATCGCCGCAACCGAATTTTCGCGCAGGTGATTCACCGCCGAAAGCACGCAGCTCAATACTCCGCAATAACCCATCGTAAAGAGCGAGAGCAAAAAGCCCTTCAGATTGCTTTCGCCGAACGACGTCCACCAGAATATGGCGAGTATCAGCGCGTAAACGCCCGTACAGAGCAGCGCAGCGAACACGCCGCTTGCGGGAGCCATAATTTCCATTATCGCATAAAGCGGAACTATAACCGAGCAGTATGCTATGCACACGACCCGCTGCGGAAACGCCACAACTTTGAAAGCTTTAAGCATTTCGATACATCCGATTACGGAAATCGCGCAGAACAGCGCGTCGAACCCTATCGCGCCCCAACCGCCGGGCGTAAGCCATTTGATTACTATCAAAGCAACGAATACGGCGACGTAAACCGCGCCCGTAATTACTCTCTTCTTCATAACGTCCTCTAAAATTTTATACGCTGCCGAAACGCCTTTCGCGCTCGGAATAATCTTTCAAAGCTTTATCGAATTGCTTATCCGAAAAATCGGGAAAAAGCACGTCGGTAAAGTAGAATTCGGAATAAGCCGCCTGCCATATAAGGAAGTTTGAAACGCGCAGCTCGCCGCCCGTCCTTATTATCAGGTCGGGGTCGGGCACGCCGTCCGTGTACAGCAGCGACGAAAATTCCTCTTCGCCGACCTTTTTGCCCGCTTCCACCGCACGGTTGACGGCGTTGACTATTTCGCCGCGTCCGCCGTAATTTATCGCGAAAACGAGGGTAAACTCGGCGTTTTCGGGTGAGTTTTTTTCACCGTCGTACAGCAAACGGGCTATATCCTCGGGCAGCGCGGCAATATCGCCTATTATTTTTACGCGAGCATTTTCAGCGTAAAGCTTTTTTATATTTACTTCGAAATACTTCCTGAACAGCCCGAAAAGCCCGTCGAGCTCCTCTTTTGGGCGGCGGGAAAGATTTTCGGTCGAAAGCGCGTACACCGTCAGGTATTTAACGCCCGTAGCCTTGGCGTGTTCGGCAAGGTCAATCATTCTGTTCATACCCGCCTTATGCCCGAACGAACGGGGCATAAGCCGTCTTTTCGCCCATCTGCCGTTGCCGTCCATAATTATGCCGACGTGCTGCGGAATTTTGTTTTTTTCCATCGGGTTAAACCGTCATTATTTCCTTTTCTTTCGCGGAAGCCGCCGCGTCTATTTTTGCGACCGCGTCGGAAACGGCTTTTTCCACTTCCTTTTCCACGCCCGCGGCTTCGTCCTCGGATAAGGTTTTGTCGTTTTTAAGCTTTTTAATACCGTCCATAGCGTCGCGGCGGTTGTTGCGGGCGGCGACCTTTGCGTCCTCGCCCATCTTTTTAACCTGCTTGCAAAGCTCCTTTCTTCTTTCCTCGGTAAGCTCGGGGAATACGAGGCGGATAACCTTACCGTCGTTCGTAGGAGTAATGCCTATGTTCGAAAGCTGAATGGCTTTCTCTATCCCTTTGAGGATAGAAACGTCCCACGGGGCGATAACGAGGCACCGGCCCTCCTGCACGGAAACGCTCGCCGTCTGCGTAACGGGCGTAAGCGCGCCGTAGTAATCGACCGTAACTTTATCGAGAACGTGCGGGTTTGCACGGCCGGCGCGAACCGCGGAGTATTCCTCTTTAAGGACGTTTACGGTTTTCGTAAGTTTATCGTCGAGGATTAAAAGCAATTCCTCAACCTGTTCGTTATCAATCATATTGACACCTCTTTTATTTATTATCTATTATCGTGCCGAGTTTTTCCCCGCAGACAACTTTTATAAGCGAATCTTTTACGTCAAGCCCGAATGCGATTACCGGTATGTCGTTTTCCATACACATAGTCGCGGCGGTCGCGTCCATCGCCTTTATGCCGTTTTTGATTACGTCGATATAATTTATATGGTCGTATTTTACGGCGGCGGAGTTGAGCTTGGGGTCGCTGTCGTAAATGCCGTCGATATTCTTCGCCATCATCAGTACGTCCGCCTGAATTTCGCAGGCGCGCTGCGCCGCAGCCGTGTCGGTAGAGCAATACGGGTTGCCCGTACCGCAAGCCATAATAACTATCCTGCCCTTTTCGAAGTGGTGCAAAGCCTTTCTCAAAATATACGGCTCGGCAACCGAAGTCATAATGAGCGCGGTCTGAACGCGGGTGGGTATACCGCGCTGCTCCAACGCGTCCATCATTGCAAGCGAATTCATAACGGTCGCAAGCATGCCCATATGGTCGGCGGTAGTCCTGTCCATCTGCTTGCCCTGACGCCCGCGCCAGAAGTTGCCGCCGCCGATAACCAGCGCGATTTCTACGCCCAGCGCGTGAATTTCGGCAATCTGCCCGACCACGCGCGAAATTACGCTTTCGTCAAGCCCGTGCCCCGCTTCGCCGGCAAGCGCTTCGCCGGAAAGTTTTATAAGTATCCTTTTGTATTTGGGTTTCATAATCAGACTCCTACTCTTATCTTGTCAATTATAACAAATAAGTACGCAAAAATCAACCCTTAATAATATTAATTTTAAAAGCTCCCGCAAAATTCGCGGGAGCTTCTGATTTGTATTTAATTCTTTTTCATTGCGGCAACCTGCTTTGCCACTTCGTCCTGAAGGTTCTCGCTCTTCTTTTCGAGCCCTTCGCCCATTTCGAAGCGAACGAAGCGTGCAACCGTGAACTTGTTGCCGATAACTTCCTTTACCTTTTTGCTGTCGTCCTTTACGAACAGCTGGTCCAAAAGGCAATTGTCCTGATAGAATTTGCCCATTTTACCCGCAACGATTTTTTCGAGTATTTCTTTGGGTTTGTTCGCGTTTTTCGGGTCGTTCTGCATCTGGACGAGCATAATTTCCTTTTCCTTGTCCAGAACCTCTGCGGGGACCTCCGCTTCGGTAACGTACGAGGGTTTTGCCGCCGCAATCTGAAGCGCAACGTCGTGCAAAGTTACCTCTTCGCCCGCTTTGAAGCCTGTCGCTTCAACCATTACGCCGACCTTGCCGCCCATATGGATATAGGTTTCGAGCTTGTCGTTCGTTACGAAAATTTCAAACCTGCGGATAGAAATTTTTTCGCCGATGATAGCCGTCTGGTTGGTGATAAAATCCTTAACGGTGCCGTCGCCCAGCTTGCAGGCGTTAAGCGCTTCAACGTCTGCGGGTTTGTTTTCCGCAACGACTTTAGCAACGCTGTCCACTATTTCGTGGAATTTTTCGCCGCGCGAAACGAAATCGCTTTCGCAATTGATTTCAAGCAACACGCCCGTGCCGCACTTTTCGCATACGTACGCGCCGACCGCGCCTTCTGCGGCAATCCTGCCTTCCTTTTTGACTGCTTTGGCAATGCCGCGCTCTCTCAAAAGCTTGACAGCCTCTTCCATATCTCCGTTGGCGTCGGTAAGCGCCTTCTTGCACTCCAACATACCCGCGCCGCTCTTTTCACGCAGATTCATAACGTCTTTTGCCGTAAATGCCATAATCTTAAACTCCTTATTTTCAATATTGACGGGTAGCTTTTGCTTATTCAGCTTTTTCTTCCGCGGGTACTTCAACCGCTTCTTCCATTGCCACTACTTCTTCTATGGAAGTAGGCTCGGTTTCGGGCATTTCGAGAACGGGCGTTTCACCCTGATTCGATTCGATAACGGCGTTTGCTATTACCGACGAAATGAGCTTAACCGCGCGGATAGCGTCGTCGTTGCCGGGGATAACGTAATCGATTAGGTCGGGGTCGCAGTTGGTATCGGTGATTGCGACTATGGGGATATTGAGCTTTCTCGCTTCGTTTACCGCGATATCCTCGTTATGCGGGTCGACGATAAACATTACGCCGGGGAGCTTTGACATATCCCTGATACCGTTAAGGTTTGTCTGAAGCTTGCCCATTTCTTCTTTTAATTTTGCAACTTCCTTTTTGGGAAGCATCTCGAATTCGCCCGAAGTTTCCATTTTTTCGAGCTTGACCATTCTGTCTATACGCGAACGAATGGTTTTGAAATTGGTGAGCGTACCGCCGAGCCAGCGCGAATTTACGTAGTACATACCGCAACGCTCCGCCTCTTCCTTAACGGCGTCCTGAGCCTGCTTTTTGGTGCCTACGAAAAGAACGGACTTGCCATCTTTAACGCTTTCCACGACGTACTTGTACGCTTCTTCGATGAGCCCTACGGTAATCTGCAAGTCGATAATATGAATATCGTTACGCGCCGCGTAGATGTACTTGCCCATTTTAGGGTTCCATTTTCTTGTCTGGTGCCCGAAGTGTACGCCCGCTTCGAGCAGCTGCTTCATTGAAATAACCGCCATTGTAATTCCTCCGTTAACCTCCCCGTGCGGCGCGGCAATTAAGGCGAAGCCTTTTCGGCGTTTATTACGGCATTGAAAGATTTTACCGTCACGGAACGCCCGCCCGCAGGGTGTGAATTTTTATAGCGATAGTATTTTAACAAAAATTTACATACTTGTAAAGCGGTTTTAATACGGATAAAAGATTTTTTTGAAAGTCTGAAAATCCCCCGCGGGCAGTCTGCCCGCGGGGGATAAATTTTACAAACTTAATTATTTTCGTCCGAATACACTTCTTCGCCGTCCGTTTCCTGCCGGTAGAACTCGAAAATCTCTTCCAAAAGCTTTTCGTCCTCGATAGGCTCGAGTGTTTCTTCCTGCTCGTTAAGGCGGAATATAACCACTTCGTCCTCCGCAATTTGCTCGTTGGGTTCGGCGGCAAGAAGCAGCGTGTATTTTTCGCCCTTATACTCCGTCACGTCCAAAAGCTTGAAGTTTATCACCTTTCCGTCGTCGTCGATAAGCTCGATAAGTCCGTCCTCGACTTCTTCGTTCAATTCTTCTTTCTCGTTCACTTTTACTAAACTCCTTTATTTTTTCTGTTAAGATAGCCGTCGAGGATATTTGCGGCGGCAAGCGCGTCGACGTAGTTTTTCCGCTTTTCGCGGCGCATACCCTCGCTTATAAGCGTATCGTGCGCCATCTTCGTGGTAAACCTTTCGTCCTCGCAGACGACGGGGACGTCCGCCTCGCGTTTAAGCGCGTCGATAAACCTCTGCGTTTTTTCTGTCTGCACCGCCTCGCTGCCGTCGAAATTTACGGGTAGCCCGCAAATAATGACGGTTGCGCCCTTTTGCTTTGCTATCGCCGCAATCGCGGCGACGTCCTCTTTAAACCCTTTCCGAAAATAAGTCTGCGAAGGCAGAGCATATGTATTGAAAGGGTCGGAAATGGCGACGCCTATCCTTTTATCGCCGATATCGAAAGCAACGTATCTTTCCATATAATGAGTATAACATATATAAAAAAATAAAACAAGTAATAATGCCGCGTAATTTACGCGGCATTATCTGGGTTAGTTGTTACTACCCTCCATTTTTTCAAGCTTACTGTCGATATACTGCTCCGCTTTCTGCATAAATTCTTCCTGATTTTTCTTTACGAGATTGCGAACTTTGCAGTTATTTGCGACAATAAGCGCGCCGCCCGCCATTCCCAGCGCGACGCCCAAAACAAATTTTTCCACTTTTTTCTCCTTTCGTAAGGGGGTGAAATACCCCTTGTAAAAAGTATGGGCGCGATTTGTTTAATTATAATTGTCAAATTTTACAAGCGGATAATTGCGCACAAATTATAAAGCCGCTGCTTCAATTTTCTCTGCCTAAAATATAATCAACCGTGCAATCGAAAAATTCCGCAAGTTTCTTCAAATTTTCGATAGACGGAAAAGATTTCCCCGTAAACCACCCGTGAAGAGTATTCCACGAAATATGTTTATTATCAACTTTCGGGGAAGCAGTTTTTCGCTTCTCAATTTTTTTTATTCATACGCTTGACATACGATAAACAGCGTACTATACTGAAATTGTTTAATACAGTTAATACAGCATTATTCGACAATTTCCAACATTACGGCAAACGTACTGCCCTCGCCCCGCACGCTTTTTACGGAAATTTCACCGCCGTGCAAATCGAGTATACGTTTGCAAATAGCAAGCCCGAGCCCGTTGCCGTCGGTTTTTTGCGCGCACGAGGCGCGGTAAAACTTTTCGAATATATGCGGCAGCTCGTTTTCGGGTATGCCCGCGCCGTTATCCTTTACTGTAACTTCGGCGCGCCCGTCAACCTCTTTCAGCCCTACCGTAATTTCACCGCCCTCGGGCGTGAATTTGATTGCGTTTGAAATAAGGTTGACCCATACCTGCATTATAAGCGGTCTGTTACCGCGCACGGTTATGGGCTGTAAATCGGAAGAAAGGCTCAGGTTCTTTTTCTCCCATTCGCGCGCAAGCACGATTATCGCTTCGTTGAGCTGCTCGTCAAGCTTTATTATTTCGGTATCGCCCGCAAGCTGCTGATTTTCAAGCTTCGAAATAATCAGTGTGTTGTCTGCAAGTCTGCGGAGCCGGTCGGTTTCGTCGACGATGATTTTTATAAACTTTTTGCTATCTTCCTCCGAAAGTCCGCCCTCCGCCAAAAGCTCGGCAAAGCCGTGCACGGAGGATAACGGGGTTTTGAACTCGTGCGAGAACTCGCGTATGAAATCCTCGCGCAGGGTCTTGACGGAAGAAAGCTCTTCAACCATTTTGTTGAAGTTTGAAAACATTATTTCGAATTCGCGCGTTTTCGCCTTTTCGTATATGCGTACCGAATAATCGCCCCCCGCGACCTTGTTCATACTGTCTATAATTATCTGAACTTTTTGCTGGCGTAACTTTGCAAGGTGCAACAGCCCGACGGTAAACAGCAGCGCGACGAAAGGCATTATGTACAGCGGCACCGTCAGCACGTCCTCCGTAATTGCGGCGTTTTCGAGATATCTCAAAAGCAGCGCGAGCACGGCTTCGCTTGCGAATATGAGCACGAGAAAGCTTAAAATGAAGATTTTCCAGAATTTGCCTCTCGCTTTTTCGGTTTTTTCTTCTTTGAAAAGCGGCTTCATTTTTTAATCACCGCCTTATAACCTACGCCGCGGATTGTGACGAGCTCGAACTCGGGGAAGTTTTCAAACTTGCTCCTCAATCTGTTCATATGCGTCCTTACCGTCGTTTCGTCGCTTTCCGAGGTGTAGCCCCAGACTTTATCGAGGATATTTTCCTTTGTGAAAATCTTGTTCGGGTAGGATAAAAGCAGGTATAAAAGCCTGAACTCCTTGGTGGGCAGTTCTATCACCGTATCGCCGCGCGTAACCGTAAACTCGGAGCTGTCGACAGTTACCCCGCCTATTACTATTTTGCCCTCGTTTGCGATTTTGCTGCGCCGCAACAGCGCGTCGATACGCCAGACAAGCTCCTCGAAATTTACGGGTTTGGTCAGGTAATCGTCGCAGCCGACGGAAAAGCCCTGACCCTTGTCGTTTAAGGTATCCTTCGCCGTAAGCATAATCACGGGTATATCCCACCCCTGCGAGCGCATAGTTTTTACAAACGTGTAACCGTCCATTACGGGCATCATAATATCCGTAATCACAAGTTCGGTTTTGCCGTCCTCCAAAAGCTCCAACGCCTCCGTCGCGCCGGAAACGGCGGTTACGGCGTAACGCGTTTTCAGCCTGGTTGAAAGAAGCAATCTTAAATTTTCGTCGTCCTCGACTATCATAATGTTTGTCATAATCAAGTATATTTTATCGCATAATCGGTAAAAAAGCAAATATAAAACACCATAATATAGGCTTCCCCTTCGGGGAGGCTCCGCGTAGCAAAGCGGAGCGGTGGTGAGGAACTAAAATTAATTTATAAAAATTTATATTCAATTTATATTATAAGTCTAATATCATAAAAAAGGAAAAGCTTATGAATATTGTTATAGTTATAGATTTAATCGACACGCTGACCAACGGCTCGGTCATGACCGCGCGCAGATTTGCGGACGGGCTCAGGGACCGCGGGCACAGCGTAAAAATAGTCGCCGTCGGCGCGGACGGCGAGCAGGATTGCGCGGTCGAGGAAAGGTACGTGCCGGTGCTTTCCGAAGTTTCGGCGAAAAACCAGATAAAGTTCGGCAAGTTCGACCGCGAAAAAATAAAAAAAGCCTTTGAGGGCGCGGATATAATCCACTTCATTTTCCCTTTCCAGCTTGAAAAAAAGTGCAAAGACCTTGCCGACGAAATGGGCATACCCACCACGGCGGCTTTCCACGTTCAGCCCGAAAATGTGTCCTACAACGCGCATCTGGGCAAAAGCAGACTTTTCAACAACCTTGTGTACGCATACCTTAAAACCACGTTCTACGACAGGTTTACGCGCATACACTGCCCTTCCGCGTTTATCGCGAACCAGCTTGTAAAACACGGATACAAGGGCGAGCCGTACGTCATCTCAAACGGTTACGACAAGTGCTTTATTCCGCCCGCCGAAAAGCGCGCGAACGACAAATTCGAAATCGTAATGGTGGGCAGACTCGCGCCCGAAAAAAACCAGAAAGTACTTATTTCCGCAATAGCCCGGTCCGCGCATAAGGATAATATCCGCTTAACCCTTTTAGGCAACGGCGCGTGCAGGGCAAAGCTTGAAAAGCAGGCGAAGAAGCTGGGCGTCGACGTAACGTTCGACTTTTTGCCCAAAGACAAGCTGGTTGAAAAATTACAGCAGAGCGATTTGTACGTGCACTCCGCCACCGTGGAAATCGAGGCGATAGCCTGCATAGAAGCAATCGCGTGCGGGCTGGTGCCCGTAATTGCCAACAGCACGCTGTCCGCAACGCCGCAGTTTGCGCTCGACCCGCGCTCGCTGTTCAACGACAACGAACCGCGTTCGCTCGCGGAAAAAATAGATTACTGGTACGAAAACGACGAGGAGCGCGCGAGAATGAGCGGCGTATACGCCAACCACGCAAAAACTTACAGCCTTTCCAAGTCGCTTGCGCTGGCGGAAGCGATGTTTATCGACCAGATACGCGAAAGCCGCGCCGGCGCGAAGTGCAACCCGCCCGCCCCGCAGAAAGCTTTTTAACGCGCGGCGAACGCCCGAGGCGCCGCCCCGCTCCGCAGATTATGAAGCCCGAAGCGAAAACCGCAAGGCTTATAAGCCAGCCGAATGCAAGCTGCGCCCACACGGGGTACCCGCCGTACAACCCGCCCTCGGCGGCGATAAGGTGGTATATCCCCCACGCAAGCAAACACGAAAGCGCGACGGGGCTTAAATATTGCAGCGAGAAAACGAGAGGTTTTTCGGGCATTTTCGCGCGCTTGGCGTAGCGGTTTATTTCGCCCGCAAGATTTATATCCTTAGCGTGCCTGCCTAAAAGCGCGCACTCGACTATGCCGAGAAGCAGAATATTGAAATAATTGAGATAATGGTCTGAAATATCGAGCGCGACGGGCGCCGCAGAGGTTGCAAAAACGACGCATATCGCCGCGCCGACGGCGCAGATTACGCCCGCAAGCTTCTTTTTGTTCAGCCCGAATTTTACCGAAAGCGGGTTCGCCGCCGCCTCTATCATTGATACCGACGACTGCAACGCCATCATCGCGAGCGAAAAATAGAACAATACCCCCGCAATACCGTTGAAAACGGTGTTACCCGCGCCGAAAACGAGGGTTATCGCGGCGGGGTAAACCATAAACGCGGTGCCTATGCCCGACTCGGAAATTTCCCCCTGCAATCCGCAGCCGTAAAGGGTTGTGAACAACACCACCGAAGAGAGTATCGAAACGAGAAAATCCGCCGTTGCGACGATTATGCTGTCGGTAAACACGTTCGTGCCCTCGGGCAGATACGCGCCGTACGCGGGCATTATGCCGACGAGCACCGAAAGCGAAAAGAAAACCTGCCCCACGGCGTTAATCCAGAGCTCTGCGTCGCCAAGCGCCGAGAAATCGGGTACGAACAGCGCGTAAAGCGCTTTGCCGCTGTCGGCGTACAGTAGCCCCCTTACCGCCATAAACGTGAGCAGCGCGACGGGGATTAAAACTGTGAACTTTGCCGTCTTTGCAAGCCCCTGCGCCCCGCCGCGCAGACACATATACATGAGCGCCCACGCGGCAAGTATGCACGCAAGCACGAGCGGAGACATGTTCGAGCCCAGCACGTTTTTAAAAAAATAGCCGCTTGTTTCGGCATGGGTCATTGAAGTCGAGGCCTTGCAAAGCGGGACGATTTTGATTATCATTGCGATTATCCAGCCGAGTATACCCGCGTATATTACCGCCACGCCCAGCGAATTGAAGCACGAAGCCCAGCCCAGCGGCTCGGCTTTTTTGTTTAATTTCGCCATACAAACGGGCGCGCCCGCGCGGAATTTCCTGCCTATCGCGATTTCCGCGTTGATAACGGGTATACCTATTAAAAGCAGCGCTATTATATAAATCATTAAAAACGTGCCGCCGCCGTATTTAGCGCAAAGCCCGGGGAAGCGGAGCGAATCCCCCAGCCCCACCGCCGCGCCTACGCTTGCGAGTATAAACCCGCCCCTCGATTTGAACCTTTCCTGTGCCATACGGTATAATATATTACGCCGAGCGGCGATTTATTAATTAAGCATGTTTAAAGGCGGCGCCGTACGGCGCCGCCTTTGATTTTTTATTTTCAGATCATGCTCGACAAAATAGCGAGATTTGCCGCCACGTCGATATGCCGCACGACAACGCCCTCGGGCGCCTTTATGAGTACGGGCGCGAAGTTGAGTATCGCCTTTATGCCGCAGGCAATTAAAACGTCGGAAACCTCCTGCGCGAACTGCGCGGGCACGCACACAACCGCGAGCTCCGCATTGTATCTTTTAATTTCACGTTCGGCTTCGGCTATATCGTGCACGGGCTTGCCCGCAATTTGCTTGCCGACCTTTTCGGGGCTGGCGTCGAACGCCGCGACTACGTTTATGCCGTAATTGGAAAACCCGCCGTAACCGAGCACCGCCCTGCCCAGCGCGCCCGCGCCCGCTATGACCGCGTTGCGGCGGCCGTTGCAGCAAAGAAAATCTTCGAGCGCGGCGATAAGCTCCTCAACCGAATAGCCCACGCGCGGCTTGCCCGTGGCGGAGGTATAGGCGAGGTCTTTGCGCACGAGCACTTCGCCCATACCCAACGCATCGGCTATATGCCCCGACGAAACGTAAGATTTGTCCGCGGGGATAGATTTTAAATAATTAAGATAAATCGGCAATCTTTGAAGAGAAATTACCGGTATTTCCTTATTCATAAAATTCATTCCTCTAACCACAAAGCGGCGGCGCCGTATGCGCCCGCAGCGGAGCCGAGTTTTGCAATAGTTATTTTTACGGGAGCGTAGAACGAACCGAACGCTTCCCTGTCGAGTATGGCTTGCAGGGGCACCGTGAGGTTTTCACCCTGATTAGACACGCCGCCGCCCAGCATAATTACCTGCGGACGGAAAATGTTTGCTATGTTTATAAGTCCGCACGCAAGGTATTTGATGTACCACTCGACAACCTCGCTCGCGGCGATATCGGTGTCGGCGTAATCGAAAGCCGTCCTGCCGTCGCAGGTTTCGGAGGTATACGTTTCCCACATTGCGGAGCTTGCGTCCTCCTCCATAGCCCATTTGGTGCGTTTTATGAGCGCCGTCGCCGACGAATACGCTTCGAAGCAGCCGCGCCTGCCGCAGGTGCATTTATTGCCGCCGTGCTCTATGACCATATGCCCGATTTCGGCGCCCGCGGATTTATAACCCTCGAACAGCTTGCCGCCTATGACTATGCCGCCGCCTACACCCGTGCCGAGCGTAACGAGCACGCTGTCCTTATAAGCCTTGCCTGCGCCGAACTTTGCCTCGCCGAGCGCCGCGGCGTTCGCGTCGTTGGTTATTTTAACGGGAAGATTGACCCTTTCCTCAACGTGTTTCGAAAGCGGGAAATTTTTGAGTTTCAGATTGCCCGAAACAACAATGGTACCGTTTTCGGAATCTATAATGCCGGGGCTGCCTATGCCGACGCCTATAACGTCCTGCTTTTTACCCGCGCGGGCGATAAAACGGTTGCATATGACGGCTATGCCGTCCGCCAGCTCTTCGCCGTCGCCGATTGCGGTGGGCACGCTGTCCTCGCCGTAAAGTTTGCCTTTTTCATCGATAAGCGCGCCCTTTATCGTCGTGCCGCCTACGTCGATGCCTATATAGAAAGCCATACAAATTCTCCCTATTGATATTTATATATCTATTATACTACACAAATAACGTACTGTCAAGATTAAAAATAAATTCGTTGCGCAATAAAAAAATCGCGCTGCGGATTGTTTCCGCGGCGCGACGACTTGAATTTTAAATTATTTACTGCCCGTCGAGCCGAAGCCGCCCGCGCCGCGCACGGTGTCGGAAAGCTCGTCCGCCGCTTCGAACTCGGCGGTGATATAGGGGGTTATAACGAGCTGCGCGACCCTCTCGCCCGGACTTACGGTCTGCGCCGCGTCCGAATGGTTATAAAGCGCGACCTTTACTTCGCCGCGATAGTCGCAGTCGACGACGCCGACCTTGTTCGCGGGGGCGAGCCCTTTTTTGGTTGCAAGCCCGCTGCGCGCGTAAATAAGCCCCGCATATCCCACGGGCAATTCAAGCGCGAGCCCCGTAGGGATAACCGCCGTAGCGTGCGGGTTTACCGTAATCTCTCCGTCGAGGCACGCATATAAATCCGCGCCCGCCGCATACTCGCTGCCGTAAGTCGGCATAATCGCCTTTTCGTTAAGCAGTTTTATGTTGATTTTCATTGCGTTCACCTCCGGATTGCAAAACTTACACAATTTCTTTTTCGTCCCAGAGCACGACGTTGTCGGTTTTAAGCGACGGTTTAACCAGTATTATGCGCTGGTTCGACGAGCCGCGGAATAAAAGATTCAAATCCTTGAGCTCCTCTACGAACCTGCCGTCGACGAGCACGTCAAGACTCTTCAACAGGCGCATAACCGTGTTGATATCCCCTTTTTTGCCAGTAAGCAAATCGGCCTCATAGTCGTAGCCCGTAAAGCACCAGAATGATTTGTTGGGGAATTTTTTCCTCAGCCTTTCCATAAACGGAGCGAGCACGGCGGCGTTTTCGGGCTCGAAAGGGTCGCCGCCAAGAAGCGTAAAGCCCTTTATGTAATCGGGTTCGAGCCCCTTTATTATTTTATCCTCGACTTCTTTGGTAAAAGGCTCGCCGTAACAGAAATCCCACGTTTCGGGGTTGAAGCAGTTTTTGCAGTGGTTGCGGCAACCGCTGACGTACAGCGAAACCCTTACGCCGGGGCCGTTGGATACGTCGTACCACTTTATTTTAGCATAATGCATAAATTTTCCTTATTATAAATGAAGTACCCTTGCTTTTATTTCTTTCGTCTTGCCCACATTCCAGAAGTTTTCGCCGAGGTAGCCGCAGGTACGGCGGGTTACGTTCATTTTACGCTGGTCCTTGTTATGGCAGACGGGGCACTCCCATTCGTTATCGTCGTTTATTACGATTTCCCCGTCGAAGCCGCATACGTGGCAGTAATCGCTCTTCGTATTGAATTCGGCGTACTGTATGTTGTCGTAAATGTATTTGACGACGTCCTCAATAGCCGTAAGATTATGGCGCATATTCGGTATTTCCACGTAGGATATAGCCCCGCCCGACGAAATCTGCTGGAACTGACTTTCGAACGTAAATTTGCTGAACGCGTCGATATTCTCGCGCACGTCGACGTGATAGCTGTTGGTGTAGTAGCCCTTATCGGTAACGTCGGGGATATCGCCGAATTTTTCTTTGTCGATTCTCGCAAAGCGGTAGCAAAGCGATTCGGCGGGGGTGCCGTAAAGCCCGAAGCCCAGCCCCGTCTCCTTCTTCCACTTTTCGCAATGCTCACGCAGGCTGTTCATCACCTTCAAAGCAAACTCCATACCCTTGGGGTCGGTGTGAGATACGCCCTTTACAAGCTTAGTGACCTCGTACAGCCCGATATATCCCAAAGAAATCGTGGAGTATCCGTTGAGAAGATACTTGTCTATCTTTTCGCCCTGCTGCAACCTTGCAATCGCGCCGTACTGCCAGTGCACGGGCGACACGTCGCTCGTCACGCCCATAAGCGCGTTGTGGCGGCACATAAGCGCGTCGTAGCACAGGCTAAGCCTTTCCTCTAAAATTTCCCAGAATTTTTTCTCGTCGCCCTTGGCGAGTATGCCGCACTGCGGGAGGTTAATCGAAACGACGCCCTGATTGAACCTGCCCTCGAACTTGTAATTGCCGTTTTCGTCCTTCCACGGCGAAAGGAAAGAGCGGCAGCCCATGGGCGAGAACACGTTGCCCTCGTAATTTTCGCGCATTTTCTTCGCCGAAATGTAATCGGGATACAGGCGCTTTGACGAGCACTTTACCGCAAGGCGGGTGAGATAATCGTATCTGCCGCCTTTGAGGCAGTTGTTTTCGTCGAGGACGTATATAAGCTTGGGGAAAGCGGGGGTTACGTAAACGCCCTTTTCGTTCTTTATGCCCTCATAACGCTGTTTTAAGATTTCTTCTATTATCATAGCGTTTTCTTCTATATACTCGTCCTTTTCGTCGAGATAGAGGAAAAGCGTGACGAACGGCGACTGACCGTTCGTGGTCATAAGCGTATTAATCTGGTACTGTATTGTCTGAACGCCGGCTTTAAGCGATTCCTGCAAGCGCATATTGACGAAGCTAGCCTTGGTCTCTCCGTCGAGCGTGCCGCCGAACTGCTCCTCGCACTGCTTTACGTATTTTTCTTTGGTGAGCCTTAAATACTTGCCGAGGTGGGCTATATTTACCGACTGACCGCCGTACTGCGAAGAAGCGACGGAAGCTATTATCTGCGTGGTAATGGTGCACGCCGTCTGGAAGGATTTGGGGCTTTCAATCATTTTGCCGTTCATTACCGTGCCGTTATCGAGCATATCCTTAATATTTATAAGGCAGCAGTTGAAAATCGGCTGCAAGAAATAGTCTGCGTCGTGGAAGTGAATTGCGCCCTCGTCGTGCGCCTTGGAAATATATTCGGGCAGCAGTATACGGCGGGTCAGGTCCTTTGAAACTTCGCCCGCAATCAGGTCGCGCTGAGTGGAAGCCGTGCGCGCGTTCTTGTTGGAGTTTTCCTCCATTACGTCCTTATTTGAATTTTTGATAAGCGAAAGTATGCTCTCGTCCGTGGTATTCGCCTTACGGATTAAAGCGCGCTCGTAGCGGTAAAGGATATACGACTTCATAAGCTGATACTTCTGAAGCTCCATCAGCTTTTCTTCGACCATATCCTGAATATCTTCGACAAGCACGCGCCGCCTGTGGCGCGAAGCTATATCGTCCACTATCGCGCTTATCTGCGCGTCGGTCACGCGGTCCTCGAAATCGACCGCCTCGTTTGCCTTGCCTATCGCCCTCGTTATTTTATTTTTATCAAAATCCACCGTAGAGCCGTCGCGTTTAATAACTTTCATATGCTTTCCCTCCGTAACAGTAACGTCTTTCCAAATTAATCGTAGTGAAATCAAGTATAGTACTTTAAACTCCCGTTGTCAAGCCTTAAAACACAATATCTTGTATGTTATTTTTTTTCTGTTATACTATATATAGTATCGCAAAAGGGCTGATAATTAATAACATATTGCGCCGAAAACCGACGCATGCTGATAAAATTATGTATAATTCTACAAAATTATAAAGCAAAAAAAGCTTCCTCCGACTGGAGGAAAGCCTTTTTCAGCTTTGTATGAATTTTTTCAGATAACCCAGATCGAGCTTCCACTCGGGCACCAGGTTGCGGCGGCGGTGCGCTTCGTTCGCCTCGCCGAGGGCTTTGCGGTATTCCGCGTAAGTACAGCCGTTCACTTTCATAAAGTGTTCGCTTGCGCGGACTTCTCCGCCCATAAGCTGGGTACGGCCTATATGAATAACTTCGTGGCAGCTTTTACAGACTGCAACCACGTCGGCAAGCTTTTGCACGCATCTCTCTTCGTCGTACTCCCACCTTTCGTGCGCTTCGAGCCTATGCGACGGCGCGCCGCAAATCATACACCTGCCGCCCGCGCGCGCATACGCCTCGCGACGGACGACGTCCCACTGCGCGGGGGATAAAATACTTCTTAAATTGCTGTACCAGCAGCCGTCGGGCACAAGTTCGAAATTCAGCTTCATAATAACGCAAATTTTAAAACCACGGGGTTGTGGTCGCTGAACGCGTATTCTGTGTTCAGCGTGTTCACCGCAACGACCTCAACGTTATCGGAAACGATAAACCCGTCTATCGTATTGGTATAATTGACGCCCTTTTCGTAAGGGATATCCGCGCCGCGGCACGTGGCGACGTCCTTATCCGACGCAATACGGAAACCCTCCGCCAGCTCGGAATTATGTAAAACGGAATTTTTGACCCATTCAGGTACTTGCTGTCTGCTTTCGAAATGCGATAAAGCCTGCTCGTCGCTTTCAAAGTAATCGGCGATAAGGCAGTGGTTGAAGTCGCCGCCCGCAACGACGTAGTTGCCTTTTGCCCGCTCCTCCTTTAAAACGCCGTTAAGCATTTCGAGCTGCTGCGCGCGCACGGCGCCGCCCTTGTCGTATGCGGACATATGGAGGTTGATTAAAACCAGAAACTTATCGCTCCCTTCGAGCGGAAGATAATGCACCGCGAAGCATCTGTCAAGGTCGAACAGCTTGTCTATAAAATTATCGGTAAGCGGAAACGACCGCCTCACCGCGCTCTGTATATTGTATGAGGAAAGCGTTAGTATGCCCGCGTCGGTTCTGCCTATAGGGTCGTTGAAAGGATAAAAAAGGTTTGCCGTATGGAAGTTTTCCGCATAGGTCGCGCTGCGGTTTTCGAACGCGGCGGAAAAGACGCTCTTCATATTTATGCCGTAGCTTCTGTCCGCCTTTTCGTCCACTTCCTGCAAAAAGTAAAAATCCGCGTCCGCGTTTTTTATAATATCCGTCTGCCCGTCAACGTTCTTTTTTACGTCGGCTTTGTCGCGCCCCTTAGCGTATTTGCCTACAACTTCCGTTCCGTCGTCCATTACGCCCGTATCCATAAAAAACGAATAGTCGGGCGAATAAGCGCCGAACCCCGTATTGTACGTCATAACGGTAAACACGTCGTTTAACCCCGCCTTTTTATCCCTGCCGTTTTCCGTTTGCAATTCAAAATTGTCTTCTATTCTGTAATATTGAACAGCCACGTATCCCACGTATCCGCCGATAATAAGCGCAACCGCACCTATAACGCATGCGAGGGTTATCGCTATAATTTTTACAATCTTTTTTGCTTTCATAATACGATTATACCGAATTTAAAAAAAATTTTCAACAAAAACGTTGACAACCGTAAAAATTCGTACTATAATTAAACTGATATCAAAGTGATATCATAAAACTTTCGGAGGCATTTATGAACGAAGTTAAAGAAAAGGAAATGAAAGGCTTAAACGGCTGGCTTATGCTTGCCGTTGTAATTGTAGGTTTTTTAGGCGGCGTGGCCGGCGCGATTGCCGGTGCGGTGATTACCGAAGGCGCAGGCTTTATTCCCGGCGCAATATTAATGCTGATTGCAATAATCTGCATACCCGGCTTTAAAGTGCTTGCCCCCAACGAAGCGCTCGTATTCACGCTGTTCGGCAAATACCACGGCTCGCTTAAAAAAGACGGCTTTTATTTTGTAAACCCTTTCTGCACGTCGGTCAATCCTGCGGCGGCATTCGGCAAAGGCGGCAGAAAGTTGAGCCTTAAAGCAATGACGTTGAATAACGAAAAACAGAAAGTAAACGACGAAGAGGGCAACCCCATTGAGATAAGCGTGGTAGTTATATGGCGCATACGCGATACGGCAAAGGCGGTTTTCGCGGTGGATAATTACGTAACTTTTATATCCACACAGTGCGATTCTTCCATAAGACAGGTTGCAAGACAGTACCCTTACGACGTTTCCGAAAACGGCGACGAAAAGTCGCTGCGCGGTTCTTCGCAGGAAATAGCCGAAGTGCTGAAAGCGGAATTGCAGTCCAGAGTAAACAACGCCGGCATAGAAATACTCGACGCGCGCATAAACAACCTTGCGTACGCGCCCGAAATTGCGGCGGCAATGCTTCAACGCCAGCAGGCGGCTGCGATAATAGCCGCAAGGCAGAAGATTGTCGACGGAGCTGTTTCCATGGTGGATATGGCGCTCAAAAAGCTTTCCGACAACAACATAGTGGAACTTGACGACGAAAGAAAGGCGGCAATGGTATCCAACCTCCTCGTCGTGCTCTGCGGCAACCGCGACGCCCAGCCTATCGTAAACAGCGGAAGCATATATTAATAGGCTCGCAAAATTCTCGCGTTACAGGCTAAAATATAGGCTTCCGGTGCGGGCATATATTTGACCTGACGCTTGAAAATCCCGAAACGTTAACCCCTTTTCGTAACCTTTGAATAGTGTATATGGAAAAATTAACTAAACCGCAAAATTTGTATATAAGGCGCAACCGCGCGCTTACCGCGGCAGCCGCGTTCGCGTTTTTGGCGTTTGCCGTCGCGTTAGCCGCGCTGCTGCCGTTAGGTTTAATAAAATACCCACCCGAAAAGGATATATTAATACCGCTGATTATCGGCAGTTCAGTTATAATTTTTATAAGCTTTTGCCTTGGCGCGCTGAATTTCCGCAACCTGTTCTTCCCCTTCCTTTTGACCGCGGACGAAAAGGGGGTTTACAACTACTCCGGTTATTTTCATTTCGGGTTTATCGCCTGGGAAGACATACAAAGCTTCACAAAAGACGCTACCTGGCTTGACCTTTTGGACGACGATATGCCTTCGCTTAAAATTTATTTAAAAAATTTCAAAGCTTACAGGAGCACGCTGTCGTTTTATAAAAAGTGGCAGCTCTTCTGGTCGTTCGGCGATATAAAAATTTATACTTTATGCTCACAGATAAAAAGAAAGCAGCTGTACGTGCTGCTTGACGAAATGCTGAAATACTACGGTTCTTCCGCAGAACAGGTTGATTAATGGATAATAAAAAGAACGGCAAAAAACAAATCCCGTTAAGGATTTCAGACGAGCTGTACGCCGAGCTCGAACGCTGGGCGGAGGACGAATTCCGCTCGGTGAACGGTCAGATAGAGTATCTTCTGACGCAGTGCGTGAAATACCGCAAGAAAGGCGCGAGAGGGCTTAGTACGGAGCAAACCGAAAACTAATCCCTCGCTTTTGCAACCGCTTTTTCCCAGCCGCTTAAAAGCTTCACGCGCGTTGCCTCCGGCATATTCGGGCTGAAAACCTTGTAACCGCTCGCCGTCGCCCTGATTTCGCGCTCGTCTTTCCAGAAGCCGCACGCAAGTCCGGCAAGGTACGCCGCGCCAAGCGCCGTCGTTTCGACCGTTTGCGGGCGAACGACTTCGCAATCGGATATATCCGACTGAAACTGTAACAAAAAATTATTTTTACTCGCCCCGCCGTCAACGTTGAGGCGGGTTATTTTTATGCCCGAATCGCGCTGCATGGCGCGCACAATATCTTCCACCTGATAGGCTATCCCCTCGAGCGCGGCGCGCACTATATGCGCGCGAGTCGTGCCGCGGGTTATGCCCGTAATGAGCCCGCGTGCGTCCGCGTCCCAGTATGGCGCGCCAAGCCCCGTAAACGCGGGCACAACGTACACCCCGCCGTTATCTTCAACCTTTACCGCGTAGCTTTCGCTTTCGTCGGCGCAGTTAAGTATTCCGAGCCCGTCGCGCAACCACTGCACCGCCGCACCGCCGACGAATACCGAGCCTTCCAGCACGTACGGCGGCTTTTTAGTCAGGGTCGCGCCCAGAGTGGTTACGAGCCCGTTTCGGCTTTTAACAGCCTTTTTGCCCGTGTTCATCAGGAGGAAGCAGCCCGTGCCGTAAGTGTTTTTCAAATCGCCCTCTTCGGTGCAGAGCTGCCCGAACAGCGCCGCCTGCTGGTCTCCCACGGCGCCGCAAATCGGCACGGGCGAGCCGAACACGCTTTTATGCGTATAACCGAATTTGCCGCCGCTCGGCAAAACCTCGGGCAGCATATCGCGCGGGATACCGAAGAGCTTTAAAAGCTCGTCGTCCCACTCCAGGGTATGTATGTTGAACAGCATTGTGCGCGCGGCGTTTGTGTAGTCGGTGGCGAATATGTCGCCTTTCGAGAGCTGCCACATCAAAAAAGTGTCGACGGTGCCGAACAGCAGCTCGCCCCTTTCCGCGCGTTCGCGCGCGCCGTCCACGTTATCCAAAATCCATTTGATTTTGGTTGCGGAAAAGTACGCGTCGGGGATAAGCCCCGTCTTTTCGTAAATTAAATCCGAATACTTTTCTTTAAGCTTTTCGCAATAGTCCGCCGTCCTGCGGCACTGCCATACTATCGCGTTGTATATGGGCTTGCCCGTAGCCTTATCCCATACGAGCGTGGTTTCGCGCTGATTTGTTATGCCCGCCGCCGCAATATCCTCCGCGGATATATCCGCGCGAACCAACGCTTCGGCAATGACAGCCATCGTTGACCCCATAATATCCTGCGGCGAATGCTCTACCCGTCCCGCCGCGGGATAAATCTGCTTGAATTCCTGCTGGGCCATACAGACTATGCGCGCGGCTTTATCGAATACGATTGCGCGCGAACTCGTAGTACCCTGATCGATTGAAAGTATATATTTACCCATACCCCCATTATAACACGGCTTTTTTTAAATTTCAATACCCGAACGCATAAAAAACAGCGGCGTCAGCCGCTGTCGTTAAGCCCCAGCAAATAATCGACGCTCACGCCGAAAAATACCGCCATATCTGCAAGCAGAGATAAAGGCGGCTCGCGTTGCTCCTTTTCGTAATGCAGGTAAGTTACGCTGTTTATGCCAAGTTTCTCGGAAAGCTGTTTTTGCGTGTAACCTCTGTCCTCCCGCAATTCTTTTAACCTTTCCCCTAAAATTGTTTTCATAACACTCATTCCTTACTTGACATATTACCATTTTGGTAATATAATTATTCCAAAACTACCATTTTGGTAGTTTTAGCTAATCAAAAGGAGAATATTATGGAAAATGAAAATTTAACGGAAGAACTGCCCGAAAAAGAGGCTTCACGCTATACGGGCGGAGCGGTTGTGCGCAAGCTTATAAGCTGGGTATCGTTTATCGTCAGCCTTATCACGCTTTCGCTTGCAAACCCCGCAATGGTATGCTGGAAACAGCGCTGGGAATGCAAACACACGTATATCGACGGCAAAAGGCTTGTATTCGACGGAAAAGCCACGCAGCTTTTCGGGAAGTACATAATATGGATATTGCTTTCGCTGGTAACGCTCGGCATATACCTTTTCTGGCTTTCGGTCAAAAAGAAAAAGTGGATAACAAAGCACACGCATATCGTTACGGACGAGACCGCGCAGGAGTTCGTCGAAGCGGAAAAACCAGCCGACGCAATCCTCGTTATGTCCCCCGAGCAGCGCGCCGAGTACGAGCAAAAACTTTACGTCCGAAAAAGGCAAGCGCACAGCTTCGGACTTGTCGCATTGATACTGACTTTCGTTATGCCCCCGTGGGGATTAATAATGGGCATAGTAGGAATTATCCTCGGCGCGGTTAATAAAGAAAAATTCGGATTAAGGACGAGCTGCATTGCCGTGAGCATTGTAGGCGTTGCGATAATTATTGTTATATCGTTTATACTTCAAGCGCCCAAAATCCCGTTTTTTATTGCCGCGGGAGTGTTTGCGGCCGTTGCGCTTATCGCGTGTATCGCCGTTTTCGCGCTTACGGGAAAGTGGGAAAGCGTAAGCATGAAGGAAAATAAAACCGATTGAAAAAGAGGAGGAAATTACCGTAATTCCCACAGGGAATTTAATAAAACGCAAATAAAAAGGTTTAGGCATAGCGTTAAGCTGTGCCTTTTCTGTACTTTTTTTCGTGGACGAATTAGGCTACTCGTAGCCTAGTGAGATATAGATATGTTTTATATTTCCCGCAAAATTCAATCGGTTGCGTTCTTTCATTTTTCGTGATATAATAATTGTACGATAAACAGTAATTTGGCGGAGAGAAAAATGAACGATATATTGGTATT